>CADEEA010000009.1 GCA_902826245.1 uncultured Alphaproteobacteria bacterium | reverse complement strand
ACGCGCGCGGCCGCGGTCGAATAATCGGCCAGGTCGATCCCTGCGCCGCCGATGATTGTGTCGCCGTCATCACCGCCAGAGAGAATGTCGTCGCCCTCGCTGCCATCGATGAGATCGGCGCCCGGCCCACCGTCCAAGGAATCGGCGCCCCCAAAGCCGTTCAACGAATTTGCGAGCGCATTGCCGACAATGCGCTCGCTCTCGTTGGAGCCCCAAGCGTCTTGCGCGGTTCCCGTCAGCCGGATCTCCTCGATCTGGCCCCCGTTGAGCGCCCAATTCACATGTATCTCGACTATGTCATATCCAGCGCCGCCCACGGCGAAGTCGTTTACGTGGTCGATGATGATTAGATCGTCGCCACTCTCGCCCCACATGCTGTCGGCGCCGCCCATCCCATTGAGAACGTTGTTCTGGTCGTTGCCTCCGAGAGAGTTTCCTCCCCCGTTGCCGGTTGCGCCAATTGCGGCGCCCACTAGCGAGAGAGATTCAACATTCTCGCCCAGCGTGTAGGAAATACCGGAAAACACTTGATCTCCGCCACCCGCATCAACCTCAACGATCAGATCGCCACTGTCATCGATGTGGTATTCATCCATGCCCGCACCGCCGACCAAGGTGTCGGCGCCAGACCCGCCATTCAGTACGTCATTGCCGCCATTTCCGACCAGGAAATTGGCCGCGGCGTTGCCGGTCAGCGTGTCGTTACCGGTCCCGCCAACGGCATTTTCGACGGTCACGCCGACCGCAATCGAAATGTTGAACACGGAGGGGCCGGTCCCGGGATTGGCTGGCCCCGCGCTCGAATGCGACCCAGGACGCAGGTCGATGTCAGCGTTTTCGTTGTAGCCGGAGAGATCAAGCGTGTCGTTGCCGCCGCCATCCCAGATCGCGAATGTGGCGCCGATTGTGGCCGATGTCAGCGTGTAATGTTCGCGACCAGTGTTGGAATTGAAGCCATAGATGGTGTCGCCGGTGCGCGTCGTCAGATTGGGTCCATACAATCTCTGCGCTGCGGCGATGTCGTGGAATTGCGGTCCGTGCGAAAACTCCGGCAGATTGCCCCCCACGAACGGCGAGCCGAAATAACTCATCACCGTGAAGGCGCGCGAATCTTGCCAGTAACTCGCGCTGAGTTCATAGGTGGGCGAAGTCGGGTCGCCGGCGTCGTAGTCGCTTGGATGGCTGAGGCCTATCGCGTGGCCGATTTCATGCGCCAGAATGTGCGGGCCAAACGAACCTGGCGTCAAATTCTGGTTATCCGGAAGGCTGAAATTGACCCAGACGTCGCCTGCAACTGAATTCGGTGCGGTCGATCCAGGAAAGAAAGCGAACGCCGAAGCGCCGGCTGCGCCTGAAGAATAATTGCCAAACAAGATCGTGGCGTCGTTTGCATAGCCGGTGGGGGCCACGCGAACGAAGGTAATGTTAGCCACATCCGCCCACATCGCGAGCGCAGCCTCGGCAGCCGCTATCTGGGCAGCGTTGAACCGGGAAAACCCGGCAGTGTCATCGGGCATGGTCAGCGGCGCAGTGGAGCGAAAGGCATAGGTGACCGTGGCGCCCGCCCCGAGCGCAAGACCCCAGCCATTGCTGTCGCGCGCGATCTGCGCGCCTGCCTGTTCCCAGTCGAGAATATTCTTGCCGTTGCTTGCCACGCCGCTGGTGGGCAGAATAACGAATTGCGGCAGAGAATTGTCCGTCCAACTCGGGCGCGTATCAATGTCGTTGACCGGCTCTTCACGGCGCAAGAAGGCGCGCGTACCAAGCTCGTCGTTGAAAATGCTATTGGGCCTACGCGCCGTGCGTCCAGGCATGAATGCGCTCCATCATTAGGGCGAATCTATCCTAGCGCTTCGGGGGTGTAAGGGTCATCAAAATGCTGTGTGTATCGCTGGCGGCTCGGCCAACCTTCGGAAAGCCGACGAGGTTCGCGGTATGAAATTCGGACTGCGTGATAAATAAAAGACAAATCAATATGATAAGCCAAGATCGCCCCAGGCTGTTGGGAGGTCGCTGAGGCGCGGTCATGCAGACCGCCTACCGCCGCCCGTGAAGGCGACGGTAGACTAGACTCAGGTCGCTCTTAGGCGCGCCAGCGACCTGGCCTGTTATGGCCCGAAGATGAAGTCGGACTGGGTGATGACGTTGTCGCCGTCGCCGGTGACGCCGAGCAACAACATGGAGACCACACCGTCGATGGTGACCAGCGTGTTGGCGCCCTGATCGACGATCGACACACGCGCGCCGAAATCGAGCGCAGAGACCCCAAGTGCGGAAACATCAAGCGTGTCCTGACCCCCGGCTGCATCAGCGTCGAAATCATTAACCTGGTCGGCGCCGCCGCCCACGCTGAACACGAACGCGTCAGCACCTGCGCCGCCGACCAGTACGTCGTTGCCCGCGTCGCCGCGCAGCGTGTCATTACCGTCGAGGCCGTTGAGGAAATCGGCGCCGCCGCCGCCGACCAGGACGTTGGCGAAGCTGTCTCCCGCGATTGTGTCGCCGCCGGCGCCGCCGGTCACGTTCTCAACGCCGCTGAGGGTGTCGCCAGTTGCATCGCCTTCGGAGCCGGAATTGCTCCACAGCCGCACCGCAACACGCGCGGTCGCGGTCGAATAATCGGCTGTGTCGCTTCCTGCGCCGCCATTGAGCACGTCAGCGCCCGCGTCGCCGCGCAGCGTGTCATTGCCGTCAAGGCCGTTGAGGAAGTCAGCGCCGCCACCACCAGCCAGGATGTTGGCGAAGCTGTCTCCGGCGAGGGTGTCGCCTCCGGCGCCGCCGGTGAGGTTTTCGATACCGCTGAGGGTGTCTCCGGTGGCATCGCCCTCGGTCCCGGAATTGTTCCACAGGCGCACCGCAACGCGAGCGGTTGCGGTCGAATAATCGGCTGTGTCGCTTCCCGCTCCGCCCGCGAGCGTGTCCGCCCCGGCGCCGCCATTGAGGGCGTCATCACCGTCTTGACCGTCGAGCGTGTCGTCGCCCGCGAGGCCTGACAGAGCGTTGGCTATATTGTTGCCGATGAGAATATCGCCGAGGCCGGACCCGATCAGGTTCTCGATGCTGATAAAGGTGTCGTCTTGCGCGTCACCGTTGAGTGCGGTGTTGGCGCCAAGGTTCACTTGGACGCCGGCCGCCGAGGCCGAGTAGTTCGCAGTGTCGCTGTCATTGCCGCCATCGAGGGCGTCAGCGCCGGCGCCGCCGACCAGTACGTCGGCGCCCGCATCGCCGCGCAGCGTGTCGTTGCCGTCGAGGCCGTTGAGGAAATCGGCGCCGCCGCCTCCCGCCAGGACATTCACGAAGCTGTCTCCGGCGAGGGTGTCGTTGCCGGCGCCGCCGGTGAGATTTTCAATACCGCTGAGCGTGTCGCCGGTTGCATCGCCCTCGGTGCCGGAATTGTTCCATAGCCGTACTGCAACGCGCGCGGTCGCGGTCGAATAGTCGGCGGTGTCGGTCCCCGCCCCGCCAGAAAGGCTGTCAGCGCCGGCGCCGCCGACCAGCACGTCGGCGCCTCCGTCGCCTTGCAGCGTGTCATTGCCCGCAAGTCCGCTGAGGAAGTCAGCGCCGCCGCCGCCGATGAGGACGTTAGCGAAGTTGTCGCCCGCGAGGGTGTCGCCGCCGGCGCCGCCGGTGAGGTTTTCAATGCCGCTAAGGGTGTCGCCGGCTGCATCGCCTTCGGTCCCGGAATTGTTCCATAGCCGCACTGCGACGCGCGCGGTCGCGGTCGAATAATCGGCGGTGTCGGTCCCGGCCCCGCCATCGAGTACGTCAGCGCCGCCCAGGCCAACCAGGACGTCGTTCCCGTTGAAGCCTTGCAGGGTGTTGGCGTTAGCGTCGCCGGTAATGGTGGTGCTGATGCTGGCGATGTTGATGGTCACGGTCGCGTCGTCGGTCCCGCCATTGCCGTCCGAGACGGTGTAGGTGAAACTGTCGCTGGCGTTGGCATCGAGGCCGAGCGGAGAAAACGCGCTCGGATCGTATTCATAGGAACCGTCGGAGTTCAGCGTTAGCAGCGCGCCCGAGGCGAGCGTGATCTGAGCACCAACACTCGCCGCCACGCCATTTACGGCGCTGACAACCAGCGTGTCGCTGGCGTCGGCGTCCGTGTCGTTGGCAAGCACGTTGCCGAACGCGAGCGTCTCTTCGTCGGTCGAGCCAGCGTCCGCGTTGGCGACCGGCGTGTCGTTGGCGCCGTTGATCGTGATGGTCACCGTTGCTGTGTCGGTCCCGCCAAGGCCGTCGCTGACGGTGTAGTTGAAGCTGTCGGTCGTGCTCTCGCCGATGGCGAGGCTTTCGAACGAACCGTTGGGATCGTAAGAGTAGGAACCGTTGGCGTTGAGCGTCAGCAGCGCGCCGGAGGCGAGCGTGATCTGTACGCCGACATTGGCGCCCACGCCGTTGACTTCGCTGACGGAAAGGACAGCGCCGCTGTCAACGTCGGTGTCGTTGGTCAGTACGTTGCCGAGGACCGCAGTGGCTTCGTCGGTGGAATTGGTGTCGGCGCCCGCCACCGGCGCGTCATTGACGCCGTTGATGGTGATTGTCACCGTGCCGATATCGCTGCCGCCATTGCCGTCGCTTACGGTGTAGTTGAAGCTGTCGGTTGTACTCTGGCCGTTGGCGAGGCTCTCAAAAGCGCCGTTCGGATCGTAATCATAGCTTCCGCTGGCGTTGAGGGTCAGTAACGCCCCCGAGGCGAGCGTGATCTGCGTGCCGACATTGCCGGCGACGCCGTTGACTGCGCTGACGCTCAACACGTCGCCGAGATCGACGTCGGTGTCATTGGTCAGCACGTTGCCAAGAACGGCAGTGTTCTCGTCGGTGGAGTTCGTATCATCGACGGCGACCGGCGCATCATTAACGCCGTTGATGGTGATGGTGGCGGTGGCGATGTCACTTCCTCCGATGCCGTCGCTGACGGTGTAATCAAAACTGTCGGTGGTGCTCTGGCCGTCGGCGAGGTCTTCGAACGCGCCGTTCGGGTTGTAGCTGTAGCTACCATTGGCGTTGAGTGTGAGCAGCGCACCCGAAGCAAGTGCAATCTGCGTGCCGACGCTGGCGCCGACGCCGTTGACTTCGCTGACCGTCAGCACATCGCCGGTATCGACATCGGTGTCGTTCGTTAGCGCATTGCCGAGCACACTAGTGTTCTCGTCCGTCGAAGCTGTATCGGCGAGGGCGACCGGCGCATCGTTGATGCCGGCGATGAGCATGGAGACGGTGGCGGTGTCTGTGCCGCCAAATGTATCGCTCAAGGTGTAGGTGAAGCTGTCGGTGGCGGTTCCCACAGTGAAACCCAGGTGCTCGAAGGCGCCGTTTGGATTGTAGGTGTAAGTGCCATTGCTATTGAGCGTGACCAGCGCGCCTGATGCGAGCGTGATCTGGACGCCGACATTGGCGGCGACGCCGTTGATCTCGGTGACCACTTGCGGATCGTTGTCGACATCGGTGTCGTTGGTGATCACGTTTCCAATCGCGACGTTGGCCTCGTCGGTGGAGTTGCCGTCGTCGTTGGCCACCGGGGCGTCATTGACGCCGTTAATGGTGATGGTGACGGTTTCAGTGTCGGTTCCGCCGCCCAAGCCATCGCTCACCTTGTAGCTGAAGCTGTCAGTGGCGCTCTCGCCGACTTGCAGGCCTTCGAACGCGCCGTTCGGGTTGTAATCGTAGCTGCCGTTGGCGTTGAGCGTCAGCAGCGCGCCAGAGGCCAGCGTGATCTGGGCGCCGACGTTGGCGGCCACGCCGTTGACTTCGTTGACCGAGAGCACATCGCCGGTGTCTACATCGGTGTCGTTCGTCAGCACGTTGCCGAGTACATTAGTATTCTCGTCCGTCGAAGCTGTATCAGCGAGGGCGACTGGCGCGTCGTTGATGCCCGCGATGAGCATGGAGACGGTGGCGGTGTCTGTGCCGCCATTGGTGTCGCTCAAGGTGTAGGTGAAGCTGTCGGTGGCGGTTCCCACAGTGACGCCTAAATGCTCGAACGCGCCGTTCGGATTGTAGACGTAGCTGCCATCTGAGTTGAGCGTGACCAGCGCGCCGGATGCGAGCGTGATCTGGACGCCGACATTGGCGGCGACGCCGTTGATCTCGGTGACCACTTGCGGGTCGTTGTCCACATCGGTGTCGTTGGTGATCACGTTGCCGATGGCGACGTTGGCTTCGTCGGTGGTATCGCCGTCGTCATTGGCTACCGGGGCGTCGTTGACGCCGTTGATGGTGATGGTCGCGGTGGCGGTGTCGGTTCCGCCCTGGCCGTCCGACACGGTGTAGCTGAAGCTGTCAGTGGCGCTCTCGCCGACTTGCAGGCCTTCGAACTGGCCATTCGGGTTGTAATCGTAGCTCCCATCGGAATTGAGCGTGAGCAACGCGCCGGAGGCGAGCGTGATTTCTGTATTGACGTTGGCGGCGACGCCGTTGACTTCGCTGACCGAAAGGACGGCGCCGGCGTCTATGTCGGTGTCATTCAATAGGACGTTGCCGCTGATCGCTGTGTCTTCATCGGTGGAGTTTGTGTCGGCGACGCCAACCGGTGCGTCGTTGACGCCAGTGATGGTCATGGTGACCGTGGCGGAATCGCTGCCGCCATTGCCGTCGCTGATTGTGTAGGTGAAGCTATCGGTCGTGCTGTCGCCAAGGGCTAGCGTCTCGAAGGCGCCGTTGGGATTGTAATCGTACGAGCCGTCGGAGTTGAGCGTCAGTAACGCGCCCGAGCCAAGCGCAATTTGCACGTTGAGATTGGCCGCCGAGCCGTTGACCTCCGACACGGTGAGCGGATCGGACTCGACGTCTGAATCCAGGCCCCCACCATTATCTAGGAGGACGTTTCCAGCGCCGGCAGTGTCTTCATCCGTCGAGACAGCATCCGCCGCTGCGACCGGTGCGTCGTTCACGCCATTGATGGTGATGACTGCGGTGGCGGTGCTTGTGCCGCCATTGCCGTCGTCGATGGTGTAAAGGAAGCTGTCGATACCCGACTGTCCGACCTGGAGATTGTCGAACACGCCGTTGGGATCGTAAGAAAAGGTGCCGTCCGAATTCATCGTGAGGAGGGCGCCGGAGGTGAGGGTAATCTGGCCGGCGATCGGTACGCCATCGACTTCCGTGACCGTGAGGACATCGAGGGCGTCGACATCGGAGTCTGCGCCGAAGCCGTTGTCGATCAGCACGCTGGCGGACAGGGGCGTGTCCTCATCGGTGCTGAAGGCGTCGTCGAACGCAAGGGGGAGGTCGTTGGCGCCGTTGATGGTGATCGTGACGAAAGCGGTGCTGGGGGGGCCGCCGTTTACGGTGTCTTCGACGGTGTAGGAGAAGATCTCCGTGATGCTCTCGCCGACCGAAAGCGAGTCGTAGACGCCGTTGGTGTTGAAAGCGAACGAGCCGTCGGCTTCCACTGTGAGCAGGGCGCCGGAGGCGAAGATGATCAGGGCGCCGACATTCGACGATACGCCGTCGATTTCGATAATGCTCAGCGTGCCGACATCGGGGCCGAGGCCATTATCATCGAACAAGTTGCCCGAAATGGTGTCGTCTTCGGAGATGTCGAAGAAATCATCAACTGCACTCATAGTCCCAGTCCCCTTGCCCTTAGCGCCACGCTTTCCTCACCTCTAACTCACAACTTGCCAAGTCTTGAGTGCGCACGCCCACGGCGCGAGCATCTGTTTCAGCGTCGTTCGTGTTAGGTGTGTTGAGCTATTCAAGTTCGGCGCCGGGGATGTGGTTAACGCCGCTTGAGCGTGGCGGTCGCTGCGAAAAAATTACGAGACCAGCGTCGCGGCAGATTTCGTTATCCATGAATGCGCCTGCACGGAGGACGCGCTCCCGCGCTGCTACGCAAGCGTAATTCAGATTTCAGAAGCGAGCGCTCGACCTCAGCCTTGGAGTCTGAATTCCAAACTGCCGCATTCGGGTGTGGCGTGCGGAGCACATTGAGAGCCGGACTTGGCCCAGCGCGCTCGAATTAAGTTGCCGAGCGAACGGTCATGATGTTCGTCGTCGCCGCGCCAACGCGTGGGGCGGGGCGGCTTATGCCTAATAAGCTGTGAAAAGAGCCGTTTGCGCGGAATAATGATGTGCGCTCTTAACACTTACTCGCGCCTCAGGTGAATTAACAAAATTCCTTGCTCGCCTTGCGTGCCTGTAATTGAGAGACGCGAAAGAAGAGAGCATCCCTAGATTCGGCTGATGTGCGCGAGGCGCATGTCGAGGCGTTTCGTCGACGGACTTCCGTTGATTTTGGGGGATCAAGAAAATGGTGCAGCTGTTTCGCGTCGATCTGAAGTTCATTCTTGACCAGATCCTGCTGGCTGAATCGGGCAATCTGCCGCCGACAGCGTTCCATCCATGGGGCCTGCGCCAAACGGCGGGCACCAACAACCACGTGATCCCTGGGCAGGAGACCTGGGGCGCCGCGGACCAGAACTTCATCCGCTTGCTGGATCCGGTGTGGCGCGACGCGGGCGCGGTCACCCTGGCTGGCCTTCCCGGCCAGGCCGTCGGCTCGTCCACCAGTTACCTCCAAACCAAGGGTTTCGTGTTCGACGCCGATCTGCGCATGATCTCGAACCTGATCGTCGATCAGACCGCGAACAACCACGCTGCAGTCGAAGCCAATGGCGGCGCCCCAATCGCTGTTAGCCCCGGTCTTGACGGTATCTTTGGCGTCAACCCCCTCACCGGCCTCAACGACGACCGCGATGTATTCTTCATCCCCAATACCGCGCCAGATGAAGGTCTTTCGGCGCCGTTCAATTCCTGGTTCACCCTATTTGGCCAGTTCTTCGATCACGGCCTCGATCTGGTGAACAAGGGCGGCTCGGGCACCGTGTTCATCCCGCTCGCGCCGGACGATCCGCTGTTCAATCCTGACCTCGACGGCCTGGATAATATCTTCGGTACCGATGATGACGCGGCCAATTTCATGATGTTGACGCGGGCCTCGAACGACCCGGGTCCCGACGGCGTGCGCGGCGACAACCCTGCCACCATCGGCATCGACGAGAGCTTGGACGACATCCACGAGCAAAACAACCAAACCACGCCGTTCATCGACCAGAACCAGACCTATACTTCGCACCCCTCGCACCAGGTGTTCCTCCGCGAGTATGCGCCGAATGGCCTGGGCAACGCAGTGTCGACCGGCAAATTGCTGGACGGCGCCCATGGCGGCTTGGCGACTTGGGCGGACGTGAAAGCTCAAGCGGCCTCGATGCTCGGCATCCAGCTGAGCGATCATGACGTGCACAACGTGCCGCTGTTGCTGACTGACGATTATGGCCGCTTCATTCCGGGCGCCAACGGCTTTGCGCAGGTGGCCATCCGCGTCGACAACGGCGCCGACGGCATCTCCAATACCGCCGACGACGTGATAGTTTACGTTGAAGGCATTCCCGGCGGTCTCGACATCAACTCGCCGGCGGCCGTCACTGCGGCGTTGATCGCGGCTGGTTCTGCTGACACCACCGGCGTCACCGTTCGCACCGATCACGCGTTCCTCGATGACATCGCCCACGCGGCGGCGCCCGGCACGTTCAATCATGACGGCAACCCGGCGACCCCGGCGGTCAACGACATCGCCGACGCAGATGGAGCGGTTGGCATCGCGCTGATCGTCAACCCGAACTACAACCCCTTGCACGTTGGGCCTGAGACAAACTTGCTCGAGCTCACCCCGCAAGTGGCGGTGAACCCGCTGTTTGCTCCTGACGGCGGCCAACCGCCAACGGCAGTGGTCAACCGCGAATTCCTGAAGCCGGCTTGGGTCTATGACAACGAGCTGTTGGACGCGCACTTCGCCACCGGCGACGGCCGCGGCAACGAAAACATCGGTCTGACTGCCGTTCACACCATTTTCCACTCCGAGCACAACCGGCTCGTGGAATCGGTGCAGGCCCAGGTCCTCGCAGTCGCCCAAGGCACAGACGGCATGCCGGCTGACATCGATTTCCTCAATCAGTGGCTGTTGGAGCCGGTGGCTGGGGCGCCGTCGAGCGATCCTGCCGATTATGTGTGGAATGGCGAGCGTCTGTTCCAGGCCGCGAAAGTGTTCACCGAAATGCAATACCAGCATTTGGTGTTCGAAGAATTCGCGCGGAAGATCCAACCGAACATCGATGTGTTCATCAACATCGACATGACGATCAATCCGGCGATCTTCGCGGAGTTCGCGCACGTCGTGTACCGCTTCGGCCACTCGATGCTGACCGAAACCGTTGACCGCTTCGACGCGAATTTCGGGCTGGTTGGAAGCGACGGCAGACCGGAAACTCCCGAGACCGATCAGATCGGCTTGATCGCCGCATTCCTGAACCCGCTTGAATTCGTCGCCAGCGGCGTGGATGCGGCGGAAGCAACCGAAAACATCATTCGCGGCATGACCCGCCAGTCGGGCAACGCGATCGACGAATTCGTCACCGAAGCGCTGCGCAACAACCTGGTCGGCCTGCCGCTTGACCTTCCGGTGCTCAACTTGGCGCGCGGTCGCGACACCGGCGTTCCCGGGCTGAACGAGGCGCGCCGGCAATTCTTCGCAGCCACCGGCGACAGTCTGTTGACGCCGTACACGAGCTGGGTCGATTTCGCGCAGAACGTGAAGCACCCGGCATCGGTGATCAATTTCATCGCCGCCTACGGCACACACGTGGATATCGTCAACGCGACGACGATGGCTGACAAGCGCGCGGTGGCGTTCGACATTGCTGCGGGCACGCACATCAATACCGTGACGGGCATCAACGACTCGTTGGACTTCCTCAACGCCACCGGCGACTATGCTGGCGGCAGCCTTGGCGGGCTGGAGCTTGTCGATCTCTGGATCGGCGGTCTTGCGGAATTGGCGCCGGCGTTCGGCGGCATGTTGGGCTCGACCTTCGCGTTCGTGTTCGAAACGCAGATGGAGAACCTGCAGAACGGCGACCGCTTCTACTATCTGGCGCGCTTCTCGGGTCAGAACTTCCTGGCCGAACTCGAAGGCAATTCGTTCGCCTCGCTGATCATGCGCAACACCGAACTCAAGCATTTGCCGGGCGACGTCTTCGCGACGCCAACCTGGACGCTTGAGATCGACCAGAATGCGCAGTTCACTGGGCTCACGCATGGCGTCCAACCGGTCGATCGCGCCGACCCGACCTATGCGGACGAAGATGCAGCGTCCAATCCGTTCGCTCCGCTCGTCTCACGCAACGATCCATCGACTGCGGGGCCAGACAGCAATTATCTCCGCTATAATGGCGGCGGCCACGTCGTGCTGGGCGGCACCGACAACAATGACACCCTGATCGCCGGCATCGGCGACGACACCATCTGGGGCGACGGCGGCAATGACCGCATCGAAGGCGGCAACGGCGCCGACATCCTCAATGGCGGCGACGGCGACGACATCATCACCGACCTTGCCTTCGACGACAATATCAAGGGCAATGACGGCAACGACGTCATCCATTCCGGCAACGGCATCGACTTGGTTATCGGCGGCCGCGGCAACGACTTCATCGATATCGGCTCCGAATCCGGCGAAGCGTTCGCTGGTCTTGGCAATGACTTCGTCAGGTCCGATGGCACGCTGATCGGCCTGGTCGGCGGCTTCGGCGACGATTGGCTGGAAGCAGGCTTCGGCAACAGCTTCCTCACCGGCGACAACGCCGACGTCGACGGCTCGGTGCTGAACTTCGGCGACAACGACCCCAATGGCGGTCACGACGTTCTGATCAATCGCGGCGGCCCGACCGATTTCGACTCCTTCGGCGGCGACGACATCATGGTCAGCGGCGCCGGCACCGAACGGTACGAAGGCTTCGTTGGCTTCGATTGGGGCAGCTACCAAAACGCCACCAGCGGCGCGGAAGCGGATATGACCATTCGCCCTGTTCCGCACCCGGGCGGGGATCCGAACGCCACGCTTGACCGCTTCGACAATACGGAAGGTCTTTCCGGGTCGGCATTCAACGACGTCCTGCGCGGCGACCATCGCCGTGTTGAGGCGGGTCTCGAAGCCGAGCTGACCATGACCAACCACGAGCTGACGGCGGCCGGCATTGCGCGCATCGACGGCATGCAGGCGTTCCTCGGTTCGGCAGGCGCCGGTGTTAACGGCGTGATCGATGGCAATGTCGCCGGCAGCGACGACATGTTCACTGGCGGCAACATCATCCTTGGCGGCGCGGGCTCCGACATCATCGAAGGCCGCGGCGGCAACGACATCATCGATGGCGACGCTCAACTCCATGTTGCGATCGGCGTGGACCGCAACAATGACGGCGATTTCGACGATCTCAACGAACGCGCCAATTGGATGATGGACATCGAAGCAGAAATGCTTTCCGGCGCGCTCAACCCGGGTCAGCTGGGCATCGTTCGTGAGATTCTAACTCTCGCGGAAAACTCGGATGTTGACGCGGCAGTGTACACGGGTGTTCGCGCCGATTACTCCATCGAAGGTGAAGGCACGGCCGAAGGCATCAGCGATCAAGACGGCGACGGCTTCATCCGTGTGCTGCACTTCGCTCGCGACGCCCAAGGGAACATCGTTCCCGGTGAAGCTGGCGTCGACGGCATCGACCTGCTGCGCAATATCGAGCGGCTGCAGTTCAACGACGTCACGCTGGAGATTGCAGGGTTCTCTAACTCGCTGCCGGTCGGCGCGCCCACCATCGACGATACCTCGCCGGCGGAAGGCCAGACGCTGACTGCGGAATTCGCTGGCGTCTCCGACCCGAACAACACAGCCACGGGCGGCGCGATCACCGGTACTGTCCTTATCACTTGGCAGATGCAGGACGGCGAATCCGGGCTCTGGTCGGACATCATGGTTCCTGGAGTAAACGGGTCGGAAGTTCCGATCCCGGCAACAGGCCTGACCTTCACAGTCGGCCAAGACCAGGCGAACTCCCCGATCCGCGTGCGCATGAATTACGTCGATCAGAACGGCGTAGCCGAGACCGTGTTCTCGGCGCAGACCGATGCGGTTGCCGGTGTTAACGACGCCCCGGTCGGCGCGGTCCTCCTCAGCGACCCGACCCCGACCGTCGGCGACACGATCAGCGCGCAACTCGCGTTCTCTGATGCGGACGGCATCCACGGTGCGGTTTTCGTGTACCAGTGGCAGACGTTTGACGGCGTTGACTGGGTTGATATCGGCGGCGAGGTCAATCCGACGCTTGTGGTCCCAGCCGAAGTTGAAGGCCAGCTTGTGCGGGTGGTTGTAAGCTACGACGATGACTTTGGGTTCCCCAACAGCATCGCCTCGGCGGCCTCTGGCAATGTCGGCAGCCTGATCATCTCAAACGCGGCCGTGATCGGCGGTACGGCGTTCGATGACAACATCTTCGGCGGTGTTGGCGTCAACACGCTGAACGGCCTGGGCGGCAACGATCGTCTCGACGGCGGCGGCAACGACGACACGCTTAACGGCGGTGACGGCGCTGACGTCCTGTCCGGCAACACCGGCAACGACACGCTTAATGGCGGCAACGGCGCCGACATTCTAAACGGCAACGCTGGTGCGGATACGGTCCAAGGTAATGCCGGTAACGACACCATCCTCTACGTGATGGGCGATGGCCAAGACACGATCAACGGCGGCGCGGATTTCGACACTATCCTGATCAGCGGCGGCGCGCTCAACGAAACGCTTGACGTGCGTGCCTCTTCGTCGACCGCGATCGATCGCATCGAGGGCGGAACGGTGAGCAATGTCGAACGCATCGACGCCAATCTTGGCGGCGGCGTCGATGTGCTGAACTATTCGACGACGCTCGCGGCTGTCGCGGTGGCGGTGAATTTGGCCACCGGCACGGCTTCCGGCTTCACCAATATTGCCGGCATTGAGAACGTGGTCGGCGGCGCCGGCAACGACACCATCGTCGGCGACGGCGGCGCCAATGGCCTCAACGGCTCCATGGGCAACGACAGCGTAGATGGCGGCGGCGGCGACGACATCTTCGGCGCCACCCCCCCAAGCGGAGGTCCGCTCACCGATGGCGACGACCAGTACATCGGTGGCCTGGGTGTCGACACCTACACGCTGGGTGGAACCAGTACGGCGGCTATCGTCAACCTCGTCGCCGGGACATCGAGCAGCGCAGCGACCGGTTCGGACACCCTGAGCGGTATAGAGAATGTAATTGGGTCTAGCGGCTCCGATGTCATTACCGGCGACGCCAACAACAACCGCATCGACGGCGGCGCTAACGGCGCAGGCGGCGATGTCATCAATGGCGGCGGCGGCAACGACACGTTGCTCGGCGGCGTCGGCAATGCTGACGTTGTCAATGGCGATGCCGGCGACGATGTGATCATCTACAATTTCGGTCACGGCAACGACGCCAGCTACGACGGCGGCGCCGACAACGACGAACTCCAGATCAACGGCACGATCCTGGGCAACAACCTCACCGTTGTTTACAACGGGGCGGCGCTCGCCAGCTTCAATGGCGTGACGCTCTCCAACATCGAATCGGTTACTGCCGATCTCGGCGTCGATGGGGGCGATTTGTTGAGCTATGCCGGAACGCTGGCGGCGAACTCAGTCAGCGTCGATCTGGTTGCAGGCACGGCGAGCGGGTTCACTTCGATCGCTGGCGTGAACAATGTGACCGGCGGTTCGGGCAGCGACTTCATCTTCGGCGACGGCGGAAACAACATCCTCCAGGGTGGCGCCAACGGCGGAGCTGACGTTCTCGATGGTCGCGGCGGCGCCGACAACCTCCAAGGCGGCAACGGCTCGGATACGTTGATCGGCGGCGCCGGCAACGACATCATGAACGGTGGCAACGACAACGACTTCTTCGTCTTTGCGCCCGGCTCGGGCAATAACGACCAGATCAACGGGTTCGACGCCGACGCAGGCGGCGGCGGACAGGATCTGCTCGACGTGACGGCCTTCGCCGGCCTGACTGCGGCCGATATCGGCACCCGGATCATTATCCAGGACATCGGCGCCAGCACTCGGGTCACCATCGACGGGGCTAATTCCTTCGTGCTGGTTGGCCTGGGCGACGCGACCGTCATCACCTCGTCCGACTTCATCTTCGGGCCGTGATGAACAGGGGGTTGGGCCATTCGGCCCAGCTGACCCAAATCAAGACGTAAGGCGTGGCGCGCAGTTAAATGCGCGCCACGCTTGCATTTGACGCCTGCTGGGCAAGTCCTGTTGCGCCGGTTCTCCAGGGCGGTTTCTTGCGAGGCACGAAATAAGCATAGGGGCCGCCATGGACTTCTCTCGTTTCCCGCTGGTCGGTCGATTTGTTCGGAACAGGGACGCCGATCCCCGTGAAGATCGCTCTGGTGGCCCTGCGGCCGGCTCGGACGAGGCCGCCGGCAGCTGGGCAAGCAGAATTTGGCACAGTCCGCGCTTTGAGGGCGCGCGCGCCCTGTGGGGCAAGGCGGCGGAGTCTGGGCCTGCGAAACGGTTAATGTCTGCTTGGGAAAAGGGCGCGCGCACCGCCCAAGAATTCAGCGAAGCGCTGCGGGCTTCTGAAGTGTTGGCTGAGGGCAAGAAGGGTCTGGCTGGTCACTTCAAGCTCATCCTGCTCTTCAGCGGCGCCATTAACCTTCTTTACCTCGCGCCCTCGCTTTACATGCTTCAGGTCTATGATCGCGTGATCCCCACGGGTGGAATTATCACGCTAATTCTGTTGAGCGTGGTCCTGGTCGTCAGCTTGAGCGTGATGGCCGTATTGGACGCGGTGCGCGCGCGGCTGCTGACACGCGCGGCTCTGCGCATTGAGCGCCTGGCGTGCGACGCGGTGATCGCCGAGAACATGCGGGCGCGCCGCGAGGGCGTGCCCCCGCTCGCCACTGCTCGTGACATCGACACTTTGCGCCAGGGCGTCACCAGCCCCGCGGCGACCGGGCTGCTCGACATCCCCTGGACCCCGCTTTTTATCGGCATCTGCTTTGTCATCCATTTCTGGATCGGCATTCTCGCTCTTGGCGGAGCGGTGCTGATTACGGCGCTGGCGCTGATCAATGAGCGCGCAACCAGGGGCGCGCTTTCGCAATTGTCCGCGAAAGCCGCGATCTTCTATGTCGCCCACGACGGCGATCTTAACTCAGCGGAAACCATCAACGCCCTCGGTTCCAGCGCCAAAATGCGCAATCGGCGCGCCATTGCACGCGCGAATTACGTCGATCTGCAGACTGACGCAGCATTCAAGGGCGCGACCTATTCCGCCGCGACCAGAGTGGTGCGGATGCTGCTGCAATCGGCGGCGCTTGGGCTCGGCGCGTATCTGGCGGTGGAACAAGAAATTTCGGCGGGCGCGATTATCGCCGCCACCATTTTGACCGCACGCGCGTTCGCGCCGGTCGAGCAGATTGTCGGCGGCTGGCGCCAGATCGGCATGGCGGTGACGGCTTATCAGGGGCTGCGTAAGCTTTTTGCAGCAGCAAAGCCGGCGGTCTTGCACACGCCGCTCCCGGAGCCGAAAGGGCGCATCCAACTTGAGGCGGTTTCTGCGCTCGCGCCGGATGGACGAACGGTTTCAATGCAGAACGCGTCGTTTACGGCGGGACCTGGCGAGGTCATCGGCGTCATTGGGCCAAGCGGCGCTGGCAAGACCACGCTCGCACGGGTGCTGGCCAATGCGGCTGTAATCAAAGCTGGCGCTGTGCGGATCGATGGCGCGCGCTACACCGATTGGGACGAGACCGGACTCGCCAAACACATCGGCTATCTGCCGCAACGCATCGAACTCTTCGACGGAACCATAGCTGAGAACATCTCCTGCTTCGCCCAAGCCGATGCGGAGAACGCCCAGCAGATTGGTCAGAAGATCGTCCAGGCGGCCATCCTGGCCGGTGCGCACGAGATGATCTTGCGGCTGCCCAGGGGCTACGAGACAGAACTGAGCTTCGGCGGCAGCGGCGTTTCCCCTGGCCAAGCGCAGCGGATCGCGCTGGCGCGGGCGATGTTCGGCGATCCGATCCTTATGGTGCTCGACGAGCCGAACTCCCACCTGGATGCCGACGGAGAGGTCGCTCTGGTGGCCGCGATCGAGGCGGTGAAGGCCCGGGGCGGCACGGTTTTCGTGATCGCGCACCGGGCGGGCGTCATCAATGTCGCCGACAAGCTCATAGTGATGCAGGAAAGTCGCATTGTAGAATGCGGGCCACGGCATGGGGTACTTGCGAAGCTCAGCGCAGTAGGGAAAACTCAGGTTCCGAGCATTGTAGCGGGGGCGCAGCAATGAGCAGTCAAGACGCAAAGAGCGCAAGCAAGGACGACGGCCCCTGGGCGGAGGGCCGGCTCGGTCTCATTGTCATGGGCCTGTTTTTCGGCGTGTTCGGACTTTGGGCGGCGTTTGCGCCGCTTGATTCCGGCGTTGTCGCCAACGGCGAGGTGAAAGTCTCCGGCAATCGCCAGGTGGTGCAGCATCGCGACGGCGGGGTGGTCTCGCGCGTTGCGGTTCGCGAAGGCGACCACGTGGCCGCCAATCAAATTCTGGTCGAGCTCTCAGCGATCGAACTGGTCGCGCAGGAGCGCGGCCTCGCCGTGCAATCGATCGAGCTGGAAGCTTCGCGCGAACGGCTGATTGCGGAAAGCGCGCGGCAGGATCAAATCACGCGCCCCGTAACTTGGGATGCGTTGCCGCCCGAATATGTCGAACTGGCCGCTGCGGTGCTCGAGCGCCAGCAAGACGAATTGCGCGCACGCCGCTCGGCGGTCTTCGCGCAGACCGGCGTGCAGGGGCAGCGCCAATCGCAGATGGGCGCGCGCATCGCCGGCTATCGTGAACAAATCGCCGCGATCGAGCATCAGCAGGCGCTGGTGGGCGAGGAATTGAACGGCCTACGTTCGCTGCACGCGGAAGGGTTCGCGCCCGAGACCCGCGTTCGCGCAGCTGAACGCACTGCGGCGGAACTAGAAGGCCGCCGCGCCGAAATGCTGGGGCTGATTGAACAGACCCGCGAGGGGATCGGCGAATCGCAGATGCAATCGCTCTCAATCCGTGAGGATCGCGCTCAGCAGATCGCGCAAGAGTTGCGCATCGTCGAAACTCAGCTCGGCGAAGTGCAGCCGCGCCTGCAGACCGTGCGGGTGCAATTGGAGCGCGCCCGCGTACGCGCGCCGACGGCCGGCTTGGTCGTGGGCCTTGCTGTGTTTAATTCGGGCGCAGTGATCTCCCCCGGCGAGCGCATTCTCGAGATCGTGCCTGACGAGCAGGACATGATCATGCAGGTCAACATTCGCCCGATGGACGCCGACAATGTCCGCGTCGGCCAGGAAACCAATGTGCGCCTATCGGCGTTCGAGGGGCGGCAGATGCCGTATGCCCGCGGCGTCGTGCATCGCCTGTCGGCCGACCGCTTCGAAGACCAACGCAGCGGCAGCCATTATTTCACGGCGGAAATCCGCGTGTCCCACGACGAGATCGAGCGGCTCGCGCGCGCCTCGCAGACTGGGCAACTCACGCTGCTTCCGGGCCTTCCCGTGGAAGTCGTCATCCCGCAACGTAAACGGACGGCGTTGCAATACTTGCTTGAGCCGCTGGGTCAGTCGGTTTGGCGGTCATTCAGAGAGAATTGAGCCATGCGCAAATCCGACTTGATGCTGGGTTTGGCGGTCATCGCCGTCGTGGCGGCGGCGCCTGCCTATGCGCAGACGCTCGAAGAGGAAACGCGCGCCACGATCGTCACCAGCCCGGCTCTAGGCGCTGAGCGCGCGCGGTTGGAGGCTGTGCGCGAGGCGCGGCCGCAGGCGTGGTCAGAATTGCTGCCGCAGATCACGCTTGAAGGCGCTGCGGTGGATTCCGATCGCAGCGAGCTGCCGAAGCCCATCAATCTCGCGACCCCGATCCGGGAGCTTCCGGATTATTGGGTGGCGACGCTGCGTTCGTCCACATTGTTGTTCGGCTCGGGACGGGTTTGGGCTTCGACGCGACTGGCGCGCGCGCAGATCGCCTCGGCGGTCGCGCTCTATCAGGACGCTGTGCAAAACCTCGCGCTCGAACTGGCGCAAGCCTACGGAGAGGCGCGTTCGTCGCGCGCTTCGCTAGAAGCGCAAGAGCAATTGCTGGCCAATCTTCAGGAGCAGGAGCGTTTCGCCCGCGCCAACCAGCGCGAGGGCTTCCTCACGCGCACGGATGTGGCGCAAGCGGAGGCTCGCGTTGCGCAGGCCCGATCGGATCTTTCGCGCGCCCGGGTGCGTGTCATCCAGGCCGACGAAACCTATATGCGCATCACTGGGCGCCCACCCGGCGCTTTGGAGGCGCCCGCGGCGATGGCTGGTTTACCGCAAACTCTGGAGCAGGCGCTCGAGATTGCCGCCGACCACCCGAGGTTGGTCGCGGCCGCGGCCAACATCACGGCGTCAGAAGCATCGGTGGATGCTGCGGCCGCCAACGGCCGCTTGCGGGTGTTTCTTGAGACCAGCCATTCGCGCCTGGACGTGATGCAGTCCTACATTGATCGCAACATCATCGACCTAGAACGGGCCGGCGGCCCCGACTACGAGACCGAGCAATCGGTCAGTCTGCGCGTCTCGATCCCGCTGTTCAGCGGCGGCTCGGTCCGCTCGCGCACGCGTCAGCAGCGCCATCTGCGCGATGCGGCGAACTTCGACATGGCCGACACGCAGCGGCGCGTGCGCGAAGGGGTTACGGTTGCGTTCTCGCTGCTTGAATCATCACGCGCCCGCGTCGAATCCCAACGCATACGGCTGGAGGCGGCGGAGCTCGCCAGCCGCGGCGTTCGCCGCGAGCAGCAATTCGGCCAGCGCTCGATGATCGACGTGCTCAATCAGGAGCAGGAATTGTTGAGCGCACGCATCGGCGTGGCGGACGCCGAACGCGATCTGATGATCGCCGAACGGGCGCTTGCGGTCTCTGTCGGCTTGACCAGCGCCCTGGTGGGGCAGGGCGCGTCGGCGCGGTGATAGTAGCGCGTCCAACGCGGCGATTGCTGTTGACGGGCGCGGTCGCGACAGGTGTCCTCGCAGCGTGCGGAAAAAGCAGGACCGAAGAGGTCACGCTTACGAATCATCTGGGAGAGCAGGTGCGTTGGAGTTCGCTCAACGGCGCGCCGCGGGCAGTGTTCTTTGGGTTTACCCATTGCCCCGTGATTTGCCCGGTGACTGTGTTTGAACTCACGGACGCCATGGAGAAGATTGGCGAGAACACTTTGTATATCGATTTCGTCAGCGTCGATCCTGCGCGCGATACGCCCGAGCGGCTCGGAGAATATTTCTCAGGTTTCGGCCCGCGCGTGCGTGCCTATACGGGCAAGCCCGATGCGATTGCGCGCCTGGCGCGTACATACCAGGTGACCTATAAGCGCCAGGAGCTTGAAGACGGCGACTACACCATGGACCATACCGCGACGGTGTTTCTGCTCGACGCGCAGGGGCGTGTCGCCGATGTTGTCGCTTATGGTTCGCCGCCGGAAGTGGTGCAGAGCCGACTTCGCGCTTTGGCCGGTATAACGGCGCCTGAGACTTGAACTATCGCGCGTCGGCGCGTCGCCAACCTATCTGGTCCACCGAGAATTTCACGATCTCGCGGCCATTTCCATCGATGACGCGTGCGTCGATAGCGTAGAGGGCGACGCTGAACCCACCGGCATTGGTCGTCGCCGCGCGCGAAATCGGCCGGGCTTGCCAGCGCAGAACGCTTCCGCCGCCAAGATCGAACGCGCCCTCCGGCGCTTCCATCATGTTGGCGTCGCGCAGCATCGCCATCGCGCTGCGTTCGGCGGCGAGGCTTGCCTGCATTTGCTGCTGGCGCGCGGCCGTGCGCGAGACCTGCCCTTGCAGCGTGGCGAGCGGCAATATCGCCGCCGCCATAATCGCCACGGCGACGAGGGCCTCGATCACGCTGAAGCCTGATTGGCGCTCCCGCGTCATGCGCCGCTCCAGGTGCACATGAGGGCGGTCGCGCTCAGCGCTGTCGCCAAGCCAATTCCGAATGGGGTCTTGATCTGGGTCGCGCTCCCGCCCCCCCTCAGTGCCGCGGGAGCTGCGACCGCAAGTGTTGCGACGCCCGCAATCGCCACGGCGATCAGGCCGAATTGCAGCCCGAGCAGCGCGCCCATCGCGGCAGCGAGCTTCACATCGCCCAAACCTAGCGCCTCGGCCCGCCCGGTGTTCGCGAACCCATGGCGCACGGCTAGAAACAAACCCCCAAGGCAGAGCGCGCCCGTCAAAGCCTCGGCCGGGGTAACGAATGGGAACAACAATGCGACGCACATCAGCGCCGCCACGAGAAGATCCGGAATGAGATAATGACGCCGGTCAATCTCGGCGATCGCCACGCTGGCTGCGGCCACGGACGCGAATGCAAGCGCCTGCGTCTGCGCGGCGCCAAGTGTGAGGGCGAGCGCGTAGGTCAAGCTTATGGTCGCGAACGTCAGGGGCGCCCCCCAGCGCAGCGGCACGCCCAAATCCCTGCGCACCGCAAGTGCAGTCAGCGCGCCGACGAGGAGTGCGATGGCGACGAAAGCCCAGGCGCCCAGTCCCATCTCAACCCACCACATCGTAGATGCTGGCGAGCGCCGAGACGAGGCCGAGCACAATCAGGCCGACGAAGCCAGCCACCAAGGCAATGGCCGCCGGCTCGAGCACGAGCGTGAAGCGTTTCATGGCGTCGCGCATGTCTTCGTCGTTGCGGTCGGCGACAGCACGGAACATCTCGCCAAGCGCGCCGGAGCGTTGACCAGCACGCACGAGACTGGCGTCCACGGGTGCGAGCGTGTTGGACTTCAGGAAGGCTTCGTCGACCGGGCGCCCGGCGCGCAACATGGGGATCGCGGCGGAGGCGTCGGCCTTGATCTTCCCCTCCGGCAGCGACTGGCTGGCGAGATTGGTGGCTTCAAGGATGTCGACGCCTGCGGCCAGTGCGAGCGCCATGATCCGCGACCATGCCGCCCGCTGGCGCGTTATCAGCAATCGCCGCAAACCCGGTGTCGCGTGGCCGATGGCGGCCAGAGTGCGCCGGCCCTGCACGGTCGCAGCGAAGGCGGCAAGCAGGCCCACGATCGCGGCGATGATTCCCAGCACCAGAAGCGCGTTGTCGTGAAAGAAAACGCCCGCGTCCAGCACCGCGCCCGACAGGCCGCCGACATCGGCGCGCGCATTGCGCAGCATGTCGGCGAATTTCGGCACTACCACGTAGAACAGAAATCCGACGCTCGCCAAACCGCTCAGCACCAAGAACGCCGGGTAGGTGAGCGCGTTCTGGATGTCGCGGGCGACGCGCTTCTCGAACGTCATTTGCCTCGCCGCTTCTTCGAGCACGAGCGGTAGGCGACCGCTCGCCTCGCCTGCACGGACCAGCGCGTACACGTATGGCGGATAGAAAGGCGCGTTCTGCTCCAGCGCTTTGGCCAGGCGATCGCCCTGGCGCAGACTGACCGCTGCGGCGCGCAATGCGTCGGCGATGGTCTTTTCCGGCAGGGAGGAAGCGATGATCTCGATTGCTTCGAGGAGGTCGACGCCCGCTTTGGTCATCACCGCAAGTTGGCGTAGAACGAGCACAGCGCCTTCGCTCGATGTTCGCGCTGGGCCGGGCCCCTGCGCCCCGACTTCGGTTAGTTCGAGCACAGTCTTCTTCTCACCGGCAAGGCGGCGCAGCGCGTCGGCGCGCGTCTCGGCCATGAGCGTGTCGGCAATCGTTACGCCAGCGGCGTCCAGCGCGCGGTAGCGAAAGCGGCGCGCGCTCATGTGGCCCCGAGCACGCGCAGCGCTTCCATGATGGTGGTCTCGCCCGCGCGCGCCTTGGCCAGGCCATTCTCGATCAAGCTAGTAAAGCCGTGCGAACGAGCGAGCGCGATGAGTTCTGACTCGGCGGCGCCGGCGCGTATGGCGCCTTGGAGGGTTGCATCTATGCGCGCGGCTTCGTAGACGCCGACCCGACCTTGGAAACCGGATTTTTCGCACGCCTGACAGCCGCGCTCCCGTTTGAATTGAGCAGTATTGGTGCGCAGAATTGGCGGGATCATCGCCTGCATCCGCGCTTCATGCGCGGGATCAGGGTCGGGCGCAGCGCAGCGCTTGCACAGCGTGCGCACCAACCTCTGACCGATCACCGCACGCAGCACGTCCGCCAGCAGGAATTTCTCCACGCCTAAGTCAAGCAGCCGCGAGACCGCCGCAAACGCGGAATTGGTGTGTACGGTGGAGATGACCAAGTGCCCGGTCAAAGCCGCTTGCACCGCCGTGCGTGCGGTTTCTGCATCGCGAATTTCGCCTACGAAAATCACATCCGGATCCTGGCGCAGGATTGAGCGCAGGCCGGTGGCGAAATCGAGCTTGATGTCGGCGCGCACGTTCATTTGCAGCACGCCGGGGAGATCGAATTCGACCGGGTCTTCGATGGTGACGATCTTTCGCACGCCGTCATTAAGCCGGGAGATCAATCGGTAGACGGTGGTGGTTTTGCCTGAGCCGGTAGGGCCGGTCACAAGCACCAGGCCGTTCGGCTGGGCAATGGCGTCCAGCAGAATTGCGCGCTGCGGCGCGCTCAGGCCCAAAGCTTCGAGCTCGGGGATGTGGCGGGTATTGCCGAGCAGGCGCACGACGATGGATTCGCCCCATGTCGTCGGCAGCGTCGACACCCGCACGTCCAGCTCGCGCCCGGCGACGCGCACGCTCTGGCGCCCGTCCTGCGGCAAGCGGCGCTCGGCGATGTCCATGCCCGAGAGCAATTTGATCCGCGATGCGACCGCGTCGAAGATGTCGCGCGAAACCACGCGCCGTTGCGTGAGGACGCCGTCTACCCGAAGGCGCACGATCAATTTGTCCTCGAACGGCTCGAAATGCACATCGCTGGCGCGGCTGGTCAGCGCCTCGGCCAGCACCGAGTTCACGAAGTCGATGACAGGGGCTTCCTCGGCCAATTCAAGCAGGCGATCAGCGCCCAGCGCGGAAGCGCGCACGCTCTCGTAGCCGCGCAGCGCCAGCAGCACCGGTTCGAGCGCGGCGGTGCGGGCAAGGTAGAGGCGTGTCGGACCGTCGCTCCATTGCTCGATGGCCTCCTGGATCGCCGCATCGTGCACGCGCGGGCCTGCGACTTGAAGGGTTCCGTTCTGAGCACGCCAGACAATGGTTTCATTGTCGATGAGCCATGAAATGGGAACGCCCAGCGCCGCGGCCGTCTCACGCACCTCAGCTTCTGTCGGCGCTGCGGCGGCGTTCAGCAGCGGAATGCCTAATTGCTCGGACAGGACTTGCAGTAATGCGTCCTCGGTCACCGCACCCATGCGCACCAAGGTCGGGCCCATGGCGCCGCCCTTGTCGCGGCGTAACGCCTCGGCCGCGGCGTAATCCTGATCGGTGATCAGGCCGCGGTCTTTCAGTAATTGGCCGAGCCGGCTCATTTCTGTCATGGCCATGGTTTCCGTAAACTAGTGCGTCGTAGCTGTCGCCGCCAATAGCGGCAATCGCCAGGCGATGTTTTCTCGCTGCAGGCATTAGGGGCTTGCAATTAACGTCGTGTGTTAATGGCTTTGCTGCGTGTGGGAGAACAACACACCCGCACGGTGAGAGGCGTTTGCGCGCCGCCCGTCTGCAATGATAGAGTCTCAGTCATGAAACGCGCTGGGCAAATCAAGGTTAAGTCGCATCGCCGCGGCGAGGCGGGCTACAGTTTGCTCGAAGTCTTGATCGTGCTCACGATTATTGCGTTGATCGCTGCGTTGGTTGGGCCGCGTCTGATGGCGCAACTCGATCGCTCAAAGGTAAAGGCGGCGCAGGTCCAGATTGAAACCCTTGCTGCGGCGCTCGACGAAATGCGTATCGATCTGCAGCGTTACCCGACTGCGCAGGAGGGATTGGCGCTGCTGGTGACGCCGCCGGCATCTGAAGGTGAGCGCGCGGTTTGGCAGGGCTACCTCAACGCGGCGCTGCCCAACGATCCGTGGGGGCGGCCCTATCTCTATTTGCCGCCGCAGGCGGCGTTCGCCCGCCCGATCATCAAGAGCCTGGGCGCCGATGGCGCAGAAGGCGGTACCGGGCTCGCAGCGGACATTTCCAATGGCGCCGCTCCGTGAAGCGCGCTCGCAGGAGCGCGGCCTCAGCCTGATGGAGGCTCTCATCGTCGTCACCTTGACGACGATGATGGCGTTGCTGCTGCTGCCGATGGTGTCGAATGTCGGGGCGCGGAATTTCTCCCGCGTCAAACACGCGATCGCCGCCGCCGACCTGGTTAACGCGGAGAGTGAATTTCGTGCGGTGCTTGCCTCCGCAGTGCAGGACCCGCAGGTCCGATTTGCAGGCGGGCAAACCTCGCTCGTTTTCGCCGCCAGCCCGGCGGTTGCTGCGGCGTGCGTAGAGCCCGGTGCGCCAGCGATTGTGCGTTTGAGCGTGATCGAACTTGAATCCGGCGGTGCGCTGTTGTGCGAAAGCGCGGCGCGGCGGGAATTGCTGCGCTGGCCCCAGGGGCGCGCCCGGTTCAGCTACAATGTCGGTTCAGGTTGGGTGGCGAGTTGGAATGAGCCGCCCCTGAACGACGCGCCGCCGCCCGGTCACACGCCGCCTTTGGTTCGGTTCGAGCTTGGGGCCGAGAACGTCTGGGTCGCCGCAGCGGGTTGGAGCGAGCCAACGCGCTTAGACGCGGAACTGACCCAATGAACGCGCTCCGCCAAACTTCAGGCGGCTATGTCATGCTGCTGGTTCTGATGGTGTTAACCATCGTGTCAGTGGTGCTCCTCACAGCCGCCGGCGCACAAGCCCAGCTTTCCCCAGCGCTGCAGCGCCAGCAACGCGAGGCAGCTCAGGCGCGCTACACTCACAGTCTCGCGGCGCAAACAGCATTTTTGCTGCTGACGGAGCCGATCGGGCCGCGTTCCATCAAGGTCGGCGGCGATCGCGAGGGCGCGGCCAATGTCGTTATGACCCGGGGCCGCTCGGCGCCGCTGCGGGAGTTAAGGCTCGATGGCCGCTTCTACGAGGCTTGGCGTGACGACAACCTCTTGGTGCTAGCGGCCCTGCAAGATGAAAACGGCCTGCTCAACCTCAATGCCGGCGACGACCGCAGCTTGAGCGCCTTGCTCGGTCAGGCCGGCGTGGGGGCGGTTTTGGCGGATCGCTTGGCCGCGAGCCTTAACGATTTTGTGGACGGCGACGATCTCGCGCGTTTGCATGGCGCCGAGCGCGATCTCTACCGCCGCTCCGGATTGGCGCCGCCGTTGAACCGGCGATTGCCCAATCGCTGGAGCGCGCGCAATGCGCTCGGATGGGGGAACAATCTAGACATGGTGCAGCAAGAGGCGCTCTGGCGATTGACTAATGCTGGCCGTGTTGGCGTCGGTGTTAACGTGAACACCGCGCCGGTGGAGGTGTTGAGTGCGGTACTCAGCGATGGAGGCAGAGCCGCCGCGCTGGTGCGCCAACGCGAGCAAAATGGCGCAGGGGGATTATCGGGAGCTTTAGATGGGGTTAATGCGGGCGCGGATGGCGTAGTTCTTGCTGGCCAGCCTGGAACGAGTTTCCGGTTAATTGTCGGTTTCGTCGAACGCGGCCGACCGCGACAGGAAATGGAGAGCCAATTGGTGCTCGCCGATGGGGAGGCCGAGCGCCCGTTCTATTGGCGGGAGCTGCGCCGGCGACCGGCGCTCGAACAGGACAGGGAGATCGATGTCGAGCCTCTTCCGCTCAGCGGCGCTCTCTATGCTCCTTGAAGCGGATTCCGCCGCACCGGCAAGACGAAGCGGAGGGGCGCTCGCGCTGAGCCGCGCGCTCTGCCGCTACAGATTTTTCCGTGCGCCGCCCGGGCTCCGGGGCGGGCAATTGGCGAGTGCGGCGCGCACCTTCGCACAAGCGCACGCACCGTTCGAACAGAGCGGTTCGTTGTTGTTGCGTACGCCGCTGGGCGTCGGCGTGTGGTGGTGGGACCAAGCGCGAGTGGCGCTTGCCTGCGCTGGCAAGCCGCCGCGCGAAGCTGTGCCTGAGACTGTTCTTCGTGCTGCCGCCGACGGATGGCGCATCATACGCTGCGAAGAGGGGTTCGAGGCGCAATATTGGGAGGCCGGCGCGTTGCTCGGCTCGAGCTGGCGCCGGGGCGCCTTCACGCGCGAACAATGGGCGGCGTTCGCGCTTGGATTAGAGGCGCCCGCGATAGCGCCGCCCGATCTGCCGCCGGATGCCGAAGACGCGCGGCTCAATTGGAGCGGGAATTGGCGGCGCAGCCAGATCAAGGCGCCCCTTACTTGGAGCGATGCGGAATCAGCGCTCGTTACCGCGATCATTTGCGTAACGGCGCTGGCGGCGTTCTTCACCGCTCAGGCCTGGCGCTATCAGGGCGAGGCAAACGCCAATCGCGCCGCCGCCAGCGCAATCGACACCCGAATGAACCGTGATCAGGATCTACGCCGCGTGCGCGAGCGCACGGCCTTGCTGCAGCAATACCAGGAGGGCGCGCAGGGCGTCGATGTTCTAGGCGCAGCGACCGACGCCATGGCTGTGCTCGGTCAGTTCGCCCTTGTCCCCGAAGCCTGGAGCGTCAACCAGGACCAATTGCACTTGAGCGTGCGCGGGGAGGCCGGCGATTTTCCCTTGCGCGAAGTTGTGGCGGCGATCGAAAACACGCCCAGCCTTTGCGGCGTTGAGCCTGCCTTCGGCGCCGGCGTGATCGATATATCCGCGTCACTAAGCTGCGAGGCGGCGCCATGAGCGCGTTCTCCTCCCTGCTTGCGAAACTGAGCAACCTCACCGCGCGCGAACGCGCCGGGCTGATGGTGTTGGCCGCACTCGCGGCGTCGGCGCTGGCGCTCAACGCCTTCGATTGGGCTTTGAACGCCCGTGCCGATGCCGAGCAAACCGCAAGGTCGCGTGCAGTGGCCGTGGCCGCGTCGGCGCGCGCTGACGAGAAGGCTTTCCAGGAAGAGGTGGCTCTCGCCGCTGGCAAGGTGTGGCGCTGGTCGGTGGTGGAGCCCTCCGCCGGCGTCGCCCGTGCGGAAGCCAGCACACAATTGGAGAACTTGGCGCTTGGCGCGGGTCTGGCCAACGTCTCTGTCGTCGCCGCGGAGGTTGAGGAAACCGCAAATCGGCTTAACGCCATCGACCTCACGCTCAATGCGGACTTTGATTGGCAGACTTTCCTAAATCTCCTACGCGCGATGGAGGGTTCGGAGCTGAGTTTCGCTGTGCGATCGGTGGACGTCACGCCGGGCCCGCCGCAGAGCCTGAGCGTCGGCGTTCGGGTTCCCTTTGTGCAGGAGGAGCGCGAGTGATCCAGCGTCAGCTCCTCATGTTGGGCGCAGGCGTTGCAGCTGGCGCCTTAGTTGGCGCGCTTACCGCAATGCCGCCGCGCGTCGCCGCGCCTCGGACAGACGCACACACTTTGGCGCCGATGCATGGCGGCGCGCTCGCGGCGAACGCCGCCGAGAGATTGGCCGCCGTCAGCTTCGCAGCGCCACCACCCGTTGAAATTCCTCAGGCGCCGCCGCCGCCCGACATCGCGGTGACATTCCGTCGCGAACTAACCGCGATCGAAAATACGGCCTCTGGCGCGATCGTCTGGGTTGTCGATTGGAACCAGGCGAGTGGTCGCCGCGCGATACACCGCGGAGGGGAATATCGCGATGGATGGCGGGTTTCAGAGATCGAAAATCAAACCGTGGAATTGCGCAAACGCACAGAAACGCGCCGGATCGACGTCTACGCTCCGCCGCCGGAAGAGGACGTATCTCAGTGAAAAGGCCGCCCAGCATGGGACTTGCAGGATTTTTCTCGCGCGTCGCGCGACGCTGGGTTAGAGTTAACGCGGGGGACAAGTCCGTGCGCAAGATTAGTACGCCGACCACCGCGAGACCTTCGCCATTTATTATTAGCGTCGCCGCACTTGCGACGCTTGGCGGCTGCGCTTCGTTTCCAGCGCTGCGCGTGCCTGTCAGCGCAGGGCCGCGCGAAAACAGTGACGCCGGCGAGTACCGACCAGCTTCAGGTCAGCGGCCATCGGCGGCAGTACAGGTTCTTAGCGGCGCCAACCAAAACGCGCCCGTACAGGCGACGGAGACCTATTCTGGCGCCACGCTCGCGCAGGTCGAACAATTGCTGACGGAGCGCGACGTACAAGTGGCGCTGCCGCCGCAACCGCTGCCGCAATTCATCGACACGGTGTTTGGCGGCGTGTTGCAGGTTCCGTACTCGACCGGGCCGGGCGTAGCGCAGCGGCGCGAGATGATTGCGCTGCGCGGTCCGTCGACGATTTCAAACCGGCAATTCTTCGCCATGGCGCAAGCGGCGTTGCAGCAATACGGCGTCGCCGTGGTGATCGAGAACGGCAGCGTTCGCGTGCTCCAGGATGCCGTCCTCAGCGGCCAGTCGCCGGTGTTCATCAGGAGCCGCACTCTGCCTGACACGCCGAACGGCTCGCGCCCGGTGATGCAGTTCTTCTCGGTGTCGACGCTCGATGTTGCGTCCCTGGTGGGGCTCTTGGATCAGGCGTATCCAAATCGGGGCGCCGTGCGGTTCACGCCGCAACCGGAAACCAACACCTTGCTGATTAGCGGAAGCGCGCGGGAAGTGGCGTCCGCGGCGGCGGTGGTTGCCGAGCTCGATCGTCCGCATTTCGCCAACGGCCAGATCGCGCGCGTGGAGCCGATCTTTCTTTCAACTGACCAATTGGCCGATGCATTGACGCGGGTGTTGGCGACCGAAGGCTATCGGGTGTCGAACCCGGTCGAGGGCAGGCCTGGTTCGATCAATCTTCTTTCGGTGCCGAACACCAACCAGATGCTGGTGTTCGCCAATGACGCAGCGGTATTCGACCGCGCGCTTTATTGGGTGAGCCAGCTGGACCGCGCCTCTGCGATGGGCAGCGGTGAAGGCTTGTTCGTGTACAACGCGCGTTACGCGAGTGCTGAACAATTGGGTCAGTTGGTCACCCAAGCCAATGGCGCGGACACCAACCAGACGCCGGCGCAAAATCCTCCGGAAGTCGCCGTGCGTCGCATCAATGGCGAGCGCATTGGCGCGCGTCCGGCTCAGTCTACCGGCGCTCCCACTACTGCTGGCGGGATCACCATCGATCCGAGCGGTAATCGCCTCTTGTACCGCGGCACGCCGAGCGATTTCGAGCGCTTGCGTATTTTGCTCGAACAGATCGACGTGCCGCCGCAACAGGTTTTGATTGAGCTTACCGTCGCGGAGGTGACGCTCACCGACGAGACCCAGTTTGGCTTTGAGTGGACGCTAGAGCGGCTCGGCAATTCCACCGACTTTACGGCGACGACCGCAGGCGGCACGGTGCGCCAGCCTGGCGGACTGGGTATTAGCGCCACGCACGTGTTCTCGCGCGGCACCGTGGAGGCCGCGTTCAACGCGTTCGCCAATAACCGCAACATCAACATCCTCTCCACCCCGCGGATCGTCACCCGCTCGGGTGCGCCGGCCGAGTTCGTGGTCGGCACCGATGTTCCGGTCATTACCTCGCAGCGCGCTTCGAACAGTCAGAGCGGCGGCGATACGGATGTCCTTCAAACCGTGCAATACCGCCAGACTGGCGTGATTTTGAACGTGCGACCGACCGTCTATGGCGATGGACGCATCGACATTGAGCTCTACCAGGAAGTGTCGAGCGAACAACCCAATGACAGCGCCGACATCAACAGCCCGTTGATACTCAATCGCAGCGTGACGACACAATTGTCGCTGCAGGAAGGTATGACGGCCGTCATAGGCGGGCTCATGCAGGATAATTACACCCGCGAACAGGGCGGCATACCTGGCCTGAAGGATATCCCCCTGATCGGCGCTGCGTTCCGCAATGACAGCGTCAGCGGCGATAAAACGGAGCTGGTGATCCTGGTGACGCCGTACATTATCCGCGACGCCGAAGATATGGCGGAGCTTACAAGCGCGATGACCAATTCGGTGAACCGCGCCTTCCGGCACCGTGGTACGCAAGTGTACACGATGTATCCCTGGCAGTCGCCGTTTGCCGGGGTGCGCGACCACGCTGTGGAGGGGCTCAATCGTCCTGCCGCAGCGCGTCCCGCGCCAGCGCCCGCTGTACAGCAAGGCGCCCCGCCTGTGGCTGCACCAAGCGCTGACGAGCAGACCCCATCGTCGGAACCGCAGCGCATGCAAATTCTGGCCGCCCGCGGACATGCCGCACAGGGCGCTGAATAGGCGTAGGCGTTAGTCGCGAACCGCGCCCCAGCCAAAAATCGGATCGTGGCCTGGCGCGCCTAGATCGACGGCGGCGCTCTGCATTTCGGCGACGAGGGTGCGTGCGCGCTCCGGCGAGGGCGTGGTCAACCGCGCAGCGATTTGGGCTGCAACCAATGGCGCGGAAAACGACGTTCCAGAAACGACGAGGTTTTCACTCCCAGTCGATACGCTGATATCGACGCCGTGCGCCGCATAGTCGATATATTCGCCGCGGTTGGCGCGAACATAGGGCCGATCCCGTTCATCTATAGCTGTCACTGCCAAGGCGCCGTCGAACGCGGCGGGGAAGGCCGGGCGCGCCGATGGGCCGCCGTTGCCGGCAGCCGCTACGATTACAAAACCGCGCTCGAATGCTCGCCGCACCAATGCCTGCAGCACCGGGTTGTTGGGGCCTTCGATGCTGACATTGATGACGGCGACATTGTTGCCCATCATCCAGTCGAGCGCGGCAGCAATGCTCTCTGCCGATGCGATCTGCTCGCCCGTCGCGCTTGAGGCGAACACGTCTGCGACATGCAGGCGCATGCCGTGCTCGGCGGCGAGCGCGGCAACCGCCGAGCCATGCGCGCGCGTTGTCGGCGCGGCGGCGGCGAATGCGCGCTGGTTCACCACCACTCCTTCGCCAAATGCTGCGGCGTCTACGCCAGTGTCGATGATGCCCATGGTTCCGCGGGCGCGTACCGGACGTGCGCGGCGACTGGCGGGTGCTGTTGAGATGCTGGCTTCCGAGCTGTGATAGACGTTGTTGGGCGCCACGATTGCTTGGGGGGCGAGCGCGCGCAACTCCGCCACGGCCTGGTCGACGCCTGTGCCGATTGGGAGGGCAAGACGAACGATGTAGCAATCCATCGAAGGCAGCGCTTGCTGCGAGATCGGCGTGTAACCAGCGTGTATCGCAGCCTCGATCTCCGCTTGCGTGCCGGTCAGCAGCGCTTCGCCGGAGAGACGCTCGTTGCCGTGTTCATCGTGCTCCACCATGGCGGCGTAGGAAGCGCGCCCGCCAGAGTCGTCGGATCCGCCATGGGCGCTGCCTGAGCCGGAATTGGAGCCGGAATTCGATCCCGAAGCGTGGTCGCCGCCATGTCCGGAATTATGGTCGCCGCTGGAGCCAGAACCGGAATTGTCGTCTTCGTCATCTTCGCCGTCGCCGCCAGAGCCGGAGCCCGAGTTACCGCCGCCCGATCCCGAATTGCTGCCTCCGTCATCGTCGCCAGAACCCGACCCGGAATTTGTGTCGTCATCGCCGCTGCCTGAATTGCCGCTGTTATCGCCGGCCTCGCCGCTGTCGTCGTCGATATCGCCCCCGCCGTCATCGTTTGAGCCGGGACCTGAATTATCTTCGCCGGTATCGCCGCCTCCATCGGCGCCGTTGCTGTCATCACCGCCGGAATCGTCGGCCTGGTCGGCTGTGTCGTCACTTTCCGAGCCGACTGTGTCCGCATCGCCCCCGCCCCCCGAGCCCGAGTGATCTTCTTCGGCCGCGGTGCTTTCGCTTGCATCATCCGACGCGCTGAAATCAGTCTCCGCGACATCAGGCTCATCGACAGCATCCGGCGTATCGCTCGCGCTGTCTTCGAAATGATCGTCGAAATCGTCGGCGCCGCCCGATCCCGGGGCGCCCGCCACGGCCAAGGTGGTGCTTGCGCCTATCAGCGCGAGCGCTCCCAATAAACTTCTCCCCAGAGGGGAAGGGCGCGTAGGCTTTTCCTTTTGCATAGTTTACCCTAGCACAGGCTGGGATATTGTGAATATTAGAGTTCCAGTAACCGGGTCTGGTTGCGACTTGGGCGCACACGATGGTTGGTCGAGAAGCTGAGTTTCGTGAGGAATTAGTGGGGCTGTTGCCCCGCCTGCGCAAATTCGCGCGCGCGCTTGCCGGATCGCGCGATGGCGCGGAGGATTTGCTGCAATCGGCGATTGAGCGGGCGCTCATGCGAAGCGAGGCCTATGACGAAACGCGGCGCCTCGAATCCTGGATGTTCAAGATCATGCAGAACTTGTGGATTGATTCGCGCCGCGCCATCGCGAGTGCGCCGGTCCAGGACGTTGAATCCCCCGATACCCAGGGCGAGGATGGTCGCGACATCGTGGAATCGAGGGAAGAACTTCGTCTTGTACGCGAGGCGTTCTCCCAACTGCCGGATGACCAGCGCGCCGTTATGGCGCTTGTCGTACTCGACGGCGCCTCTTATGCAGAGGCTGCTGAGGCGCTGGACATTCCGATTGGTACGGTAATGAGCCGGCTCGCCCGCGCACGCGCCAATGTTGCGGCGAGGGTGCGTGGCCCCGCAATACTGACGCCGCTGACGCCGCTGAGGAAACACAATTAATGCTGAACGACGAACTCCTCGGCGCCTACATCGATGGCGAACTCGGCGCAGGCCAGAAGGCTGAAGTCGAGCGCTTGGTGCAGGAGAGCCCTGGCGCTCGGATGCGTCTGCAGCGTATGCGTGCGGGCGATTCCGCTCTGCGTCACGCTTTCGGCGCAGGCGCCGGCGAGAAGGAAGACAACCTCGCAGAGCTGGTGCGCCGCGGTTGGCCCAAGCGCCCTTCGTTGAGGAAGTACTGGATCGGCGGCGCCATCGCGGCTGCGAGCTTGCTTGGCGTATTTGGCGCGCAGCTGACCGGGCCCAATTTGGGCCCAGGGATGCACTTGTCGGCCGATATGGCGGCGGCGCTAGAGCGTGCGCCGAGCGGGGACCGAGTATCGGTGCGCGGCGGTGAAATGCATATGGCGCTGACGTTCCGCAGCGATGGCGGCGATGTCTGCCGCCAATACCGGACATCTTCTGCGCGGCAACAGGTAGACTCGATCGCTTGCCGCGGGGATGGCGCATGGCGCATCGCGGTGCAGGCGGCGGTGGAGGATCAAGGTTACCGCACGGCCGCCGCGAACGATCCGATCGCTGCAGCGGTGGAGCGCATGGGCGGCGCAAGCGTGCTTAGCGCGGAAGAAGAGCAAGTGCTCATCGCGAAGCGCTGGTCAGCCGACTGACTCTCATTTAGGGATGGGCGGCTCGGCGTTGGGCGGAACCCAAAAACTGAGCTGCGAAAGCGGAAATGGCGGCGCGGTGATCGCCTTACGGTCCGATATTACCTGAACGCAGTCTTCCCAGGAGCCGTATGAGCTCGTCGGCTCCCCCAGTGGGGGAACGATATTGGTATTCGCCAGCATTATTCCAAAATGAACTGCTGAAAAACCTCCATGCATGGGGCCATGGAGACTTTGGGTATCGGGGTCGGGAAAATGGCGAAGCTTCGCGCGTCTGTTTTGAGAGCCGCCGCATTGATCGGCGTGTTGTTCATGGCCGCGCCCGCGGCGCTCGCGCAATTTGACATTCCCACGGGGGCGCCGCGTAGCCCGTTGTTCGGCGCGCGCGAGTGGACCCAGCCCGTGCTCCTGTTCGAAGAGTTCGGCTTGCAGCCGATGCCCACCGGGACCTGCCCGACCTGCCAGCCGCTGCCGCAAGCGCAATCGTGCACCGCCGGGCCGACAGGTCCGGCGCTGGACACGTTCCTGCGTCAGCGGCTCTGGCCGATGCCCACCGAAGCCGCCAACACCACGCGCGGTAATTATTGGGCGCCTCGAGTGGGGACTTGTGTGCGTCCGTTGGCCACCAGCGCGGTGGAGGGCCGCCCGCCCGGAGAATGGTTCTCCCACCAACGCTGGAGCGAGTTCTATCCGCAAGTCTATTTCCAAAGCGCCCAGGCGGGATCGCGCGTCAACACCGGCCTCCGCGATCGCTGGCAGCGCCACGGCTACATCCGCGGCGAATTCGCAAACGGCCAATTGTACTATCGCGGCGGCACGACCCGCGGCATCAGCGTTCGCTTCCACCCGAGTTTCCCGATCCAGCAGCCGAACTCGGTCTGGACGTTCGACGGCACGATGCCGCCGAAATTGCTGCAGGCGCGCGTTGGCGAACCGATCCTGTTCCGTCACTTCAACACGCTTCCGGTCGATCCGGCCGCGAACAATGGCTTTGGCGCCCACACGATCACCACGCACGAGCACAACGGCCATAACCCCGCCGAGAGCGACGGCTTCGCCGGCGCGTTCTTCTTCCCGGGCCAATTCTACGACTATCACTGGCCAATGCAGCTTGCCGGCGCTGACTCGATCAACACTGACGCGAGCGATCCACGCGCGGGACGTCCCGACGGCGCGGGCGGCATCACCCGTATCCGCGGCGACTGGCGCGAGATCGCTTCCACGCATTGGTTCCACGACCACATGCTCGATTACACGGCTCAGAACGTGTACAAGGGCAACGCTGCGATGATGAATTATTATTCGTCGGTGGATCGCGGCCGCGAAGGCTTCCAGTGCCATTATTCGAACGCCGGCAATCCGAACCTGTGCTTGCCCTCCGGCACCGACCTCGACTGGGGCAATCGCGATTACGACGTGAACCTTGTTATCGCGGACAAAGCATGGAACGCCGCGGGGCAGTTGTTCTTTAATATCTTCAACACCGATGGGTTCCTCGGCGACCAGGTATTGGTGAATTGGACTTGGAAGCCGTACCTTGAAGTGCGCGGGCGCCGCTATCGCTTCCGCATCCTGAACGGGGCGGTCTCGCGTAACTTCCAGCTCGCGCTGGTGACGTCGTCGGGCGTGCGGGTTCCGTTCCACATGGTGGCCAACGACGGCAATATCATGGAGCACGCGGTTCGCTTCCCCAACGCGCAATCACAGGACTTGCCGGAGCAAGCGATCGCCGAACGCTACGACATCGTCGTCGATTTCCGCAGCTTCGCGCCAGGAACCAAGCTTTATTTTGTGAACCTGCTTGAATCGAGAGACGGTCGTGGCCCAACCCGTACGATCCCGCTCGCCGACGTTCTGAGCGGCCGTTATCGCGGCGATCCCGGGGTTGGCAGGATCATGGAATTCCGGGTCATGCCGCATTTCGGCGTCGATCAGAGCATGAATCCAGCCGACTATGAGGAAGGCCGTCGCGTGATGATCCCACGCCCGGAGGTTCCTGCGAACGTCCAGCAAATTGCGGTTCGCCGTGATTTCGAGTTCGCCCGCTCTGGCGGTACGGACGAGGAGCCGTGGACTATCCGCACCAATGGCGGCAACGGCCTTCCCACCGATCTGCACCGCGTGTCGGCGGCGCCGGAAGTCGGCCGTTGGGAAATCTGGCGCTTGCACTCGGGCGGCGGCTGGCAGCACCCGGTGCACATCCACTTCGAAGAGGGGCGTATTCTCACCCGCGACGGTGCGCCGCCGCCGGTATGGGAGCGCGGCGCACGCAAGGACGTGTTCCGGGTTGGCGATGACCCGACGGGCCATGCCAGCGGCGAAGTGGAAGTGCTGATCCGCTTCCGCGAGTTCCTGGGCACGTTCGTCGAGCACTGCCACAACACCCAGCACGAGGACAATTCCATGCTGCTGCGGTGGGACGCTCGTTCGCCGGGCCAAGTGGTTGCGATCCCGACGCCGGTGCCGGAATGGGAAGGCGTCTATTATGAGCCGACCTACGATCTTCCCCAGGATGGCGACGATCCGAACCGGCCCTGATTGGCGTAGATGTTGCGAGGGCATGGCGAGGGAGTGCCACCCATGTCGAAGCGAGTGAGGATGCTGGCGGCCGTCGTTCTGGCGATGGCCGCCGCCTTGTTCGCTCCCCGCGCTCCGGCGCAGGAGCAATGGGGGCGTGACTACTTCCCAAATGTCGTGCTGCGCGATCAGAATGGTCGCGAGCTGCGTTTCTACGACGACGTAATCCGCGGCAAAGTCGTGTCGATCAATTTCGTGTACACGACGTGCACCGAGCTATGCCCGCTTGACACCGCGCAATTGCGCCAGGTGCAGCAAATCCTCGGCGACCGGGTCGGGCGCGACATCCATATGGTCACAATTTCGCTCAACCCCTCGCGCGACACGCCCGAGCAATTGCGCCAATTCATGCGCACCTACGATGTCGGCCCGGGCTGGACGTTCCTGACCGGCTCAGCCGCGGACGTGCAATTGCTGCAGCGGCGCTTGGGGCTGCGTCCGGTCGACGAAAACAGTCTGCGCGAACACGACGCCAGCATTATCATGGGCAATGAGCGCACAGGTCAGTGGATCAAGCGCACCGCCTACGAGAACCCAAATCTTCTGGCCGACTTGCTGGGGCGGCGATTGTTTAATTACGCCTCGCAGGGCCCTTCCACGCGGCTGTCCTATGCCGCCGCCGGCGAAGTCACCGACCGCACGCAAGGCTATTATCTGTTCCGCACCCGCTGCCAGTCCTGCCACACGATCGGCGAGGGCGACCGGCTTGGCCCTGATCTCGCGGGCGTGTCGCGCACCCGCAACCATGCCTGGCTGACGCGCTGGATTCGCGAGCCCGACCGCATGATCGCCGAGCGCGATCCGACCGCGTTGTCGCTGTTGGCGCGCTACCGCAATCTGCCGATGCCGAATTTGAGCCTGAATGAGGCGGAAGCCGAAGCGATCGTCGAGTATCTGGGTCGCCAGGACCAGGCGACAAGCAACGGCGGACGCAGGGAAGGCGCGGGCCGCTAAGCAGCAGACGCCGCGTCTTCCAGAACATGCGCCGCTAAGGCTCGTCTACCGGTTGATCGCCTCCGAGCGCCAGGTGAACCGCACGCCGGCGCTGTAGTCCGCTGTCGCCTCGTTGAGCCCTGCGCCGGCATTGAGGGCGACGCGGAGATTATCGGACATGCGATAGGAGACGTACGCGCTGACGCCGCTCGGATCTTTGTTGCCCTCGAATGACGCCTCGCGCCACCAATAGGAGCCCCCGACGCGGGTCTTCTCGCCTGCGCGAAGCCAGCCGCCCAGAGCGCCTTGCCAGCCGTCCTGGCGATCTGCGCCGTCGGGATCGCCAAGGAACCTGTGCCCGGCGGACAGATAAACCCCACCAGCGTCGCCCGAATTCCCGATTTCACCCAAGACACTGTAGTCGGTCGCGCCGACGCCCAGCCCCCGATCCTCGTCCCCGGTCGGCAGCCGCACCCGCCCGCTCAGGTCGAAATAGGCTTTCGAGCCGCCGAGGCGGCGGAACGAGCGGGTGACCGTCAGCGTGGTATCGCCAATCCCGTTTTCTGTTCCGGTGCGGATAACAGTCCCGCCCCCAGAACCGTCCCCGCCGTCGCCCCCGCCTTCGGTGTCGGCGACATCGGCAGGCCCCGTAATCGACAGATAGGGGACGGAGGCCCGGAACGACCAATCGCCGGAGGTAATCCGCGCGCTGAGCGGCACGGAGATCACTTCGGTGTCGGTCGTATCGCCATAATCACCGGAGGAATAATCCAGGCCGGTGGCGAAGCTGACGCGGGTGTCGGCATTGGCCGCGCCCGCCATACAGGCCGCCACAGCCGCGCCGGCAACGGCGACAAAGTGCTTCTTCATGGAGTCTCCCCTCGAAACATGCGGGCCCAGGATGGAGTTCCTGGGCCCGCTTTTCACCTACATTCGCTGCCTGGGCGATCAGCCTGGGCCGCCATTGCCGCCGTGGTCGTCCTCGTCGTCCGGGCCGTCATCGTCATGGTCGTTGTCGCCGCCATGATCGTCGTCAATGTCATGATCGGGGCCGTCGTCTAGGCCGCCGCCCGAGCCGGAGCTGTCGCCGTCGTCATCGCCGGGGCCATCCATGCCGGAATCGTCGGTTTCGCCCTCGTCGCCATCGTTATCACCGGGGCCGTCCTCGCCGGAATCGTCGGTCTCGCCCTCATCATCGTCTTCGCCGCCGCCCGAGCCGGAATTGTCACCGTCATCATCGCCGTCGCCATCCTGGCCGGAATCGTCGGATTCGCCTTCGTCCTCATCATCATCGTCGTCATCGCCGCCGCCGTGACCGGAATTGCCATTGTCGTCATCGTCATTGTGGCCGCTGTTTTCGCCTCGGCCAGAATTGCTGCCGGAACGGTCATCGCATTGCTCGCTGGTGGCTGAGCAATTGGGGTCCGCGGCGGCGTCCGTAACGACGGTAAAGGTCGACGCCACGCTAAAGGCGCTCAGTGCGAGGACTGAGGCTAGAGCGGTGAGTACGGAGTTTTTGTCTATCTTCACTGGGGTGTCTCCGGGAGGATGTGGATAACTATCTTGCTTGCGCAGGAGTGGGCGCACGGATCAACTACGAGCGAGTGGCTCGGTTATTCCATGAATAAATGTTAGCGCTGCTTTCGGTGTGCCGAATTGAGCACAATCAGGATCGTCAGGCGTTTGGCTGACATGAAAATCACTGCGGCAGGGAATATTTTCCGGGATGAAATGTTCGCGCCGCTCCAGCGGGATATGCACTTCAGATGATTAACAGGCACATGATGGTCTCGCTGCGGTTTCTGTTGGCTGGCCTTCTCGTAATTTTCGTCAGCAGCTGCGCTAATCCCGAACTCGACGCAAACCGTTCGCGCGCGAGAGAAGTGTTGCGTCGTGTCGCATCCGACACATTCGTCGACGCCAGCACGCGCGAGCTGGCCCTGGTTCGCCACAAGCCAAGCGGATTGGAGTGTGTGGCGCCGATAACCGGGGGTTTCTCGCTTGAGGTATTTCCGCCAACCGCCACGCACCCCGGTGTTTATTGCGCCCGTTCAGAGGGAGAAGTCGTCAGCAGTTTCGTGGCGGTATTTTACGGCGCGACTGTCGATATCGACACGGCGTTTTCCCAAGCGCTCGCGGCCAGTGCGGGGCAAGCCTCTCCTCAGCCATGGACTGGCGAACCGAGCACTGCTGACAAGGCCTCGCCCGACGGCTTACCGCATTTTCGAATTTCGCGGTTCCAGGCGAACGTGAACGGCGCGCCCAGCTATCTGCGCGTCGCAATGGCCGAGGCGAAGGGGTGGTTCCTTCAACAGGTGGTCTCAGGCCCCATCGCCGACGCCGTGCAGATCGAGACTGATGCCGGCGCGGACTGGCGCCGCGCTCTGGCGGCATTCGCCGAGCATGTCCCGGACCCCCCGCCTTGAACGCGCTGCGCTTGAGCCGGCGCAAAGATAAGGCCGTGCAGGGGGCCTACAAGCGTGCATGGCCTTCAAAGACATCCTCACCCCTGTTTTCAAGCTGAGCGACGATGAGGCGGCATTGGTTGCGGCCGGCGAAATCGCGGCAATGTTCGATGCGCGCGCGACCGCTTTGATCGTGGCGGTGCAGCTGGCCTCGGACTATTCGGATGCCCCGCACACGCTCTCCGATGTTCTCGCCGACATCGCCGCGGGATCGCGCTCGGAAGCGGCGCTGGAGCGCCAGCGGGTGCTGGCCTGGCTCGAGGGCGCGCCCCACGACTTCGAGGTGCGCGATGTCTGTGTTGAGGGCGCGGTGGAACAGGGTGAGGCGGAAGCGCACGCTCGCGTCGCCGATATTGTCGTCTGTGCGCAGGCGGAAGGCGCAAAGCGTGCGCGGCGGATGTTCATCGAACGTGTGTTGTTCAAGGCCGGGCGCCCGATATTGCTGGTTCCCGCCGCGCCGGTTCAGGAGCGCCGCTGGAAGCGTCTGCTGATCGGCTGGAACGGCAAAGCTGAAGCGATGCGCGCGGTGAGCGCGGCGATGCCGTTGCTGAAGCAAGCCGAACAAGTTGTGGTCGCCACCATCGATGCCAAGCTGAGCGGTCCGGAACATCTGGGCGTCCCCGGGCGCGATCTCGCCGAACACCTCTCTCGGCATGACATCTCCGTCGAGCTCCGCAATGTCGATGGCCTCGGGCGGCCCACCCATCGTGCGCTGATCGAGGAGGCTGTCGCGGTCGGGGCGGACGCCATCGTCATCGGCGCGTATGGGCGCTCTCGCGCGCAGGAGATGTTATTCGGCGGCGTGACGCGCGAATTGCTGGCGGAGACGCCGCTGCCGCTGCTGCTGTGCCACTAGCTATGACCAGCGTCGACGGGACGCCAGCGCGAGCGGGGTCAGCCATCGTGCGCGCGGCGTTCTTGTATTTTTCGCTTGTTTTTGGCGTTGGAGTAATCCTTGGCGCGCCGCGAACGCTGTGGCTTGAGCCCCGCCTGGGCAAGGTGCTCGCCGTGGCGGTCGAGGCGCCCGTCCTGATCTTGGCGATGTGGTTTGCGGCGCGGGCGGCGCCGCGCTGGGCAGGCCAGCATGCCGGCGGCGGCGCGTTGCTAGCGATTGGATTACTCGCCCTAGCGCTGCAGCAATTGGCCGACCTCGCGCTGGCGTTCGGCCTGCGCGGCGCGACCCTCGTCGACCAACTCACTTATTTCAATTCGCCAGCCGGGGCCATTTATGCTGCCTGCCTGGTCGCGTTTGCGCTCATGCCATTGTTGCGAGCGCCGCGCCGCTCCTAGCGCCAGTCGCGACAAAACGCCCGGTCGGAGTGAAGACGAAACGCATCGACCCCGCTATAAGCGCCGGCCAACCTTAGGAGTGATTGATGCAAGACCCCGTCGGAGTGACGGCCAAGGTCGCGTCCGCCGAGCCGAGCGGGGCGTATGAGACCGACGTTATTATCGTTGGCGCCGGGCCGGTCGGCTTGTTCGCGGTGTTTGAGTTGGGCCTGCTCGGCCTGAGCGCGCATTTGGTCGATGTTCTCGATCGTCCCGGCGGTCAGTGCGCCGAGCTTTATCCAGAGAAGCCGATCTACGACATCCCGGGTTTGCCAGTGGTCAGCGGGCAGGGGCTCACAGATGCGCTCATGGCGCAGATCGCTCCCTTCAAACCGACCTTCCACCTCGCGCAGATGGCTGAGAAGCTTGAACGTCTGCCGGACAAGCGATTCCGACTGACAACCGAATTGGGGACAACGATCACGGCGCCAGTGATGGTGATCGCGGCTGGCGGCGGCTCGTTCGTACCGCGCAAGCCCAAGATTGACGGCATCGAAGCCTTCGAGGGCAAATCCGTGCACTATTCAGTACGTAAGATGGAGCGGTTTCGCGGCAGCGACATCGTCATCGCGGGCGGTGGCGATAGCGCGATCGATTGGGTGTTGAACCTGGCCCCGATCGCCAGATCGACGACGCTCATTCACCGCCGCGACGACTTCCGCGCCGCGCCCCACTCGGTGGCGCAGATGCGCGAGTTGGTTGCGCAGGGAAAAGTACGGTTGGAGATCGCCGATATTAAGGGCCTCAGTGGCGCGGACGGCCAACTCGCTTCTCTCTCCTGCGAGAGTAAAGCAGCGGGCAAATATGAAATCCCGTGCACGGATCTCCTGGCCTTCTATGGCCTCACCATGAAACTCGGGCCCATCGCCGATTTCGGCCTTAATCTGCATGAAAATCTCATCCCCGTAGACACCGAGAAATTCGAGAGCAGCGAGGCGGGCATCTTCGCAATTGGCGATATCAATGCCTATCCAGGCAAGTTGAAGCTCATTCTGTGCGGCTTCCATGAAGCCGCCTTGATGGCGCAGGCGGCGTTCAAAATCGCGCGGCCCGGCGAGCGGCTGGTGTTTCTGTACACGACCTCGTCAACGGATTTGCAGAGAAAACTGGGTGTGGCGTGATCTTGGACCGCCGGCGTCCTCGCTGGCGTAGCGACTGCCACGCGCCGCCGCAGCATTTACAAACCAAGGGGCCGGCGAGGACGCCGGCGGTCCAAGGGGACGCGGAATGATCCACACCTCCGTTCTTGATTCCATAGGCAACACGCCCTTGATCAAGCTTAAACGTGCCTCCGAAGAGACGGGCTGCACCATCCTTGGCAAGGCGGAGTTCTTGAACCCGGGCCAGAGCGTGAAGGACCGCGCGGCGCTGGCGATTGTGCAAGATGCAGAAGCCAAGGGTCAGTTGCGCCCAGGCGGCGTGATCGTGGAGGGCACCGCAGGCAATACCGGCATCGGGCTCGCGCTGGTCGGCGCCGCCAAAGGCTATCGCGTTGTCGTGGTGATGCCGCGCACGCAAAGTCAGGAAAAGAAAGACGCGGTGATCGCGCTGGGTGCTGAATTGGTGGAGGTGGACGCAGCACCTGCTTCCAGCCCGGACCATTACCCCAAGGTCGCCAAGCGCATCGCCGAAGAGAAGAACCGCACCGAACCCACTGGCGCGATCTGGGCCAACCAATTCGACAATGTCGCCAACCGGCAAGGCCATTACCAAACCACCGGACCGGAAATTTGGGCGCAAACTAACGGCAAGGTGGATGGGTTCATTTGCGCTGTCGGGTCGGGAGGCACGCTTGGGGGCGTTTCGCTCGCGTTGAAAGAGCGGAATGCAAATGTGCGGATTGGGATCGCCGATCCCGGCGGAGCTGGCCTCTACAATTGGTACAAGCACGGCGAGCTCAAGGCCGAAGGAACTTCCATCACAGAGGGCATCGGCCAGGGCCGAATAACCGCCAATCTGGAAGGCGTCGCCGTGGACGAGGCGTACCGGATCGAGGACGGCGTGTGGCTGCCTGTCCTTTATAGGCTGATCCAGGAGGAGGGATTGTGCCTTGGCGGCTCCTCGGCGCTCAACGTCGTGGGGGCCATGGAGCTGGCGCGTACGCTTGGCCCCGGGAAAACTATCGTCACCGTGCTCTGCGACTATGCCAACCGGTACATGTCGAAGCTGTTCAACCCGGAATTCCTGCGTTCCAGAGCGCTGCCAACGCCGCCTTGGCTGGCCTAGCCACAGGCGACGCTTCCCTCATGGGCGCCAGTGGTCTAGGTATCTGGCATGAGGCGACAACACATGAACATCAGGAAAATACTGGCGGCAGGAGCCGCGATCGCGCTGAGCGCTTGCGCGTCTTCGTCAGATCAAACGACGAATGCCCAGGCGGAGGCGCCGCAAATCGCCGCGTTCGCACACCCCCCTCTTTCTGCGGAGGCATTGCTGGCGCACGTCAATGTGCTCGCCTCCGACGAGTTCGAGGGCCGCGCGCCTGGCACAAACGGCGAGCGTCTGACGCTGGACTACATCTCCCGCGCCTTCGCCGCGGCAGGGTTGGAGCCTGGCGTTCGCAATGCTGCGGGAGAGCGTTCTTGGCTGCAGGAGGCGTCGCTCGTGGCCGCCACCCTGGAGAGCCCGCCGACGCTGACGATCAATGGTCGCGACGGTGCGCGCCAGTACGCCTATGCGACCCAATTCTCGGCTTGGACCCGCCGCGTCGAGCCGCATGTCGAGGTCACGAACGCCCCGCTCGTTTTCGTGGGCTATGGCATCAACGCGCCTGAACTCAATTGGAACGATTACGAAGGCGTTGACATGCGCGGCAAGATCGCCGTGATCCTGATCAACGATCCCGACTTCGAAACCGGCGACGACCGTGGCTTCGGCGGCCGCGCCATGACCTATTACGGGCGCTGGACCTACAAGTACGAGGAGGCCGCGCGTCAGCACGCAGCCGGCGTCATCATCATCCACGAGACGGCGCCCGCGGCGTATCCCTGGGCGGTGATCCAGTCGTCGACCGGCAGCGCACGCTGGGACATCGTGCGTCCGGACCGCGGCATGAGCCGCGCCAATTTCGAAGGCTGGATAAACAATGAGGTGGCGATGGAGACCTTCCGCCGCGCCCGCCTCGACTTCAACGAATTGAAAGCGCGCGCGCAGCGACGCGGGTTTCAAGCGGTTCGTATGAACATGACCGCCTCGCTGGCGCTCGACACCCGCATCGAGCAGCGCACGACCTACAATGTCGTCGGCGTGCTGCCAGGGAGCGGCGGCGCCATCGTAAATGCGGCGAGCCGTATTCCTGGCGTTAGCGAAGTGCTGCCGGCTGCAGGCGTGCTGCCGGGAGACCGCAGCGACGAATACGTGCTGTACACCGCCCATTGGGATCATCTCGGCCGCTGCCCCGCCATCGATGGCGACGACATCTGCAATGGCGCGCTCGACAACGCGACCGGAATCTCAGGGCTGATAGAACTTGCGCGCCGGGCGGCGACGGCAGGGCGCGCGCGGCGCTCGATGGCGTTCATCGCTTTCACCGCCGAAGAGCAGGGATTGCTCGGCGCACTCTATTATCGCGACAACCCGGTGTTCCCCGCGCGCAACACGGTGGCCGCGATCAATATGGACGGCCTCAATTATGTAGGACCGACGCGCGACATGGAGATCGTGGGTTTCGGCAAGAGCGAAATGGACGATCTGGTCGCTGAAGCGCTTGCCGCGCAGGGCCGCCGTGCTGTGCCAGATTCAACGCCTGAGCATGGCTCCTTCTATCGTTCCGATCAGCTTCACCTCGCGCAATTGGGCATTCCGGTGCTCTATACCTCTAACGGCGTCGATCTGGTAGAGGGCGGCGTTGCGCGCGGAGAGGCGCTCAACCAAGCCTACATCGCCAACAATTATCATAAGCCTTCCGATGAAGTGACGCCCGACTGGAATATGTCTGGTGGGGCGCAAGATCTAGAAGCGCTCTACGCAGTGGGACGAGGCCTCGCTGACTCTGATCGCTGGCCGCAATGGCGCGCGACTGCGGAGTTCCGCGCAGCGCGCACGGCTTCAGGGCGGTGATGAAGGTCTATGGCAGTTCGCAGAGCGGCAATTGCTTGAAGGTCAAGTGGACCGCCGAGATGCTCGGCGTTCCATTTGAGTGGATAGAGGTCGACACATTTTCCGGCGCCACGCGCACGCCGGAATTCCTGGCGATCAATCCAGCCGGGCAGGTCCCTGTCGTTGTGCTCAAGGATGGCCGCGAACTCGCGCAGTCGAACGCGATCATGCTCTTCCTCGCGGAGGGATCGCCGCTCATTCCGAACGACGCCTATGAGCGCGCCAAGATGTTAGAATGGATGTTCTGGGAACAATACAGCCATGAGCCGGCGATCGCCGTGAGGATCGCGCGGCGCTTCTATCTGAAGACGCCGGAAGAAGAGCTCGATCCCGCCTTGCTCGCCAAGGGCAAGTCCGCCTTGGGGCGCATGGAGCTGCAGCTCAAGCAAACGGCGTTCCTGGCGGGAGCGGCGTTCAGCTTGGCCGATATCGCGCTCGTTGCCTATACGCGGGTAGCGCACCGGGGCGGCTTTGACCTCGGGCCCTATGCTCATGTTCGCGCCTGGATTGCCCGTGTCGAGCAGCGCCTTGGCCTGCTTGCGGCTGAATAAGTGTAGTTAACGGGCGCCGCCGGCTCTGGCGGGAGAGGGCGTTGCCGGGGTAACCTGTGGCCGACGCTTACTTATTTGAGGGTGATTTGGAAGTCAGCCCAGACCTTTGGCCTGCCTTGGCTTTGACTTTCGGCCTGTTTCTGGCCGTCGGCTTCTTCGCCCAATTGGTCGATGGCGCGGTGGGCATGGCCTACGGCGTCATTTCATCGAGCGTGCTCCTGTTCTTTGGCGTACCCCCGGCGCAGGCTTCGGCCACGATCCACGCCGCCGAGTGCTTCACTACAGGCGCCTCGGGCCTTTCTCATATTACCCACCGCAACGTCGACTGGCGTCTGTTTTTCAGGCTGGCGCCTGCTGGCATCGTCGGCGGGGTGATCGGCGCCTATTTGCTGACCGGCTTCGATCCGACCTTCATCAAGGCGGTAGTCGTCGCCTATTTAGGGGCGATGGGATTGTTGATGTTGTGGCGTGCGCTCGGACCGCAAAAGGACGAGCCGCCGCACCTCAACCACGTCGTGCCGCTTGGGGTGGTGGGCGGATTTCTTGACGCGAGCGGCGGCGGCGGCTGGGGACCCGTGGTGACCTCCACTTTGCTCGGGCGCGGCCACGCGCCGCGCTACGCCATTGGCAGCGTCAACGCGGCGGAATTCTTTGTGACTGTTGCAATCTCGGCCACATTCGTATGGGCGATGATGAATGGGCGAATGGATCTTGGCGGCGACGACCAAATCGCCCAGGGGATCGCCGCTCTGCTGGGCTTGGTTTTAGGCGGTCTGGTTGCGGCGCCCTTGGCGGGGTATGTTACCAAAGTGGCGCCCCCACGTTGGCTCCTGAGCGCCGCGGCCTTGCTGGTCATTGCGCTTTCGATCTGGCAGGGCGTGCGTCTGTGGCCGCAATTGCTGGAGGAGCCCGTGGTCCAGCGTGTCATGCAGGCGCTCGCGTTCCGTTAACGAATTATTCCGATCATGCAGACTTGCGAAAGCGTAGTCCTCCGGCTGCGCCGAGGGAGCATGCGCGTTGGTCGATGCGATCAATTCCCGGGTGGCGTTGGCCTTCCTCACCCAGACGCAGAGCGCGACCGCCGGCATTGACGCGAGCACGCTCGCCTCACTGGCGGCCATTCGCAGCGGGGTTGGGGCGGACGTGCAGGATGTTGGCGCCGACCCGAACGCTCCGCTCGCGCCTGTGTGGACGCCAGGCGTGTCTCCCAGCGGCGCGGCGCTGCTCGCGCGCAGCTTCTCCGGCAAGTCGTTTTTCGACGTCGGCGCTAAATTATACTCCGACCTAGGCGCTACTGGCGATTATCGGCGTCTGTTTGCGCTGCATACGGGATTGACCACGCTGCAGGCGCTGGCGCGCGCAGCGGAAGACGACAAGGCGCCCCCGGCCCAGCGCGCGCGCGTCGAGGCGCAGTTTGGACGCGGCCTTGGCGAGTTAGCGGCGTTCTTTAACCAGCAGCAATTCGAGGATGTTCGCCTGGCCCAGGGTGATCGCGTCGACAGCGCGCAGACCACATTGGCGCTGCCCACGCGCTCGGAGGATTATCTGACGGGCGTGATTCACCGCGGAAGCCTATCGGCGACGGTCGCGGGCCTAGCAACGAACGCGACTTTTGAGATTGTTGCAACATCGTCCACCGGCACGGAACGTCGAGTTGCCATTGACCTTGCCGAGATGGGTTCGATCCCGCGATCTCTTGGCGCGGTTGTGAGCTTCGTCAATACCAAGCTCGCGGCTGTGGGCGCGGCATCGCGGCTCGAAGCGGTCGACCAGACGCCGAAAACCAGCACGCTCAAGATCGGCGCACAAACCATAACCAACCGATACACCGGTCCTAAGCAATATGCACTGAAGGTGGATGTTCGGGCTGGCGAGCGTGTGGCGTTCGAGGCTGCCGCTGCGACGCCGGCCTTCTACGCGATCGGGCAAGTCGCCAACGGCGCACGGCTTATCAAGCTCGAAGACGTCAGCGATGAGGCCGGTCTGCCGGCTCTGCTGGCGCGGCCTGGGGCAAGTGCGGACCCGATCGGCGCGAACGTCGCCACAGGCTGGTTTGGTCCAGGCGCTCCTTATGTTTCCCCGCCCGCCGGCGTCTATGAACAGCGCACCAACGCGCTCGCCGGCAACGGCCCGAATTCGTTCGAGGATGCGCTGCGCGCGCCCGGCGAAGCGGTCATGAGCTTGCGCTTCGCCGATGGGCGCAGGTTGGCTGTGACAACCGCATGGCGCAGCGACGATCTGGAGGCATGGCGGGTGCGCAGCGGCGAGAACGAGGACCGCGCCATCTTAGACGATCTGGCCGAGCGGCTCTCGCAATTGCTTCACGAACAGGGTGTGGCCGCGGGCGTCGATGTCTGGGAAGATGGCGACGAGCGCGGTTTTTCGCTGCTCAGCGGCGATTTCGTGTCAGTAGAGAGCCTCTCCATTAGCGGTCGCAGCGCCAATTTGGAGACGATAGACCCGCCCGGCATGGTTGGCGGCCTACGCGATGGCGTATTCGCACGGCGGTTTGAAGCCGCCAACGTCGCCGCGACAGGCGCTCTGTTTGTGAGCGATCAGACCTTCGTTTTGACGACCAGACAGAAGACTCACGCGATCACTATTGATGGCGGCGATGACGGCCTCGATGCGACGGCATTGGCCAGTGCGCTCAATGACGAGTTGCGCAAGAGAGGCTTGGCGGCGGCGGCGTCGCTGGTTGATGAAGGCGGCGCGCTGACGCTGCGCATCGACGCGCTGCACGACATGGTAGAGTTAAGCGCGACCCTCAATGAAGTTGAGCACGATGGCGTGTTGCAAGCGCCCGGCGCCTGGGCGATCGGCGGGCTGCCTGCCTCAAGCGCGGGACAGCCGTTCGGCGATGGCGTGCGCGCATTCGATGTAGCGGGAGGAAGCCCGCTCCTGACCTATGCAGGCGCGATCGATCTGCAGGTGGTCGTCGATACCCCGGCGGGCGCCAAGACCGTCTCGGTTTCGGTCAGTGCAACAGAGCGCGCCAACGATCCAGACCCATCACCTGGAGAATGGAGCAGCGCGTTTCAAGATCGGCTCGACGCGGCATTGAACGCTGCGGGCGTCTATGTAGGCGTAAGCGGCGCCGACCTCGCGCATTGGACGGCCGCGGAAACTGCCGGCCACCGCATCGCTTCGGTCAGCATCAATGGCGATGCACTGACTTTGGAAGCGACGGCGCCTGGGTTAGGCATTGGCGGAGCATTCTCTGTCGAGCGCAGCTTCACGAGCGCAGAGGCGGCAAGCGGAATAAGCGATCTTGTCTCAGCGTTTGCCAGCGACACAAGCGTAGCGATCTCGTTCGCAACGATCTGGGGTGAACGCACGGTGTCAGCGTTCCTCGATCCCGGCGACCCGCAGACGTTGGAAAGCGCGGCGTTGCGGCTTAGTGAGGCGCTGGCGACGCAAGGCTATGATCTGGGGGTCGTCGCGACGGCGTTGGCAAGCGGTGGGGCGGGCTTGCGCGTTGTCGCCGGCCCCTCCCACACGATTCGTGCGGTTGATGGCGTCACGCTGGGTGGTGAGGTTCACGCGTTCACACTCGATCCGATCGACTCCGTTAGCCGTGCTGACGATCCGATCGGCGTGGAGCGGGTGGCGGCTCGCGCATCCCGTGGGGCCGCAGCCACCGAGACCGGCGCATCGACCTCGAGTTTCGTTGCGCCCAGCGCCAATTCCGCAGGGTGGTTTCCTGGCCGCGCATTCGATGTCGGAGTCGGCGGCGCCGCCAAGGTGGCGGTGGCGCGTGCGGTTGCCGCTGCAAGCGACGGTTCGGTTTACGTGCTCGCCGATCTCGACGGCGATTCCGCCACCAGCGCTATCAAGGGCGTACGCGACGTGGCGCTCATGAAGTACGATTCTGCTGGGAAACTCGCGTTCACCCGCATGCTGGGAGCAGCCGGCGCCGCGAGCGGATTTGCGCTCGCAGTGTCGGCGCAGGGAAAGGTCGCAGTGGCGGGGAGCGTCACCGGGGCGCTCTCCAACGCTGGCCTCGCCAGCGGCGGCGCAGATTCGTTTGTCACCTTGTTCGACGGCGGGGGGAGCGAAATCTGGACCGCGCGCCGCGGCGCTGTCGCCGATGACGAAGCGCGGGCGCTCGCGTTCGCGCCCGACGGTGGGGTCATCGTCGCCGGCCGCACCGATTCCGCGCTCGGTCCCGCATTGGCGCTCGGGGGCGCCGACGCTTATGTGCGTGGCTATTCAGCAAGCGGCGTGGAATTATTCAGCAGACAATTCGGAACCGCCGACGACGATCGCGCCAGCGCGCTGCTCGTGCGCGACGATGGCTCGGGCGGCGCGGAGATCGTCACCGGCGGCGTGGAGAATAAGCGCGGCGTGTTGCGGCGCTTCACTTATTCGTCGGCCGCCGGATTTGCGGCGGGCGCGGTTCGCGACATCGGCGATCTTCGCGACGGGGCGATCAATGCGCTCGCCGCCGATGGTTCGGCGCTATATGTGGGTGGAGAGATCGGCGCCGATCGTTTGAACCTTGGCGCGGTGGGACGCGCGGCCGTCGCGGGGAGCGAGGGTTTTGTCGGTCGCCTCGACATGGATCTTGTTTCAACGGGGTTGGATCGCTCGAGCTATCTCGGGTCGGCGCAGCAAGACGCCGTCAAAGGACTGGCGATTGTTGATGGGGAACTCTACGCGGCCGGCGTTGCCGGCGGCGTGCTCGCTGGACAAGGCGCTTCGAACGCCAAATCAGGCTTCCTGGCGCGCCTAGACGCCAATGGCGAAGCAGCATGGGTGCGCAGCTTCAAGTCGGCGGGGGGCGCTTTCAGCTTGGCCGGGCTCACGGTGGACGCCGGCGGCGCCTCCCCGCTCGACGTGCTTGGGTTGCCGCGCGGAATTGTCGCTGCACTCGATACTGCGCCGCTCGTGAGCCGCAGCGCATTGCGCGCGGGCGATGAACTCAGGATCGGCGCCGATGGGCGGCGGCTAAGCACAATCAAAATTGGCGCTACCGATAGTCTCGCAACGATTGCCGGCGCGATCAATCGCGCCATCGGCGCTTCCGGTCGCGCCGAGATCGTGCGCGAGAACGGCGCTGATCGGCTCAAGCTCACGCCGCGGGAGGGACGGGCGCTGCGGCTCGAAAGCGGGCGCGAAGGGCGCGACGCGCTTGCTGGCTTGGGGCTCGAGCCCGGCTTGATTGCGGCCAATTCGAAGGCGAAAGGCGCGCTCAAGAATTTCGGTCTTGGCCTGCTTGCCGCCGATCTCAAATTGGACACGAAGGCGGGATTGGCGAGGACAAAGGCCGAGCTTAGCGCGGCCGTTTCCATCGTGCGACAAGCCTATGAGGCCCTGCTTCACCCTAACGCGAAGGAACAGACGGCGGAGGAAAAGGCGTTGGAGGCGCGGCGTCAGAATGCGGGGCAGGCGCCGCAATACCTGTCCGCTCAACTCGCGAATTACCGGGCCGCCTTGGCGCGATTGGGGGGCTAGAGGCGCGCGCCGCGGGATAGGCAAATCGGTTGAGCGCGGCTTCTGTCAGGTCTAGTGTGGCGGTCAAGGAGCGATCATGGCCGACGACGCAGGCGCCAATCTCAAGAGCCGGGTGAGCGCGGAGGAATGGCAAGCGCGCGTCGATTGCGCGGCGCTTTATCGTCTGGTCGCGCTGCACGGCTGGGACGACATGATTTTCACGCACATCTCGATGCGCGTGCCTGGCCCAGAGCACCATTTTTTGATCAATCCGTACGGGATGTTCTTCGAGGAGATGACCGCCTCTTCGCTGGTGAAGGTCGATCTCGAGGGAAATATCGTCGCGCCCACAACCTATTACATCAACCCGGCGGGCTTTACGATCCACTCGGCCATCCACGCCGCGCGCGAAGATGCGCTCTGTGTCATCCACCTGCACACCGATGCGGGCGTTGGCGTGTCGGCGCAGCAGGAAGGATTGCTGCCCATTTCGCAGAATTCGCTGCTGGTCATACCGCAGCTCGCACACCACGCCTATGAAGGCGTTGCGCTTAATCTCGAGGAACGCGAGCGCCTGGTGGCCGATCTAGGGACAAAAAAGCTGATGCTCTTGCGCAATCATGGCACGCTGGCGCTGGGCGCGAGCGCGGCGGAGGCGTTCATTGGCATCTTCTTCCTTGAGCGCGCGTGCGCACAGCAGGTAAACGCTATGAGCGGGGGGCGGCAATGCGTGTTGATCGCGCCGGAAGCGGCGCAAGCGGAAACGCGCTCGCAATCGGCGGGCCTGGGGATGGTGTCGGGACTTGCTTGGCCGGGGCTGAAGCGAAAGCTCGACCGGCATCTGCCGGGCTACGATACCTAGCGGCGTCGTTCGCACTGACGCCGACGCCAGCCTTGGCTGGCGCCTGGATCGCGCCGGAAGGCGGCCAGGAAATCCTGACCACAATCGCCGGCCAGCGCGCTGAACAATCCTATTTTGAGAGCGCCGCCTATTGGGAGGCGCCGGTCGCGCGGGACTGGTCGGTTGTCGTCGCGCCTTGGGTTGAGCAGAGCTACGAGACCGAGGCCGGTTGGCGCGGCGAAGCGACCCTCGGGGTTAAGCACGCCTGGACTGGCGAGGGGGGCGGCGCGCTGGCGGTGCAAGCTGGGGCCTTCTGGGCCTCCGAACCCGGCGTCTGCAGCGAAGGCGGCGGAGAGGGGCGTGTACTGGTTGGGCGCAGTCTAGGCGAACGTGGGTTCGTTAATTTGGAAGCGGCAGGCCGGTTGTTGAGCGGCGGGTGTGCATCCCAGAAGCTAGACCTGACGTTGGGATACCGTCCCAACGAAGACTGGCTATTCATGGGTCAGGTGTTTTCCGACGATTCCAATCGGGGCGAGGCGAGCATCAAGGCACAGCTCACTCTGGTGCATTTCGGCGAAAGCGGCCGGGGCTTGCAACTTGGCCTGCGTGCACGCGTGGACGGGGAGGACGCGGAGCCGGCGCTTGTGCTTGGCCTATGGGGTCGGCCAGGCGACTGAGACCAGGCGCGCGGGGAAAAGACATATCTTTGAAAAACTTCCGCTCTATGGTCGGCGCGATGCTCGCCTTTTTCAAACGTTTTGGCTTTGCCGCCACGATCGTATCCGTGCTTGCGCTAATGACTCTTGTGGTCGTGGGGAAGACGCTTTTCGCAGGCGGCGGCGACCATGGCGCGCCCACGGCGCGGGGCGGTCGAACTGGCGAGCGTGGCGGCGTCCCCGGCGTAGTGGCGGTTGCCGTCGAACGCCGCCAATTCAGCGACGCCATTCAAGCTATTGGCACGGCGCAGGCGCGCGAGAGCATCGTCATTACCCCTAAGGCCGCTGACACGATCCGGGTGTTGCGTTTCGACAGCGGCGATCGGGTGCGCGCGGGGCAAGTGCTGGTAGAGATGTCGAGCGTCGAGCAGGCCGCCTCGCTCGCAGAGGCGCAGGCCGCCAACGACGCCGCACAGGAAGAAATGCGCCGTTTCCAGGAACTCTACGATCGCGGCTTCGCTTCTCAGGCGCGCCTCGACGCGGTGCGCTCTGCCGCCAATGCGGCGTCGGCGCGGGTTAATGCTGGCGCTTCACGCGCTGAAGATCGCACCTTGCGCGCGCCCTTTGCCGGCGTCGTCGGGCTTCGCAGCGCCAGCCCAGGCCAATATGTGCGTCCCGGCGATCAGATCGCCACGCTCGACGACCTGTCGCAGATCAAACTCGATTTCGATGTTCCAGAGACACAGCTCGCGCGTTTGCGCCAAGGCGTGGCCATCGTCGCCCATAGCGCGGCGTTTCCAGAGCGGATCTTCTCTGGAACAATCGCCCATGTCGATAGCCGCATAGATTCAACGACCCGAATGGTGCGGGTGCGGGCCATGCTGCCGAACCAGGATAGCGCGTTGCGCGCAGGGATGCTGCTCACCGTGGAGGTGCGATCCAATCCGCGCGAAGCATTGGCGATCCCGGAAATGTCAATTCTAGATCGAGCCGACGGCGCTTATGCCTATCGGGTCAGCCCAGGCGAAGGCGGTGCTGGCGCTGCCGAATTGGTGCGTCTGCAAGCGGGGCTGCGCAGCGACGGGATGATCGAAATTCTCGGCGGATTGAGCGAAGGCGATTTGGTCATCACCGAAGGCGTGCAGAGCGTGCGGCCTGGCCAGCCGGTGCGTGTGTCGGGCGATGGCGCGCAAGCGAGAGCTGCGCCAAGCAATCCCGCGCCCAGCAATTTGCGGCCGCGCGGATGACGCTTTCAGGCATCTCTGTGCGGCGGCCGGTTTTGGCCACGGTGTTTTCCATTCTGATAATGGTCTTCGGCGCGGTGGCGCTGGGCTCTTTGCCGTTGCGCGAGTTGCCTGATGTCGATCGCCCCGTAGTGTCCATCGACGCCTCCTATCCGGGCGCTTCGGCGCAGGTGGTGGAAAATCAGATCACGCGCGTAATCGAAGACCAGCTCTCCGGCATTGACGGCGTCGACGCCATTTCGAGCTCCAGCCGCGACGGACGCGCCTCGGTCAATGTTGAATTCATGCTCAGCCGCGACATCGAAGATGCCGCCAACGACGTTCGCAATGCTGTGGACCGAGCACGCGGGCAATTGCCAGCCGATCTCACCGACCCTGTTATCCGAAAGGCGGATTCCGACGCAGAGGCGATCATCTGGTTCAGCCTTGAGTCACGTACGCTCGACCGCATAGCGCTCACGGATTACGCGGACCGATATATTGTCGACCGACTCGCGGTGCTTGATGGCGTGGCCAACGTGCAGATTGGCGGCGGTTATCGGCGCGCGCTGCGGATTTGGCTCGACACCAACGCCATGGCCGCACGTGGGATCACGGTGCAGGATGTTGAAAATGCGCTTCGGGCGCAGAATGTCGAGTCGCCGGCTGGCTATGTGCAAAGCCAGCAACGGGACTATCAATTGCGTGTCGCGCGGACGTTCGAGACGCCCGAGGAATTCGCGCGGTTGCCTCTACGCGCGCAGGCTGGGGACGAGACGGCGGTGCGCCTCGGGGACCTCGCCCGGATCGAGATTGCGCCAGAGGAAACGCGACGGATGTTCCGCGGCAATGGCGTAGACCAGATCGGGCTTGGGATCGTGCGCCAGTCGCGTTCGAACGCGCTCGATGTCGCGCGGCGCGTGAAGGCCGAAATCGAGGCGCTGAAACCGTCGCTGCCGGAGGGTACGAACCTCATCCTCACCTACGACGCGACTTTGTTCATCGACCGCGCCATCGCCCAAGTTGGGCGCACGCTGCTGGAGTCGACGGCGCTCGTCGTCCTTGTCATTTTCCTGTTTCTCGGCTCCTGGCGCGCGGCGTTTGTACCGGCGGCCGTGATCCCCGTGTGTCTGATCGGCGCGTTCGGGATCATGGCTATGTTTGGATTTTCGATAAATCTCTTGACGCTGATGGCTCTGGTCCTGGCGATCGGCTTGGTGGTGGACGACAGTATCGTCGTGCTCGAAAACGGTCAGCGCCGGGTCGATACGCTTGGCGAGCCTCCCCTGATCGCGGCTGAGCGCGGGACCGAGCAAGTCTTCTTCGCGATTGTAGCGACATCCGCGGTGCTGGTGGCGGTCTTTGTGCCGCTGCTGTTTGTGGGTGGATTTGTCGGCCGGCTTTTCGTCGAGTTGGCGGTCACCATCGCAGGTGTCGTCGTGATCTCGGCCTTCGCGTCGCTCACGCTCTCGCCGATGATGTGTTCCAAATTGATGAAGCCGATCAAGTCGAGTACACGGCTAACCCGCTTCGTCGATAACGCGCTCACCTCTTTGCGTGCGTCCTATCGTGCTTCTTTGGAGGCGGCGCTGGCGGCTAAGCTGGCGGTTCTTGCAGTCGCGGGCGGCGTCGCAGTGCTGGGCGGGCTAATTTTCGTCCAGCTCTCTTCGGAACTTACGCCCCCTGAAGACCGCGGCGTTCTTGGCGTCGTGGTGAGCGCGCCGGAAGGAGCGGGTTTCGACTACACCAGCCGTATAATGGGGCAAGTGGAAGAGGTGCTGCTCTCCTACGTCGAAAGCGGTGAAGCTCAGCGTGTGACCGCCATGGCGCCCGGCTTCGGCGACAGCAGCAGATTTTCCGGCGGCATAGCACGCATCCTCCTCGCCGATTGGGAAGATCGCTCGCGGAGCGCCGCCGAGATCGAGACAGAACTGAATCGCCGGCTTTCGCAAATCCCCGGCGCCACTATTCGCGTCCGCGGCCAGAGCCCGTTCCAAGGCCGCGGCGGCGGCGAGGCGGCCTCAATTGTACTGCTGGGATCGACCTATGAGCAATTGAGCGGGATTGCCGGACGCATTGTCGATCGCCTGCGCGACAACCCAAACTTCCAACGCCCGCGTCTGGATTTCGAACCCACCTCGCCGCGGGTGATGATCGATATCGACCGCGAACGCGCCGCTGCGCTTGGGGTTTCCGTGCAATCGATCGGGCGCACGCTGGAGGCGACTATGGGCGCCCGGCGCATCAACACCATCACCGACCGTGGCGAAGAATATAACGTCTATTTGCAGGCCGAGCGCGACGAACGCTCCGACATCGCCGATCTTGGCGACAAATTCGTCCGCTCGGACCGCACTAACGAACTCGTGCCGTTATCGACCCTGGTGACGATGCGCACCATCGGCGATTCCGCTGAGCGGCGGCGCATGAACAGGCAAGCTGCGGTCACGGTTTCGGCGTCGATTGCGGGAAAATACCCTTTGGGCGACGCGTTGAAGCAATTGGAATCATTGGCGCGCGAGGAAATCGCTGGTGACGCGGTGAGCATCGAATATTCCGGCGCCGCCCGGCAGTTCAAACAATCGACGGGCGCCGTAGGTTTTGCATTCGGGTTCGCGCTGGTGGTGGTGTTTTTGGTTCTGGCGGCGCAGTTCGAGAGCTTCATCCATCCGCTGGTGATCATGCTGTCGGTGCCGATGGCGCTGACAGGGGGGCTGTTTGGGCTCTACCTGTTCGGCGGCACGCTTAACATCTACAGCCAGATCGGATTGATCATCCTGATCGCGCTCGCCGCCAAGAATGGCATCCTGATCGTGGAGTTCGCCAATCAATTGCGCGATCAGGGGCGAACGGCCCGGGAAGCGATCCTTGAGGCGGCGGATTTGCGCATTCGCCCCGTGTTGATGACGTCCGTTGCGACTGTGGCCGGCGCTATTCCGTTGATATTTGGCCACGGGGCGGGCGCGGAAAGCCGACTGCCCATCGGCGTGGTGACCTTCTTTGGGCTGACGCTCGCAACGATGTTGACGCTGTTTGTGGCGCCGGTGTTCTACGACCTGCTCGCGCGCTACACCAAGTCGCCGGAAAGTGCGGCCCGCGCCATCAAGGAATTTGAGCAGAACGAGGCGGCGGGCCACGCCGCTGAGTGATCATTCCTTCGGCTCGGCTGAGGCCACCATCAGGTAGGCGATCAGGTCGCGTCTTTGCTTCTCGTTGCGTACGCCGACAAAACTCATGCGGTTCCCAGGCAGAAATGCCTGCGGGCTCGTCAGCCATTGGTCGAGATTGGCTGCATCCCAAGTGAAATCGGCCGACGCTGCTGCTTGGGAGTATTCGAAATCGGCCTCCGCGCCGATCTTGCGGCCGATGATCCCATGGAGGTTCGGCCCAGTTCCCCGGCTGGGCGCGTCAGCGTCGATCGAATGGCAGGAGCGGCATTGGCCGAAGGCGCGTCGGCCTGCCTCGTAGTCGGCCCCGTCATAGGGTTTGGGGAGTGCTGCCACCTTGGCCTGGAGCGCGGCGGCGAGCGCCTGCGCCTCGCCGGCGTCTGGTGCGGTCGAACTCGTTGGGGAAGATGGCGCAGGCGGGCTGCATGCAGCAAGGGCCACAATCGCTGCAAGGATAAGCTGACGCATGAAGAACACCTTCCACAGACCGGGGTACTCTCCCGCCGCTCAGGCGCCTGATCAAGTCAGAGCTGACGCGGCCTAGCGCCGCGTGCGCGATCGCCGGATCAAGCATCCACGATCATGATCCCATGGGTAACGAGCCCCTCCGACAGTGATACAGTGGGCCCGGACGCGGTCTTGACCGATGGCGGCGCTTGTCCTAACCCCTCGCGTCTCGTGCAGGGGCCGCTAGGCCCTGCGGAACGCGGGTGTAGCTCAGTTGGTTAGAGCGTCGGCCTGTCACGCCGAAGGTCGCGGGTTCGAGCCCCGTCACTCGCGCCATTTGGCGGTTCAACGAAATACAGCAGCAATAGTCGCGGGCTATAGCGCGGGGCTATGAAAATGCGACGTGCTGTTGGTCCAGTGTTGGCGCTTGCTCTGATGGGGGCGGCGACGCGGACGCTCGACATTGATTTAGTGCTGACGCCGCAGATGTCGCCGATTTGTCAGCCGGGTTTGAGCGGTTTCTTTGGCTTCAACGCACTGTCGGCGTCGAATTCGGCGTGGGCGGCGTCAGCGACGCCCTCAAGCATACGCCGCACGGTGCCTTGCTCCGAGGCTGGAATGCGCCGAAGCGCGCCGATGAGTTTGGGGTCAATATCGATTGCCGAGAGCGCACTCGCCGGTTTGTCGCTGAGGCCAAGAAGGTAGTCCGTGGAGCAAACCAGGGCGCGCGCCAGATCGAGGATCAAGTCCGACTTCGGGTTTTCATTGCGGCCAGCGAGGATATCGCGCACGGCAAAGGGCTGGCGCCCAGCGCGCAGCGAAGCCGCGCGCGGGCTAAGCCCCAGCAGCTTGAGCCGGGTGCGGATGCGGTCGGCAACGACTCCCATGGGGCGGGTATGCCCCATCTTCGCGGGCGCCAGAAGCCGAGACTGGCGCCCTTGACATTGGGGTATACAGACCCCATTCCAAGCGCGTGGCGGCTGACGACAATCCCCGAGCGGCGACCGAGATCGATCGATATATTGGGCTGCAAGTCCGCGCCCGGCGGATGGCGATCGGCCTGAGCCAGGAGGCGATGGCGGAAGCAATCGGGGTCAGTTTCCAGCAGGTCCAGAAATATGAGAAGGGCGCCAACAGGGTGTCGGCGGCCGCCCTCGTGCGGATCGCTGGAGTGCTCCGCAGCCAAGTGAGCGCCTTCGTGCCGGGTTCTGCGGCGCCTGCCTCATTGCCTGAGATCGACGATTTCACGTTGAAATCGCTGGCCGAACATCTTCCCCGGCTGAATTCTGCTGGGCGGCAAGTCCTTATCGACCTCGCTGCCGCGCTTACGTCGTCGAGCGCGCTGCGAAACACGCCCGGGTAATTCGGGCAAGGTTGCCATCCCCGACGAGCGCCACTAGCTTCCGCGCCGATTTCGCGGGTGCGGCGCCTGGGCTCTGGCGCGTGGCGCCGACGCGGCTTAGGTGGAGCGCCGGGAAAGAAAAAATGGGCCTCGATCTCACCGACTATCTCCCTATCGTCATTTTCTTCGCGATAGCCACCGCCCTGGGCGCGGGGTTCCTGATTGCAGCCTGGGTTGTGGCGCCGAAATCGCCAGACAAGGAAAAGGTGTCGGCCTACGAATGCGGGTTTAACGCCTTCGATGACGCGCGCATGAAGTTCGATGTACGGTTTTACCTGGTCTCAATCCTGTTCATTATTTTCGACTTGGAAGTGGCTTTCCTTTTTCCCTGGGCGCTATCGCTCAAGCACCTGGCGCCGGAAGTTGCTCAGTTCACGTTCTGGTCGATGATGGCGTTCCTCGGTGTGCTGACAGTTGGTTTTGTCTATGAATGGAAGAAGGGCGCGCTCGAATGGGAGTGACCTCACCTGCAAAGGCTGGCGTTGAGGGCGGGTATCCCGTTCGCGAGGACGATCCGTTCTATACGGGTCTGTCGAACCAACTCGCGGACAAGGGCTTTCTCGTCGCCGCCGCCGACGATCTCATCACCTGGGCGCGCACGGGCTCGCTGATGTGGATGACGTTCGGGTTGGCCTGTTGTGCGGTCGAGATGATGCAGGCCGGCAATCCGCGTTACGACCTTGAGCGCTTTGGCTTTGCGCCGCGCGCCTCGCCGCGGCAGAGCGACGTTATGATCGTGGCCGGCACGCTCACCAACAAGATGGCCCCGGCCTTGCGCAAAGTCTACGACCAGATGCCCAATCCGCGCTACGTGATTTCGATGGGATCGTGCGCCAATGGCGGGGGCTATTATCATTATTCCTACGCTGTTGTGCGCGGATGCGACCGCATTGTACCGGTCGATATCTACATCCCGGGCTGCCCGCCTACGGCGGAGGCGCTGGTGTATGGCGTGCTGCAATTACAGCGCAAAATTCGTCGCGAAGGAAATATCGAACGATGAGCGACGTGAACGCCTTGGGCGCGCATATTGTTTCGTCGCAACCCGGCGCGGCGCTTTCGCATTCTGTGGCGCAAGGCGAACTCACAGTCTGCGCAAACGCTTCCGGCATCCTCTCGCTGATCACATTCCTGCGCGACGATCCGCGTTGCCGGTTCACGACTCTGATCGACATCTGCGGCGTCGATTACCCCGAGCGCGCGAGGCGCTTCGATGTGGTCTATCATTTACTATCGATGCACTTGAACCACCGCGTCCGGATCAAGCTGGAAACCGAAGAGCAAAACCCCGTTCCCTCGATCGCCTCCATTTTTCCGTGCGCGGACTGGTTCGAGCGCGAGGCGTTTGACATGTACGGCATCGTGTTTTCAAACCACCCGGATTTGCGCCGCATCCTCACCGATTACGGCTTCCAAGGCTTTCCCCTGCGCAAGGATTTCCCGCTCTCCGGCCACGTCGAAGTGCGCTACGACGCTGAGCAGCAACGCGTCGTATATGAGCCGGTGAAGCTGATGCAGGCGTTTCGCAGCTTCGATTTTCTCTCACCTTGGGAGGGGATGACTCATCAAGCGGCCGACGATGAGAAGCCGGAGGCGGCGAAGCCATGAGCGCGATCCCATTGCGGGGCCATTGCCTTTGTGGCGCGGTGAAATTTACCGCGGCGCCATCGCGCATGGAGATGGGGGTCTGCCATTGCAGCATGTGCAGGCGATGGTCGGGCGGCGTCTTCATGGGGGTGCAGTGCGGATCCGACGTCAAAGTCGGGGATGAAGGCCAAGTCACGGCCTACAAATCTTCTGGTTATGGCGAACGCTGCTTCTGCACGACTTGCGGCGCCACGCTGTTCTGGCGCCTGCAGGGCGGCGCACTGCACGTCGTTTCCGCGCAAGCGTTTGACGATCCCGGCGCCTTCAAATTCGTCAGTGAAATTTTCGTCGACGAGCAGCCGGCGAATTATTGCTTCGCCAATGACGCCAAGCGTTTGACCGGGCCAGAATTCATCGCCGCATTCGTGGCGTCGGGGAATGGGTGACGCCAGTGGCCGATGACAGTTCCAACGCACTCGCTTCACCCGAGGAGAAGCGCACCTTCACGATAAATTTCGGCCCCCAGCACCCGGCTGCGCACGGCGTGCTGCGGTTGGTGCTGGAAATGGACGGCGAGATTGTCGAGCGGGTCGATCCGCACATCGGCTTGCTGCATCGCGGCACCGAGAAGCTGATCGAGTACAAAACCTATCTGCAAGCGTTGCCCTATTTTGATCGGCTTGATTACGTCGCGCCGATGAACCAGGAGCACGCGTTTTGCCTGGCCATAGAGAAGCTCGCCGGGATCGAGGTTCCGCGCCGGGCGCGGATCATTCGCGTTCTCTATTCCGAGCTCGGGCGCATCCTGAACCACATCCTCAACATCACCACTCAAGCCATGGATGTCGGCGCGATGACGCCCATCACGTGGGGGTTTGAGGAACGCGAGAAGCTCATGGTGTTTTATGAGCGCGCCTCCGGCTCGCGTATGCACGCGGCCTACGTGCGCCCTGGCGGGGTGCACCAGGACCTTCCGGAGAAGCTCATCGATGACATCGAAGAATGGTGCGGGCAGTACCCGCGCGTTGTCGACGACATAGAGGGTTTGCTTACAGAGAACCGAATCTTCAAACAGCGCAATGTCGATATCGGCGTGGTGACCCAGGAGGACGCGTTCAAATGGGGGTTCTCCGGCGTCATGGTGCGCGGCTCCGGTCTTGCCTGGGACTTGCGCCGCAGCCAGCCATACGAAATTTACAACGAACTGAAGTTTCAAATCCCTCTCGGCAAGAACGGCGATTGTTACGACCGGTATCTGTGCCGCATTGAGGAAATGCGCGAGAGCGTGAAGCTCATGCAGCAATGCGTGGCCTTGTTGCGAAAAAATCCGGGGCCAGTATTGCCGGAGAATTCCAAATTCGCGCCGCCGCGCCGCGCCGAGATGAAGCAGAGCATGGAAGCGCTGATCCATCATTTCAAACTGTATACCGAGGGCTTTCATGTGCCCGCGGGCGAGACTTACGCGGCGGTTGAGGCGCCAAAGGGGGAGTTCGGCGTCTATCTGGTGGCGGACGGCGGCAACCGGCCGTATCGCGTCAAAATCCGTGCGCCGGGCTTTCCGCATCTCGCGGCGATGGACTATTTGTGCAAGGGCCACATGCTTGCTGACGTGAGCGCCGTGCTCGGGTCACTCGACATCGTGTTCGGGGAGATCGACCGGTGAGTGAGGCGAACGCGAGGGTGGTCCAGCGGCAGCTGGACGCGTACAATTCGCAGGACCTCGACGCTTATTGTGATTGTTTTTCTTCAGATTGCGTGATTGCCGATCTAAATGGCGCGGTGACGTCCGATGGATTGGCGGCAATTCGCGCCCGTTACGGCGCGCTATTTTCCGAATTTCCGCAGAATCGGGCGCGTCTGGTGAACCGGATCTCGGTGGGCGAAGTCGTGATTGATCATGAAGACGTAGTTCGCGCCCCGGGCAACAGCTTTAGGTGTGCGGCGATCTATACGGTGAGAGACCGGGGCATCGTGCGTGTCGATTTCGTGAGAGAGCCATGAGCGTCCGAAGACTAGCCCACGAACAGCCCGCGAGCTTCGCCTTCGCCCCCGCGACGATGGAGCAGGTGCGCTGGTGGATCGCCAAATACCCGTCCGACCGTAAGCAATCGGCGGTGATCCCGATTCTTTGGCTGGTGCAGAAGCAGGAAGGGTGGGTGAGCGAGCCCGCGATCCGTGTGGTTGCGGAGCTCTTGGTCATGCCTACGATCCGCGTACTCGAAGTAGCGACTTTCTACACCATGTTCCACCTGCACCCGGTCGGCAAGCATCACATCCAGGTGTGCGGCACCACGCCGTGCATGCTACGCGGCGCGGAGGAGCTGAAGGCGGTTTGCAAGCGCCGCATCGGCGAGGCGCACCAGCCCAGCGCAGATGGCAATTTTTCCTGGGAAGAAATGGAATGCCTTGGCGCGTGCGTGAACGCGCCGGTGGTGGCGATTGACGATTACTACCACGAGGACCTGACGCCCGACGCTTTGGAAGCGCTGATGGACAGGCTCGCGCGCGGAGAGACAATCACGCCCGGCTCGACTTCAGGCCGCACGACATCTGCGCCTGAAGGTGGGCCCAAGGTGCTCACTGATCCCACCCTTTATGATGGTTCGTTGGCGAAGAAATTGTTGCTGCCGAATCTGCCCGAGAAGGCGTGAGCGAAGAAGCGCCCCCTCCGATAGCGTCCAGGAAGCGGCCGCACTTCGAGCCCATCGGGTTTGGCTCGAGTTTGCGTTCGGGCGGAATACTTCTCTATGGCGTCCTCGTCGCTGCGATGGCGGGGATTGGCGCTTACAATTACACAGTGCAGGGCCAGCCGCTGACAAGCGTCTATGTTGCGGGACCTGCAATCGGGGCGGTCTGGTTTGGGTTGCGTCTGTTCATGATTATGGGATCGAGAAAGTAAGCCATGCTCGCCGACAAGGATCGCATCTTCCTCAATCTCTACGGCGTGCACGGCGCCGACCTGGAAAGCGCAAAGCGGCGCGGCGCCTGGAACGGCACCGCCGACATGATCGGTGCTGGGCGCGATTGGGTTATTCAACAGGTTAAGGACAGCGGTCTGCGCGGGCGGGGCGGCGCGGGATTTCCGACCGGGCTTAAATGGTCGTTCATGCCCAAGGAAGTGAAGGATCGCCCGCACTATCTGGTGGTCAACGCCGACGAGAGCGAGCCGGGCACCTGCAAGGATCGCGATATGATGCGCCACGATCCGCACTTGCTGATCGAGGGCTGTCTGGTTGCGTCCTTCGCGATGGCCGCTCACGCCTGCTACATCTACATCCGTGGCGAGTACGTGGCCGAGCGCGAGGCGATGGAGCGCGCGATTAAAGAGGCCTACGACACCAAGCTGATCGGCAAAAACAATGTGCATGGCTGGGATTTCGATCTCTACATGCATCACGGCGCCGGCGCCTATATTTGCGGTGAAGAAACCGCGCTGCTTGAAAGTCTCGAAGGAAAGAAGGGTCAACCGCGCCTGAAGCCGCCGTTCCCTGCAAACGTTGGGCTCTATGGCTGCCCAACGACTGTGAACAATGTCGAGAGCATCGCGGTGGTTCCGACCATTCTGCGCCGTGGCGCAAAGTGGTTCGCGGGCTTCGGCCGCGCCAACAATACCGGCACGAAAGTCTTCTGCGTCTCCGGGCACGTGAACAAGCCGTGCAACATCGAAGAGGCGATGAGTATTCCGCTGAAGGAGCTGATCGAGACACACTGCGGGGGCGTGCGCGGCGGTTGGGGCAATCTCAAAGCCGTGATCCCGGGCGGTTCGTCGGTCCGCATGATCCCGGCGCATGAGGCGGAGACCGCCTTGATGGATTTCGATTCGCTCGTCGCGCTGAAGTCGGGGCTGGGTACTGCGGCGGTGATCGTGATGGATCAGAGCACGGACCTCATCCGCGCCGTTGCGCGCTTGGCCTATTTCTACAAGCACGAAAGCTGCGGCCAGTGCACGCCATGCCGCGAAGGTACTGGCTGGATGTGGCGGGTGCTCGAGCGCATGGCCAAGGGCGAAGCTGAGCATTCGGAAATTGATTTACTGCTGGAAGTCACGACGCAAGTTGAGGGCCACACTATCTGCGCGCTGGGCGACGCCGCCGCCTGGCCGATACAAGGCCTCATCCGCCATTTCCGCGTCGATATCGAAGAACGGATTGATCGTTATCGCGCAGCAAAGGGCGTGCATCAGGTGCGGATGGTGGCGGCGGAGTAGGGGAATGAAGCACTTCCTCCTCTTCTACGACTACCCCGCCGACTTCCGCGATCGTCGTGCGCCGCATCGGGCGATGCACATCGCCCACGCCAACGCCTCGGCCGCGCGCGACGAGCTTCAGCTTGGCGGCGCCTTCGCCGACGATCCCCCCGCGGGCATGTTGTTGTTCAAAGCGGAGAGCGCCGAGATAGCGGAGGCCTTCGCGCACGCCGATCCCTACGTGATCAATGGCGTGGTCAGCGCGTGGCGCGTGCGGGAGTGGACCACCGTGGTCGGCGCTGGGGCGTTGACCAGGGTCTGACCGCCCCGCCGGAGGCGCAGCGTCATACTTGCCCCGGCCCGTTAAGGCCCTATGAAGCCCGCGGGAGCGCACATGTTCGTCCTGCAGGTCGCGAGTGTGAAAGGGAGCGGGGGGATCGCAACGGCGGTCGCCCATTATGAGCGCATGTTCCGCAGCGTGGGTGTTCGGTCCGCCGTGTTGTTTCGCGGCCCCTCATTCGAGGCATTGAGGGCAGGCGGCTCGGATATGATCGCTGCGCCGCGCCTTCTCACATCCCCGCTGGCGGCATTCGCGCCGGAACGTTCGCGTATTCGTACCGAAGTGCTCGAGCGCGCAAGGGGCGAGCGACTGGCGGTCATCGTCCACAGCGATCGCGCCTTGCCGGCTTTGCGTCGGCTGTTCCCACGCGCATGCATGATCACGCCCTGTCATTCTGACAAGCTCAAACACAAGGCGCGCGCCGATTTGGTGGTGACGCTCAATCCGGCCCAACAGGTGCTGGCGTTGGCGGCGCTTCCGGGGAAACGCATCCGGGAATTGGGCAATCCGTTCGCCCCGGCGCCCGACGCGCGCGGGCCTAATTTGGAGGATCCCATAGGCGGACGCCTCCGCGTGAATTTTCTCGGTCGCCTGGAGGGGTTCAAGGACCCCATGACGGCGCTCAAGGCGTTCGCGGCGGCGGATTTGCCGCCCCTCGCCGAGATGCGCGTCATCGGGGCCGGCCCGCTCGAAGCGGAGTTGCGCGCTTTTGCCGCCTCTTGTGCGCGTCCGATCGCCTTCGCTGGCTGGCTCGATGCGCCGTTCTCCCACTTCGGTCATGGCGATCTGCTGGTGCTGCCATCGACGTGGGAGTCCTATTCCTATGTGGTGCGCGAAGCGCTCCAGCATGGCGTGCCAATCGTCGCGAGCGATATCATGGTACATCGCGATGCACTGGGCGGAGGCGCTTTTGGCGCCTTGTTTCCCGCCGGCGATTCTGCCGAGCTAGCACGGGTCATGCAGGCTGCATTGACCGACTTGCCGGGCCTCCGCGTCAAGGCGGAGTTGGGGCGAACCGCGCTCAACGCCCGGTATGGCGCGGAGGCGTTTTGGCGGGAATTCTCATCAGAAATAGAGCTGCTGGCGCGGCGTGCTGCGTCGCCCGCGATCCGTGCAGAATAGGGGGGTCAAGAGTGGCGACTATGCAAAGCTTCCGGCGCGGGATCGTCGATTTCATCATCGCCATCTTTGCGTTTCCCGCCGGTGTTCTTTTGAGGCGCGCAAGGCGGGCGTGGCGCTACATGCCGTTGACCCGAAAGGTCCTCCGCGCCGCAGGTGTTTTTCCCCTGCGCGAGCACTATTACGAGCCGGTGGTGTTCGCCGATTACCTCCACCGCCCGCTCACGCAGAAGCGCTCAATCCCGGGGCTTGAGCTCAACGAAGAGGGGCAACTCGCGTTGTTGCGCGAGCTCCGCTGCGGCGAGGAACTCCGCGATATCCCGCTGCACAAGGACAAGAAGGCTGCGGGGGCGTCGTTTTGCTATTACAACGGCTCGTTCGAAGTCGGGGACGCCGAAATACTGTACAGCATGATCCGCCGCTCCAAACCGAAGCGCATGTTCGAAATAGGCAGCGGACACTCAACTTTGATGGCGCGCTTGGCTATCGCGCGCAATAGCGCCGAAGATCCCGCCTATCGGTGCCATCACCTTTGCATCGAGCCGTACAACCAGCCGTGGCTGGAGGAGATCGGCGCCGAAATTCTACGCAAGCGCGCCGAATTGTGCGATCCAGCTTTGTTCGATCAGTTGGAGAGCGGTGACATCCTGTTCATCGATTCTTCGCATGTCATTCGACCGCAGGGCGATGTGTTGTACGAAGTGCTGGAGGTGTTGGGGCGGCTCAAACCAGGCGTCCTCATCCACATCCACGACATCTTCACCCCGCGCGACTACCTTGAGAAATGGGTGCTTGAAGACCAAAGATTGTGGAACGAGCAATATCTGGTGGAGGCCTTTCTGGCGTTCAACGGCAGCTTCAAAATCCAGCTCGCCCTAAATCATTTGGCGTGCGAGCACCGCTCAGAACTCGCTGCGGCATGTCCGGTCTTCGCCGCCGATCCAAGCGCTGTGCCGAAGTCGCTCTGGATTTGCAGGATATAGGCGCGCTGCGGCTGGTGCCGCCAGAGGGACTCGAACCCCCGACCCCCTGATTACAAATCAGGTGCTCTACCAGCTGAGCTATGGCGGCGTAGTAACAAAATCAATGGATTAAGCCCGCAGGAAATCCTTCCGGGCAAAATCGTGGTCGTCCATATAGCGGCGCGTCGGCCGGGCGCCCAGAGCCTCTCCATCCCGTGCGAAGCGCTTTCGCTTTCGGCCCGCTGTCGTTATGGTTAACCCGCAGCTGGGACAGGATGCGAACGGCGGGGCGCAGAGTGCGCGGCCACGCCGGAGCTTTTCGGTTTCCAACACGAACAGGGTGGTTTTTTATGGGTTTCTGGGACTCCGTGTTCGGGATCGTGTTTGGACGGCGCGGTTCGCGTTCGAGCTCGCCGCGCAGCTCGCCGCCGAGTCCGCCTCGGCCACCGGCGCCCCCGCCACCACCAGCCGCCCCGCCGCCGCCGCCACCTTCACCACCGGCGGCCCCACCATCGCCGCCTGCGCAGCCACCGCCGGCGCCACCACCGCCGCCGCCGCCGCCAGCGGGGCCTCCACCGCCACCGCCGCCAGCAGCAGAGCCTCCACCGCCAGTGGAACCCCCGGCGCCGCCTACGCCGCCGCCGGGCCCGCCCGCAGGTTTTGCTTTGGAGAGTCTGCGCGTTAGCGACGCGACACGACTTAGTAACGAGCAATTGGTCGCGGCCGCCCAGCGCAATGGGGTCGAAGAGAACGTGCTGCGCGCTATCCAGACAGTGGAGAGTGCGGGACCCGGGTTCGCCTCCGACGGCCGCCCGCTGATTTCGTTCGAGCCTTATTGGTTCAGCCAAACAACGGGCGGGCGCTTCGACGCCAGCCACCCCGCGATTTCTAACGGCGCCAGCCGCGCTTATCTGGGCGGCGGCCAGGCTTCACGCTGGACGCGGCTTGCGGAAGCTTATGCGCTTGACCCCGACGCTGCGCTTGGCGCGACGAGCTGGGGCGTGTTTCAGCTGCCGGGGCGCTATTTCGACGATGCCGGCTACGCCAACGTATTCCTATTTGTACAGGATATGGCGCAGTCTGAGACACGCCAACTTGCGGCGTTCGAGGCTTACGCTCAACGCAAGGAGCTGATCGACGAATTGCAAAGCCGCGACTGGGCCGCGTTTGCTGCTGCGTTCGAGGGCGATGCAAACGCCGCCAATTATGCGCAAGCGCTCGCGCGCGCCTACGCGACTTTGACTGCGGCCAACGATCCGTACCTCGCTTCGCTACGGGCGCAAGACCCGCGTCCGCTGACGCGCGAGGACTATGCTGCGGTGGCCGCCGAACTTGGCTGCGAGCCAGAGGCGATCCAGGCGGTGGCGGCGGTGGAGAGCGGCAGGCAGGGGGCATTCGACGCCAATGGGCGCGTCACCATCTTGTTTGAGCCGCACAAATTCTCGGGCTTCACCAACCGTCAGTACGATGTCAGCCACCCCAATATCTCTTACCGATCTTGGGATCCAACGCGGTACCCGCGCACCCAGGACGGATGCTGGGCGCAATTGCGGGAGGCCTACGCGCTCAACCCGGAAGCGGCGATCAAGTCGGCCAGTTGGGGCCTGCTGCAAATCATGGGCTTCAATTACCAGCCCTGCGGCTTCGCCAGCGCGCGCGAATTGGTGACCGACATGGCGCGGTCGCAGGTGCAGCAATTGCGAGCGTTCGTGAATTTCGTACGGAGCAACAATCTCGTTGGCGCACTTGTCGCCAAGGATTGGGCGGCGTTCGCGGCTGGCTATAACGGCACCGGGCAGGTCGAGTATTATTCCTCGCGCATGCAATCGGAATATAACCGGCTGAAGGGGACTTAGACGGGGCAGGGGATGGGATTTTTTGACGCGCTGTTTGGGCTGGTGTTCGGACGTCGGGGCGCGCGCAAGCCGCCTCCGTCGCCGCCACGTGCGCCGCCGCCGCCGAGACCGTCTTCGCCGCCGCCCCCTCCTCCACCGCCGCCTGCCGCTCCCCCGGCGCCTCCGCCTGTCGCACCCCCCGCGCCCCCGCCGCCACCGCCACCGGTCGGGGATTATCTCGCGAGCCTTCGCGCCGTCAGCCGCGCGCCGATATCGCGCGCCGATTACGAGGCGGTTGCAGCGCGACTGAGTTGCGAGTGGGAAGCGGTGGCGGCTGTAGCGGAAGTGGAGTCAGGGCGGCTCGGCGGCTTCACCGAAGACGGCAAGCCTGTGATCCTGTTCGAGCGCCACTTGTTCTCGCGCAAAACCAACAGCCGTTACGATTCCAGCAATCCCAACGTCTCGAACCGCACGCCCGGCGGCTATCCGCGCACGCAGGGCGAACGTTGGGCGCAACTGGCGGAGGCGTTCGCGCTCGACCCGGAAGCAGCGCTGCAAAGCGCCAGCTATGGCCGCTTCCAGGTGCTTGGCCAGAATTTCACAAATCTCGCGATGCCGGACGCCAAGACCTACGTGTCGAAGCTGGCGAAATCGGAGAAGGATCAACTCGACGCGTTCGAGGGCTTCGTGCGCGCCAACTCTCTGGTTGACGAGCTGCGCGCCAAAAACTGGGCCGGCTTCGCCAGCGGCTATAACGGGCCGGGCTACGCAGCGAACCAGTACGATACGAAAATGGCGCAGGCGTATGCGCGGATCAAAGCGAACCCCGGATCGGTGGCGTGATTTGCGGCTGCTTTCGCGGAGCGCGAATTTATGCTATGAAAGCGCCATGGCAGACGCATCCACGCTCGACCTCGAAGAGGACGAAGTCTTTGACATGGCAAACCTGTCCGAAGCGCGCACGGGTATTCCCGGCGTGGTATGGATTTCCACGCGCGTTGCCAAGCATGGGCCGCGGGTGAAATATTTCGAGAAGGCTGGAAGCGACCAGCCGAGCTTTTCGGTGTCGATCGCGGAAGCGCCAGAGGTGGTGGCCAACAGCCTGCCCGAGCGTGTCGTCAAGCGCATGTCGCCGGAGGTGATCGCGTGGGTGAACCTCAATCGCGCAGCGCTGCTCGAGTTCTGGAGCCGCGGCGATACCTGGATGGATGAAGAGGTCGAGGCATTCAAGAAGGCGTTGGTGCGCCTTGCTTAGCGCGGCGATGGCGACGAGGCGCTCTCTCCTGGCTCTTGGTTTATGGGCTGCGGCCAACGCCGCCACTGCTAAGCAATCCGCGCTGCTGGATGGCATCTACCTTGTCATCGACGAAGGTCGTGATGACGCAGCCTGGGTCCGCTACCGGCGTCGGGACGAGTTTGAAGCGGTGCTTCCCGAGCTTTTGATGGCGCTTCGCTTTGCACACGCCGAAGCGGAAATCGACAAGACATCAGCATCGCCCGTCATTGTTGTCGAACTGACAAGCGTCGATCGCGAGCGATTCGGTCGCATCACGAGCGACCATGTCGGAGAGCGCTTGGCCGTCATAGTGGACGGTTTCGTGGTGACTGCGCCGATCATTGTGGAGCCGATCAGGGGCGGTCACTTGCAATTCAGCGGGGATTTCAATTTGGAAGAGGCCGCTGAGTTGGCGCGTCGGCTGGTCGCTCGGGAAGAATCTGACTAAGGCCGTTCGGCGACGCGCGCTTGCTTCCGATTAGCCCCGCACCCTAAAAGCGCCTCACCATGTCCCGCTATCTTATCACCTCCGCGCTGCCCTACATTAACGGCATCAAGCATC
>CADEEA010000008.1:38986-77449 GCA_902826245.1 uncultured Alphaproteobacteria bacterium | reverse complement strand
ATGTCCCGCTATCTTATCACCTCCGCGCTGCCCTACATTAACGGCATCAAGCATCTGGGCAACCTTGCTGGCTCTATGCTGCCGGCGGACGTGCATGCGCGGTTTCGGCGGCTACAGGGCCATGAGGTGTTGTTTATCTGCGCCACCGACGAGCACGGCACGCCGGCTGAGTTGGCCGCGGCCGAGGCTGGCCAGGAGGTACGCGCCTATTGCGATGCGCAATATCAAGTGCAGCGTGACGCCTGCACGGGCTTCCGGCTTTCATTCGATCATTTTGGCCGCTCCTCCAATCCGCCCAATCACAAGCTCACCCAGCATTTCTGCGAGGCGCTGGAAAAGAACGGCCTGATCGAGGAGCGCGTCTCTAAACAGATATACTCGATCGACGACAAACGTTTCCTGCCTGATCGCTACGTCGAGGGCACGTGCCCGGTGTGTGCGTTTGAGCGCGCACGCGGCGATCAGTGCGACAATTGCGGGACGCTGCTCGACCCGATCGAGTTGAAGAACCCGCGCTCGAAGATTTCCGGCTCCGCCAATGTAGAGCCGCGCGACACCGCGCATTTGTTCTTGAAGCAGCCGCTCATGCAGGAACGCATCCGCGCCTGGGTGGACCAGGCGACCGAATGGCCGCCGCTGGCGCGCTCGATCGCCTATAAATGGCTGGACGAAGGCCTGATCGACCGCTCGATCACGCGCGACTTATCTTGGGGCGTGAAGGTCACACAAAACGGCAAGCCGCGTCCGGGTTTCGACAACAAAGTGTTCTACGTCTGGTTCGATGCGCCTATCGAATACATTGGCGCGACGGTGGAATGGAGCGAGGCGAGCGGCGCCGATTGGGAGCGTTGGTGGCGCACCGACAAGGGCGCGGGCGATGTCACCTATGTTGAATTCATGGGCAAGGATAACGTTGCGTTCCACACCGTGAGCTTTCCCGTGACGATCATGGGCTCGGGCGAGCCGTGGAAGCTGGTCGATCGCCTGAAGGCGTTCAATTGGGTGACCTGGTACGGGGGAAAGTTCTCCACCAGCGAGAAGCGTGGCATCTTCATGGACGCGGCTCTCGAGTTGCTGCCCAGCGATTATTGGCGCTGGTATCTGATGGCGAATGCGCCGGAGAGTTCGGACGCGGCGTTCACGCTGGAGCAATTCCAGCAAAGTGTGAACTCCGACCTCGCCAATGTGTTCGGCAATTTCGTCAACCGCATCACCCGCTTTGCGGCCGCGAAGTTCGACGCGAAGGTTCCTGATGGCGGCACACCCGGCGTTAACGAGGACAAGCTCTGGTCGGAATTTTCCGGGCGTCTCGCCGCGCTGACGCAACATCACCAGCAGATGGAATTCCGCAAGGCCGCCGCGGAACTGCGCGCGCTTTGGGTGGCTGGCAACGAGTACCTGCAAGTCGCCGCACCGTGGACCGCGTTCAAGACCGACCCGGTTGCCGCGGCGCTTGGCGTGCGAACCGGACTCAATCTGGTGGTGCTGTTCGCCATTTTGGCCCAGCCGTTCATTCCGGACGCAGCCCAAACCGTGCTTGACGCGATGGGCGTGCCGGAGAAGAACCGCATGTGGCCCCTGGTTTCGGACAAAGGCCTACTCGACGCGTTGCCGCGCGGGCTCGCATTCTCACCGCCAGAGGTGCTGTTCAAGAAGATCGAGGATGCGGATGTGGCGGCTTGGGCCGAGCGTTTCGGCGCTCTGGACGCTCGCGGCGGAGCCGCCTAAGACGAGTGGACCTTTAATGTCGCCGGAGGGGAACGACATGCAGGACTATCTCAACCAAGCGCTCAACGTCGTGCGGGACGGTTACGGCGAGATCAACGGCACGATGGGTCTGGTGATCGCCTTGGCCGCTACGTTGTTTCTACGCTCGTGGAGCCAGTGGATTCCCGCTGCGACCTTGGCGACCCTGGTTCATATCGCGATTGAGCATTTCGCCCCAGTGCTGGCGGGCAAAGAGCCGCTCGCCTTGCCGGATCTCATGACGCAGGGGTTTTGGGTCAATGCCGGAGTATTGCTGGTCGGCTATCTCGTCGTTATCGGCATTTTCTTTTTCGCCAAGCGCATCCTGATGGTCGCCTTTGCTGGCGGCGGCGGCAAAAAGAAGCACTAGGCGGCTGGATTTTCGTCCGGCTCAGCGACCGGTTCGGTATGGTGTTTCATCACCAAGGGCGCATTCGCGAGGAAGAAAAGAAAGAACGGCACGAACGCCACCAACAGTCTGAGATTGGTCCAGGCGGCGAAATCAACGTTGCGGCGCAGCACTTCGTTGAAGATCGCCATGGCGGCGAAATATCCAGCCCAGCGCAGCGCCAGGATATTCCAAAAGCGGTCGGGCAACGCCCATAAATGGCCGAACAGCAGCTTCCAGACATTCTGACGCAGCGCCAACGAGATCAGAATTGCGGCCGCATAGAACGCGTTGACCGCGGTCACCTTGTCTTGGATGAGCCGTTCGCTGCGCAAGAGAATGGAAAGCCCGCCGAAGGCGGTGACGAAAATACCCGTGACGATGAGTACGGGCGGCACGCGCCCTGTCCGGATCCGCGTGTAAGCGATGGCGGCCAGCACCGCGACGATGAATATTCCGGTGGCCAGGAACGGCGCATCCGCCTTGGTCGCATCGAAGCGCGAGAACACGTTGAAGGCGATCACAAAAACCGCAATCGGCCCGAGGTCGATGAGGAGCTGGCTCGGGGCCGACGGTTTGCGTCGCGCTGGAGTGTCGGTCATGCCCTTTGATACGCTGAAGCGGCGGCAAGCTGCCAGCCCTTACGCTGCAGGCCCTTGCGCAGACCGGGTCGTTCAGCTCAAGTTTGATAAGGAATAGGGAGGCGGCGTATGCGGGTTCGGGATTTGGCGGTAGGCGGGTTCTTGGCGGCGCTTCTGGCTTCCTCCGGACCGGTTTGGGCCCAGAGCGCGGCCCAGAATCCGGCGCCTTCATTGTCGGAGATATTGGAGCAATCTCCCGCCGCCGACTGGCGCCCGCTCGATCCTGACAACACGCTTTACCTGGAGCTCCCACGCGGACGGGTGATCATCGAACTAGCGCCGACCCATGCGCCCAACCACACCGAAAATATTCGCGCTCTGGCTCGGGCGCATTATTTCGACGGCGCGTCGATTGTGCGGTCGCAGGATAATTATGTGGTGCAATGGGGCAGGGACGAGGGCGATGCGACCCCCATGGGCGGGGGGCGCCCCGCGCTGCCAGCGGAGTTCGATCGTCCCCGCCGCGGGGTCGCGGTAACGCGCCTGCGCGATCCGGATTCTTACGCGCGGGAAGTAGGATTTTCCGATGGCTTCCCGGTCGCCAGCGACGGCCGGCGTGTCTGGATGGCGCATTGCTACGCCATGCTCGGCGCAGGGCGCGGCGACACTGCCGACAGCGGCAGCGGCGCTGAGCTATACGTCGTCATAGGCCAAGCGCCACGGCATCTCGACCGCAACGTGACTTTGGTGGGGCGTGTGGTGCAGGGCATGGAGCTGCTTTCGGTCTTGCCGCGCGGCGCGGGGCCGTTGGGTTTTTACGAAACGCCCGCCGAGCGCACCACGATCCGCTCGGTGCGCTTGGCGTCAGCATTTCCGGCCGCGCAACGCGTCAATTTGGAAGCGCTGCGCACAGATAGCGATACATTCCGCACCGTGATTGAGAACCGTCGCACGCGGCGCGAACAATGGTTTTTGCAATCAACCGGGCGGATCAATGTGTGCAACGTGCCGCTGCCGGTGAGGGTGCGGGGGTAAAGGAGAGGCGCCGCGCTCGACCGGGCGTTATCCCAGCCCCACCAGCGCCGCTGCAAACCGCTCCGCCTTGAACGTTTGTAAGTCCTCGGCCCTCTCTCCCACGCCGATAAACTGGATCGGAATTGCGTGGCGTTGGGCCAGCGCCACCAGCACGCCGCCCTTGGCGGTGCCGTCGAGCTTGGTCATCACCAGCCCCGTGATCTCGGTCACCGCGCGGAAGCTCTCGACTTGGGAAAGCGCGTTTTGGCCCACAGTGGCGTCCAGCACCAGCAGCGTTTCGTGCGGAGCGTCTTCGTCCAGCTTGCGTATCACGCGCACGATCTTCGCGAGCTCCGCCATCAATTCGGTCTTGTTCTGCAGCCGCCCGGCGGTATCGATCAGCGCCACATCCGCGCCCTCCGCTTTGGCGCGCGCGACAGTTTCGTACGCGACGCCCGAAGCGTCCGCGCCTTGAGACGACGACACAAACGCAGCGCCCGCACGCTCAGCCCATACCTGCAATTGTTCGATCGCGGCGGCGCGAAACGTGTCGGCTGCGCCGATCACCACCTTCGCGCCGGCGTCAGAGAGATTCTTGGCCAGCTTGCCGATCGTGGTGGTTTTGCCGGAGCCGTTGACGCCGATGACCAGCACGATGCGCGGCTTCGGCCCGCTGCTGAGATCGAGCGCCAGCTCTCGCGGCTTCAGAATGCGCGCCACTTCTGCGGCGAGCGCTTCGCGTGCCTCCGCGGCGCTATTCTCCTTGCTGAAACGCTGGTCCGCCAGTGCGCCGGCGATACGTGCTGCGGCGGGCGCGCCCATGTCGGAGGCGATCAGGGCTTCTTCGAGTTCGGCCAGCGCCGCTGCGTCGAGTTTCTCCTTGGTGAAAACCGAAGCGAAGCTCTCCGCCAGCTTGGTTGAGGATTTCCGCAATCCGTCGAGCAGGCCTTTGCGCTCTGCGCGCTGCTCGTCCGCCTGCTTCTTCTTGTTGAACAAGCCCCAAATCATGCCGGAGCGCCAATCAGATTTGCGCCGTCATGGGTGGTGAAACGCAGCCGCGAATATGTACCGACGGCGCCCTCGCCGGCAGTGGCGGCGCCAGCCGGCGAGGGCGCCGTCGGTACATATTTTACCCCCGTGAAATCCGCCAGCCGCGCAAAGCCCTCGCGCTCCCTCAGAGCTTCCGCCTCCCGCCCCACCCAAGCATCGAGATGCGCGGCGATCGCCTTGGCGCCCGCGCCGCGCAAACGCGCCGCGCGTTCCTTCACGACACTGCGCTCCACTTGCGGCATGCGCGCAGCGGGCGTGCCTTGGCGGGCGCTGTAAGGAAACGCGTGAACGAAGGAGAGTCCGCACTCCTCGATCAGCGAGAGCGTGCTAGCGAAGTGCGTTTCCTCCTCGGTAGGAAAGCCCGCGATGAGATCGGCGCCGAGCGCAATGGCGGGGCGTAAGGCTTTCAGGCGCACGCACAACTCGATCGCGTCGCTGCGCGAATGGCGCCGCTTCATGCGTTTTAAGATCAGATCGTCGCCATGCTGCAGCGACAAATGCAAATGGGGCGCGACGCGTTCGTGCTGGGTGACGAGTTCAAAAAGTTGCGCATCCATCTCTATGGCGTCGAGCGAAGAGAGCCGCAGCATCTGCAGTTCATGAACATGCTTCAAGATGCGAGCAACCAGGGCACCGAGTTTGGGCGACCCGGGCAGGTCTTCGCCCCAGGAGGTGAGATCGACCCCAGTGAGCACCACTTCGGGTACGCCATTGTCGGCGAGCCGGCGCACTTGCTCTATTACGTCGCCCGCAGCCGCCGACCGCGAATTGCCACGGCCATGGGGGATGATGCAAAATGTGCAGCGATGGTCGCAGCCATTCTGCACCTGCACGTAAGCACGAGTGCGTTCGGAAAAGCCGTCGGTTAGATGCGGGCTGATCTCGCGCACATTCATGATGTCGGAGACAAGCACCCGTTCTTCGTTTGAGGCGAAACTTGCGGCACGCATTTTTTCGCCATTGCCGATGACGCGGTTCACTTCCGGCATGGCGGAAAAAGCTTCCGGATCAATCTGCGCGGCGCAACCGGTGACAATGATTTGAGCCGCCGGGCGTTCGCGCCGCGCGCGGCGGATCGCTTGGCGAGCCTGACGCACCGCCTCGACGGTGACGGCGCAAGTGTTGACGATCACTGCATCGGTGAGCGCTGCCTCGCGGGCAAGCGCACGCATGGCTTCACTTTCATAGGCATTGAGGCGGCAGCCGAGCGTGACGATCTCGACATCAGTGCGCAGGGTGGGCGCGTTCATGGCGCAAGGGAATAGGGCAGTACGGGAGCAGGGAATAGGGGGTGCTGCTAGGGCAGCCACACGACCCTACTCACCTATTCCCCTATTTCCGTACTCCGCTATTCCGCCGCGTCCGCAGCTTCGCCAACGAAATCGTCCTCGCGTGCTCCGCCCGAACGCTCGGCAATACGGGCCGACTTGCCGCGCCGATCGCGCAAATAATAAAGCTTCGCGCGGCGTACCTTGCCACGGCGGACGACCTCGATAGAATCTACAGTCGGCGAATAGAGCGGAAATACGCGCTCGACGCCTTCGCCAAAGCTGATCTTGCGTACGGTGAAGTTCGCGTTGAGGCCGGCGCCGGCGCGTGCAATGCAAATGCCTTCATAGGCCTGGACGCGTTCACGGTCGCCTTCCTTGATCTTGACGTTGACCCGCAGCGTGTCGCCCGGGTCGAAGGCCGGCACAGTCTTGCCCTTCGTGATGCGGGTGACTTCTTCTTGCTCGAGCGTCTGGATCAGGTTCATGGGGGTCACGCCAAGGGAGCGCCGCCGCCGGCGCCGCCATAAAACAGGAAAGCGGGGCGTATAAGGGAAGGGCGCGCCGCTGTCGAGGGCCTCAAGGCGCCAAAGTTGGGGCGCAGCCGACGAAAGTCTGGGCCTCGCCCCCAGCTGAAGACACCCGAAGCGCTGGCGTAGACCCAAGCGCACCAAGTTGAAGTCCAATCTCGGCCCCCCCGGCGTCTCGCACGCTGAGCCGCCCTTGAGCCTCGTCCACTACCGAAACCGCACCCAGCCCGCTGGCGAACCAGGGTAACGCCGCCGGGGGAAAGAAAAAGGCGCCCGTGGGTTCAGCGCCGAGTGGGATGACGATGAGCCCGTTGGGCGGGCGTACACGAGCCAGATTCTGCGGACTTAGTTCGGCCGGCAATTCGGCGTCGACCGCAGCGAGTTCATCGAGCGCGCCAGTGCAGGCCCTGCGAACGGCCTCCTGGTTTGCACCCGCGGCGATGGGTCGCCAGATCGCCGCCAGTCTGTGCATAGCCCCGCCGATATCTCCGGCCTGCGCGGACGCGGGCGGCGCCGAAAGCAAGGCGAGGGCGATGGCGAGGAAGCGGATCATGCAGTCCGCAGTGTCAGCCAAATCGGGCTGTGTTGGGGCAGTCCGCTACGGCTTGCTCCCCTCTCTGGCCGCGGCGCTGATCCGTTCGCGCTCGGCCTGGCGCCAGGCTTCGATCTTGGCGTGATCGCCCGAGAGCAAAATTTCTGGAATGGAGCGGCCTTCCCATTCTCGAGGGCGGGTATAATGGGGATGCTCCAGCAGGCCTTCGGAGAAACTCTCCTCCACAATTGAGGCCTCGTTGCCAAGCACGCCGGGGATCAGGCGCACACACGCTTCGAGAAGAACTAAAGCCGCCGCTTCGCCACCAGCGAGCACTGCCTCTCCGACAGCGATTTCGCGCAGTCCTCGTGCGTTGATGACACGTTCATCCAGGCCCTCGAAGCGACCGCAGAACAACACGACGCCTGGACCAGCCGCCCATTCGCGCGCCATCGCCTGGCTGAGTTGTTCCCCTCGTGGAGAAAGATAGATCAGCGGCCGGCCGTCGGTTATTGAATCGAGCGCCGCTGCGGCAACGTCAGCGCGGATCACCATGCCGGCGCCGCCGCCCGCCGGGGTGTCGTCTACGCTCTTGTGCGGGCCGATCCCGAAATCGCGCAGGTTCACGGTCTCAAGCGACCACAAGCCATCGCGTAGCGCCTTTCCGATCAAAGACAGGCCGAGCGTGCCTGGGAAAGCCTCGGGGAACAGCGTGACGATGGAGGTGGCGAACATCCTCAGCGCCAGGGATCAAGCACAGGCGCGCCAAGCCCCGCAAAATTGCGTACGTTACGCGAGACAATCGTGAGGCCGTGCGCGAGCGCGGTTGCTGCGATGAGGCCGTCGATCGGCGCCACAGTGCGGTTGGCCGCCGCCCGCATGCCCGACCATACGTCCGCGACGATGGCGTCGATCGGTAGCGTGCGCTCCCCAAAGAACGCGGTGAGGTCATTGCGAAACCAGATATTGAGCCGTTCGCGGCGAGCACCGGGCGGGAGACGTCTGATGCCGAATTGCACCTCTCCCATGGAGAGTACGCTCACGAATTGCTGGCTTGGCGGGGAGGCGCGTAGCCATGCTCCGACTACGGGATCGGGCCTCGTTTTTGTGGGGTCTGACACGACCATTGTGTCAAGTAAGAACACTAGCGGTCCTTGCGGTCGTCGAAGGGCGTTTCCGCTTCGCGCACCTCGTTTCGCGGCGGGAGCAATATATCGTCTCCAAGACCCGCTATCGGGGCGATCAGTTCGTCCCAGGTCCTTGGCCCCCGCTTCAGCCCGACGCCCGAATTAAGGCTCACCAGATATTCTTCCTTACCGCGCACAGAAATCACTTGCGGTCCGTGCTCGCGTACGGCGCGTAAGAGTTCGGAGAGTCTCGCCTTCGCCGTTTGGAGTTGCCAGGTTGCCATTCCAACAGACTAGTCTGACTAGTCGCTTGGTGCAAGCGTAGCTATTTCTCCATAACGTCCGGCGCCGGCGGGTCGAGCACGACCCGTTTGCCCGGCAGGTCCACCAGCGGAGCGGTTTCCTTAGTGAACGTCACGCGCACATTGGGGCCGCCATTGGGGGGGCGGTACTCGATAATGTCGCCGGCGCCGAAATTCCACACCGCGCAAACGTCGCCCAGCACCTTTCCGTCCAGCGCCTCCGCGCGGCAGCCAAGCAGGTCGACAATGTAGAACTCATCTTCGGGCGGCGCAGGCAGATTCGCTCGCGGGACATAAAGGCGCGCCCCGCGCAATTTCTCAGCATCTTCGCGCGTCTTCACTTCTGCGGCCGTTATCGCGACGCCATCCTTCAACTCGCGCCAATTTTTTGGCCGGAGCAGGATTTTTCCGTCCTCTCCATACAGCGGGCCGTATGAAATCACGCCGTCGCGCTTCTCCGTGAAAGCGCGCAGCCGCACCTCGCCCTTGACGCCAAACGCGCCGGCGATAGCTCCGACCAGCACCATACCCTTGGCGGCGGTGCCCTTGCCCTTGAACGCCGGCACCGGTTTCAGATCGCCCACCGCCTCCGGTTCGGCAGCCATGGGCTTCGGCGCGGCGAGCGGTTTCGGCGCCACGCGCGTCGGCGTTGGAACGCTGCGAAGCAGAGGCTGCGCCCGGCCCGCGGCGACCGCCATCGGCTTGGCTGGCATCGGCTTGGCCAACGCAGCGGCCACAGGGGCGAGTTTCGCCGGCTTTTCCGGTTTGGGCGGTTTCGGCGGTTTGGCTGCTTTTACAGGTTTTTCAGACTTAGGTGCGGGAGCGGGTTTCGGCGTCGCCGCGGGCTTGCCTGCCATCGTCTCCGCGGCTGGTTTCTTAAGAGCTTTCGCCAGCTTTTCCGGCTTCGGAACAGGCGGCGTCTTGGCCGCCGGCTTTGCCTCCGGAGCCGCTGTGGAGTTCGGGGCGGCGGCCTTCCTCGGGGTCTTCTCGGGTGTTGGCGCTGCCTTCTTCGTTTCTGCCTTGGACGCGGGCTTGGGGGCAGCCGCTTTCTTGGCATGCGTGGGCGCCTTCGTAGCCGGCTTTGGCGCCGAAATAGGCTTGGACGCGGCGGCCTTCGACGCTGTTTTGGGCGCTGGCTTGTCGGCCTTAGGCGCCGTTGCAGCGGCCTTCGGTTGGGCCTTGGACGCAGGCGAAGGCTTTGGCGCCGCAGCCGGTTTGGCGGCGGTCTTTATGGGCGCCGGGGCAGGCTTGGTCGCCCCGCGTGGGGCTGGCTTCGCGGCGCTTGGCTTGGCTGGGGCGGCCTTTTTCGCGGGCGCAGCCGAGGCAGCCTTGGCCGCAGGCTTGGTCGCAACAGGCTTCTTGTCTGACAAGGGTTTTCTTACGCCTCCGAGGCGGCTTCGCCTTCAGCTACCGGAGCGCGCGACGCGGCGCGTTCGGTCATCTTCTTGCCGGGCTGGGCCTTATTGGGGTTGCTACGGGCCTCGCGCTTGAACACGCCGGCCTGATCCAGAAACCGCGCTACGCGGTCGGTTGGCAGTGCGCCTTTTTTCATCCAGTCCTGGATCCGATCAAGCTTGAGCAAGACCCGGTTTGGGTCATCGGATTTCAGGATAGGGTTGTACGTGCCAACCTTCTCTATGAATCGCCCATCACGCGGATTGCGGCTGTCGGCTACCACTATTGAGTAGAAGGGGCGCTTCTTGGCGCCGCCGCGGGCGAGGCGAATTTTCAATGACATTTCAATGCTACTCCTGTTGATTTAGCTCTTTTTGTTGCTTCCGGGAAGCCCCGGGAGGCCACCAGATGGCAGCCCTGGCAGTCCCCCGCCTGGAAGCGCCCGGCCCGATCCCAATTGTTTAAGCGCCTCGGGCGAAGGCATTCCCCCTCCCATCCCCGGCATTCCGGCGAACGGCATTTTGCCTTTACCCATAGCCTTGGCCATGTCGGCCATATTGCGGTGCATCTTGAGGAGGCGGTTGACTTCGACCACCTCGACGCCGGCGCCCTTGGCGATGCGGGCGCGGCGGCGGCCATTGATCAGGTCCGGCTTGGCGCGCTCGGCCCTGGTCATGGAGCGGATCACGCCGATCTGGCGGCGCAGCACTTTGTCGTCCAGCTGCGCTTCGGAAATTTGGCTCTTCAGCTTGCCGACGCCGGGGAGCATCCCCATCACGCCCTTCAACCCGCCGATCTGGATCAATTGGCCGAGCTGTTTTTCCATGTCGTCGAAGTCGAAGCGGCCTTTGGCCATTTTCTTGGCGAGCTTTTCGGCCTCGTCGCGGTCAACTTGCTCGACGGCCTTCTCGACCAGTCCGACTATGTCGCCGCGCCCAAGAATACGCCCCGCCACGCGGCGGGCGTCGAACACTTCCAGCGCATCGGTGCGCTCGCCGGCGCCGAGGAATTTGATCGGCAGCCCAGTGACCGCGCGCATAGACAGCGCAGCGCCCCCGCGCCCGTCGCCGTCGGTGCGGGTCAGCACCAGGCCGGTGAGCGGCAGTCGCTCGTGAAAGCGTTTGGCGGTCTCGACTGCGTCCTGGCCGGTGAGGCTGTCAGCGACAAGTAGCACTTCGCCCGGCCTGGCGATGCGGGCGATCTCGCCGGCCTCAAACATCATCTCTTCGTCGATCGAGGTGCGCCCGGCGGTGTCGAGGATCAGCACGTCGTGGCCGCCGAGACGCGCCGCGGTCAGCGCGCGCTTGGTGATTTCAGCAGGGGGTTGGCCCGCCACGATGGGCAGCACGTCAACGCCGATGGACTTTCCCAGCGTCGCCAATTGCTCCATCGCCGCTGGCCGGCGCACGTCGAGCGAGGCCATAAGCACGCGGCGCTTGTCGGTCTTGGTGAGCCGCAGCGCCAGCTTGGCGGTAGTGGTGGTTTTGCCGGAGCCCTGCAGGCCGGCCATCATGATCACGTTCGGCGGCTCGCCGTGGACGCGCAGGCCTTCTGGCTCGGCATCGCCGCCCAGCATGTCCACCAGCGCGTCGTGGACGATCTTGACCACCTGTTGGCCGGGCTTGACCGACTTGACCACCGCCTCGCCGACCGCGCCAACGCGCACCTTGGCGATGAAATCCTTCACCACCGGCAGCGCCACATCGGCCTCCAGCAGCGCCACGCGCACCTCGCGCAGCGCCGCATCGACATCAGCCTCACTGAGCGCGCCGCGCCCCGTGAGCTTGTCAAATACGCCGCCCAGGCGTTCTGTTAGGGCCTCGAACATGGTTTCTCCGCACGCCCAAACGCACTTCGCCCCGCCGGACGATCACGTCGGGCGGGGTGCCTTGCCTGCCTCCGGCGTCCCGAATGCGGACGCCTGTGCCGGTCAAAGCGCGAAGCTGAGCTTGGCGCGTGGCGGCTCCTTAACGGAGCGCGGCGTTGGCGGCAAGAGGCGGTTGAGCGCCGTTAGGCTTGCTCTACTCGCATGGGCGGCGCCGGGATGGCGGGCATGGCTGTCCCCGCGGCCTTGACCGCCCAGGCAGGCCGGAGCCGCTTGACGCTGGCCTCCTTGTAGACGTGTACCTTGCGGTCCCAGAGGCCGTCGGTGCGGACATAGCGATAGGTTACGCCCTTAAGCGTAATTACGTCGGCCGGCGTCTTGGCGTCGGCGATGGCGCCCAAATGGGCCATGGCGCCGCGAGTGTCCTCCAAACGAACAAGCACCGGACCTTACTCCTAAGCTCGGGCTGACATAGGCAAGCTCCGTGCCCGCGGGCGGGTTGGCGCTGAAAGGTGGCGTTGGCGCTTGGGCTGCGCTAGTGCCGATGGCCATGAGCATCGCTTTCATTTTCCCCGGCCAGGGGAGTCAAGCGCCCGGCATGGGCAAGTCGCTGCACGACGCGTTCGGGGCGGCCCGCGAGGTGTTTCAAGAAGTGGATGAGGCGCTGGGTGAGAAGCTCTCGCGGTTAATCTTCGAAGGCCAGGCCGACGAGTTAACCCTGACCGCCAACGCGCAGCCGGCGCTGATGGCGGTGAGCTTGGCGGCAATGCGGGCGTTGGAGCGCGAGTTCGGCGTGCAGGTGAGCAAAGCCGCTTTTGTCGCCGGACATTCGCTCGGCGAATATTCGGCACTTGCCGCCGCCGGCGCGCTCCGCGTCAGCGACGCGGCGAGGTTGCTGCGCATACGCGGCAACGCCATGCAGGCCGCGGTTCCGGTGGGTGAGGGCGCGATGGCGGCGTTGATCGGCAAGGTCGATGTGGCGCTGGCGGAGGAGATTGCAGCCAAGGGCGCCGAGGCGGGCATGTGCGTGGTGGCGAATGACAACAATATCGGCAACGTTGTGATTTCCGGTTCGAAGGCCGGGGTTGATGCGGCTTTAGCCTACGCCAAGGAAAAGGGCGCGCGCGCGATTGCGCTCAATGTTTCCGCGCCATTCCACTCGCCGCTCATGCAGCCGGCGGCAGCGGCGATGGCGGAGGCGCTAGAGTCGGCGGAGATCGCGCCGCTGGCGGTTGCATTGGTGGCCAACGTCACCGCGCGCCCGGTTGGCGAGCCGGCGACGATCCGCCGTCTGCTGGTGGAGCAGGTGACGGGTCGCGTGCGTTGGCGCGAGAGTGTTGAGTGGATGGCTGCAGAAGGCGGCGTGACGCGGTTTGTTGAAGTGGGCGCGGGCAAGCAACTCTCGGGCATGGTGAAACGTGGCGCGCCGGACGTGGAAGCGTTGGCGCTGAACGAGCCGGCGGATTTGGAAGCGTTCGCGAGGAGCGTGTGAGTACAGATCTGATGTCGCGGGAGGAGCACACGGTCGCAGGCTTTATGGAGGCGATAAACGCGCACGATGTCGCCGCGATCGCGACGCTGATCTCTGCCGATCACCTTTTCGTCGATAGTTTGGGCCATGCTCTCGCGGGCAAGGACGCTGTGAGCGCCGCGTGGCGTGGCTATTTTGGGCTTTGCCCGGATTATTGGATCAACGTCGACCAAGTCTTTCACGAACGCGATTGCATTGGCATATTTGGCGCCGCCGGCGGCACGATTGGCGGGAGTTCGTGGCGCACGCCCGCGGCTTGGCTCGCGCGCGCCAGCGATGGGTGTGTCACCGCTTGGCGGGTCTTTGCAGATAACAAGCCCGTGTATGATATTCTGGCGCGCATGAACGAGGTTCCTTGATGTTCTCACTCGCAAACAAAACCGCTCTCGTCACTGGCGCTTCCGGCGGTATTGGCGGGGCCATTGCGAAGGCGTTCGCGGCACAAGGCGCGCGCGTGGCGCTGTCCGGCACGCGGGTGGAGGCGCTGGAGAAGCTCCGCGCTGAGGTCGGCGGCGATCATCCCATCCTGCCGTGCAACCTCTCCGATAGCGCCGCCGTGGATGCGCTGGTGGGGCAGGCGGAAGCAGCCCTTGGCGGGCGGCTCGATATTTTGGTCGCCAATGCCGGCATCACCAAGGATGGCTTGCTCCTGCGCATGAAGGACGAGGACTTCCAGTCGGTCCTCAAGATCAATCTAGAATCCTATTTCCGGCTTTCGCGAGCGGCTTTGCGCAACATGATGAAGAACCGCTGGGGCCGCATCATCGGCATCACTTCGGTGGTGGGCGTCATGGGTAATCCGGGGCAGGCAAATTATTGCGCCTCGAAGGCCGGCATGATCGGTTTCACCAAGTCCCTGGCCGCTGAGGTCGCCAGCCGCAACGTCACCGCCAACACCATCGCCCCGGGATTCATCGCCTCACCCATGACCGACGTGCTGAACGAGGCCCAAAAAAGCGCCATGATGACCAAGATACCCGCCGGCCGGCTGGGCGAAGGCGCCGATGTGGCGGCAGCGGCAGTCTACCTCGCCAGTGAGGAAGCCGGTTACGTCACCGGCCAGACGCTGCACGTCAATGGCGGCATGGCGATGATCTGAGCGGGCCCAAGGAGAGCCCTGGCCGGTCTCGATTACAGAAAAAAGCTTGCGCCGGGCCGCGCCTGTGGTCAAAAGGCCGCTCACGGCGCCCGGGAGGGCGCATTATTCCGTTGCGAACAATTTACTTGGCGAGGCGTGCATGTCGGAAGTGTTGGAGCGCGTAAAGGCGATCGTGATCAAGCACCTCGAGTGCGCGCCGGAGAAGGTCACCGACAAGGCGAGCTTTATCGACGACCTCGGCGCGGACAGTCTCGACAATGTAGAATTGGTCATGGCCTTCGAGGAAGAATTCGGGATCGAGATTCCCGATGACGCCGCTGAGCACATTCAGACCGTGGGCGATGCGGTGAAGTTCATCTCGGAGAAGGCGGGCTAAGGCCCGCCGCGCCTCATGAAGCGGCGCGTCGTCATCACTGGCGTTGGGCTTGTCACCCCGCTGGCTTCCGGACGCGAGGCCACGTGGGAGCGGCTGCTCGCCGGTCGCTCCGGCGCTAACAGAATTGAACATTTCAAGGTCGACGATCTGCCCTGCCGGATCGCCTGCATGGTGCCGCGCGTGGATGGCCGCGGCGGCGGCGCCGGTGATGCGCATGCGTTCGATCCGGACAAGACGATGTCGCCGAAGGAGCAGCGGCGCGTCGACGATTTCATACTCTACGGCATGGCCGCCGCCGATGAGGCCATCGCCGATTCTGGGTACAAGGCAGAAACCGTCGAACAACAAGAACGCGCCGGCGTTTTGATCGGCTCGGGCATTGGCGGGCTTAGCGTCATCGCCGACAACGCCTTGCTGCTGGAGCGCGAGGGGCCGCGTAAGATCAGCCCATTCTTTATCCCGAGTGCGTTGATCAATCTGGTCTCGGGGCAGGTCTCGATCCGCTACAAGCTCAAGGGCCCCAACCACGCTGTCGTCACCGCCTGCGCCACCGGCGCGCACGCCATCGGCGACGCGGCGCGGCTGATTATCAATGGCGACGCTGACGTGATGGTGAGCGGGGGCACGGAGGCTGCTGTTTGTCGGCTAGGAATGGCCGGCTTCTGCGCCTCGCGCGCGCTCTCCACCGGCTACAACGATACTCCAGAAAAGGCATCGCGCCCGTACGACAAGGATCGCGACGGCTTCGTCATGGGCGAAGGCGCGGGCGTTGTCGTGCTGGAGGAATACGAGCACGCCAAGGCGCGCGGCGCCAATATCTACGCCGAAGTGAAAGGCTATGGCCTCACCGGCGACGCTCACCACATCACCGCGCCGGCGGACGATGGCGACGGCGGTTTCCGAGCCATGAAAGCGGCGTTGAGGGATGCGGGACTGACGCCAACCGACATCGATTACGTCAACGCCCACGGCACTTCGACGCCGCTCGGCGATGAAATCGAATTGCGGGCGATCGAGCGGATGTTCGGCGACGCGGCGGCGGGCCTTGCGCTCTCCTCCACCAAATCGGCCATCGGGCACTTGCTCGGCGCTGCGGGTGCGGTCGAGACCATCTTCTGCGCCCTGGCGATGCGTGACGGCATCGTCCCGCCCACGCTCAATCTGGACAATCCCTCCATCGCCACCGCCATAGATTTGACGCCGCACAAGGCCAAGCAACGCAAAGTACGGACGGCGATGTCGAATTCGTTTGGATTTGGCGGCACCAACGCCGCCTTGATCCTCACCGCGGTGGATTGATGGCCAGACGCAGCGCAGTGCGGCCCGTGGATTCTCGCCGATCCTGGGGGCTCTTGTCGATCCTCGGCGCGTTGTTGTTTGTCGCCGCGGCGGCGCTTGGGGTAGGCGCATTCGCGTTCAACGCCGAGGCCAATCGCGAAGGGCCGTCGAGCGAGCGCACTGAAATTGTTGTCGCGCGCGGCGCCTCGGTTACCGGCATCGGCCAGCAATTGATGCGCGAGGGTCTCGTTCGTGATGCGCGCGTGTTCCGTTTGGCGCATCTGGTGTACGCCCGCGATAAGGACCTCCAGGCGGGCGAGTACCAAATTCCCGCGCGCGCCTCGGTGCGTCAGATCATCGCCATGCTGGCTGAAGGCGACGCGCTTGAGCACTCGATTACGTTTCCTGAAGGGATCACGATCGCTGGCGTGATGCGCATTCTGCAGGAATCCGAGTTGTTGTCGGGAGAGATGCCGGCGCCTCCGCCGGAAGGTTCGGTGCTGCCGGAGACCTATAACATCCAGCGCGGCATGACGCGGGCGGCGTTGTTGCAGGAGATGCGTGAGGCGCACGACGAAGCGCTCGCGGAGATATGGGCGGCTCGCTCCGACGCAGCCCCGGTGCGCACGCCCGAAGAACTCGTTATCCTCGCCTCCATCGTCGAGCGCGAGACCGGCGTCGCGCACGAGCGGCCGCTAGTGGCCGCAGTGATCGTGAACCGGTTGAAGCGGCCGATGCGGCTGGAAATGGATTCCACCATTATTTACGGGGTCTGCAAGCAATACCCTGGCCGCTGCCGCGATGGGCGCCTCGTCGATGCGCGCGGCCAGCCGCGCACTATCCGCCAAAGCGAGATCGCGCTCGACACTGGGTACAACACCTATCGCATCGATGGCCTGCCGCCGACGGCGATCGCCAATCCCGGCCGCGCCGCGCTCGAAGCCACCGCCAACCCCGCCGAGAGCAACGCGATCTTCTTCGTCGCCGACGGCTCCGGCGGCCACGCCTTCACCGCCACCATCGCCGAACACAACGCAGCGGTGGCGCGGTGGCGGGTGATCGAGCGCGAGCGCTTGGCGGCGGAGCGGGGCAATTGATCCGCGTCGTCTCCCTCAGCGCCGCGCGTGGGCGTCGAGAGAAGGCGGGCACGCTGCTGTAGTCGGCAATCGCCCCCATTGAGGCGCGCCGCCACCGGCAGCGCGCTCCATTGCCGTCCTTACCCCCGCGTGCGCAGCACCAGATCGTCCACGCCGACGCCGCCGCGGTCGACCACCAGGAATTGGTAATTGCGGGCGCCGTCCATGGTGACGGAATCGACGTCCTGGGCGTTCTGCGCGAACTCGCGTCGCAGATAGACAGAGAGTTCGCCCGCCGTGAGCGCGCGGTCGCTGTTGGCGTCCGCCGCCCCGCCGAGCCCGTTGCGCAGGAAGAGCGAGAGGTAGCCGCCCGCCTGGAATTTGTCCGCCACCGCGCTGGTCAGATCTTCCTCGGAGCTGAACAGCCCCATCACGCCAGGGATCGCGACCACATCGCGTGCGAAGCCGCCGGAGAAACAGGCGTCGAGCGCGATGATGGAGGTGCCGGCGCGCACTTGGCGGAACATCGCGGCCATGTCGTCGTCGGAGATGAGCCCATCGACCATGACGATGGATTCGTCGCGTCCGTCAGGCTCCGTCCCTCCTGTGGCGGCGGGCGTTTGCGTGCCGTGGCCGGAATAGAAGAACAGGAACGTGTCGTTGGGACCCGCCTGCGCGGCGACGCGCTGGAATGCCGCCTGCACGCCAGCGCGCGTCGCCTGTGCGTTGGTGAGCACGACGCTCTGGTCAGCAAGCACGCCTGCACGCCGCAACGCTTCGCCCATCTTTACCGCGTCTTCGTCGGTGTACTGCAAATTGTTGGCGAAGCCCTGATAGTCGGAGATGCCGACCATCACTGCGAACACGCGTCCGTTCCCGCCGGTCGCGCGGCCCGTGGATGCAACCGAACTCGAAGCGCCCGCGCTGACGCGCAACGTGTAGTCGCCAGTTTGGCCTGCTGCGTAGGAAGTGGCGATGATGGCGTATTCGCCGGACTCCGCTAGTTCGGTTTCAAGCACGCTGTCGCCGACGCCGCCTGGGCCGTCGTCATTATCCTCCTGGGCGCCCGAGGGCGACACCAGGATCACATAGCTGTCGAACGCGCTCGACGACATGTCGATGCGGACGCGTTGGCCGGCCTCGCCGCTGAAACGGTAGGTGTCGGTGAACTCGCCGCTGCGCAATGTCTCGTCGCCCTGCGCGAGCGCTCCGTTGGCGGTGCGGCCTGGCCGTAGAACGTCTCCACCGCTGGCGGAGCCTTGGCCTGGCGCGATCGCGTCGCTTTCGGCGATGCTGAGATTGTAGGCGCCTTGTTGGCCGGCGGCATAGCTCGTTGCCAGGATGGTATAGGCGCCGTCCGCGGGCAGTGTGACCAGCAAGCGGCTATTGAGCGTGCCGTTTTCGGCGTCGTCATCGTTGAAATCGTTGAAATCGTCGGGACCGAAGATCGCGACATAGGGATCGAACGCGTCCGATTGCAGCGCCACCTCGATCTGTTGGCCGCGACGGCCCTGGAGCGTGTATACGTCGCGTAGCTGGCCCGCGTCGGCCAGGCCGTCGCCGTTTTGCAGCGCGCCGGCAACGCTCTGCCCCAGTCGGACTGAACCCGAGGACGCTAATGCGGTTTGCGCAGCCGCGACGCCTTGTTCGCGCACGCTCAGCGTGTACGCCCCGGTTTCGCCGGGGCGATAACTTGTTGGGCGGATGCGGACTTCGCCGTCCTGCGCCAGCGTGATGGTGACGCGGCTATCGGTTGAGCCACGGTCGCCATTGTCGTCGTTGTCGGTCTGCTCCATCCCGGCCGCGCCAACGATCAAATAGGTGTCGAACTCAGTCGACGAGGCGTCGATCACGAGTGTCTGGCCGCGGCGGCCGCTGACTGTAAATGTATCCACAAACTCGCCGCTGCTCAGTTGAGAATCGCCGTTGGCGAGGGAGTCGCGCACGGTTTGTCCAACTTGAATGGCGCCGCCTGAACTCGCCGCGTTTTGCGGGGCGGTGCCGCCGCCAGTGAGCTGTAGCGTGTAGGCCCCGGCCTGGCCGGCGGCGTAGCTGGTCGCGAGGATTCGATAAGCCCCGTCGCGCGGCAGGGTGACGGTGAGGCCCGCATTGGTGGCGGGAGTGGCTTCGTCGTCATTGTCCTGCTGGAAATCTCCGGGCCCGCGGATGCCGAGATAGGTGTCGAAATTGCTCGAAAGCATGCGCACGGTCACGGTCTGTCCGGCGCGGCCCTGGAAGGTGTACGTGTCGGCAAATTCGCCTGACGAAAGCTGGCTGTCGCCGGCGGCCAAACTGCCATTGACGCTCTGGCCGAGGGAGAGGCTCTGCTGCGCATGGGCGACGTCAGCCCCCGTCACGCAAAGACCGAACGCCACGAGACCGAGAAAAAGAGAACGCATCTTGACCCCACTTCCCCACCATCAGATTCCCCCGAACATGGCGGGGTCGCAGCGAACTCGTCAAGCAATCCCTGCACGGCCGGCGCGCCTGACTGGCGTTTCGCGGGCGGTCGGCTTAGAGGGCGGTATGGGAATATCGGGAATGACCGGGTTTGCGCGCGCTGAAGGCGTCTTGGCAGACTCGCTTGGCGGTCTCGCCTGGACTTGGGAGGCCAAGTGCGTCAACGGGCGCGCGCTGGACCTGAAACTCAGGACCCCGGCAGGGCTCGATGGCCTTGAGCCGCAGGCCCGGGCGCTCGCGGCGAAGATGTTCAAGCGAGGCTCGCTTCAAGCAAGCCTTTCCCTGGCGCGGTCTGCCAGCGGTGCGGCAGGGATGGCCCGCATCGATATTGTTCTGCTGGAACGATTGCTGGAGGCCGGCTCACCATACGTGAAAGCAGGGAGCGTCAATTTGCCAAGCTGGGACGGAATGCTGGCGCTCCGCGGCGTTCTCGTTAACGAGGAGACTTCCGAAATCAACGCCGAAGCGCGGGCCGCGATGGAAACGGCGTTGCTAGCCGGGTTTGAACAGGCCCTTGCCGGCGTGGCGCAGGCGCGGGCGGGCGAGGGCCGCATGCTTGCCGGGGTCCTCGGCGAACTGGCCGATCGCGCCGATGCTCTGGTTGCGCGGGCGCGGACCTCGGCGGCGGCCGCACCGGCGGCTGCGCTCGAACGCCTCAAATCGCGGCTCACAGCGCTTGCGCCTGATCTGCAATTCGAGCCCCAGCGTCTGGCGCAGGAGGCGGCGCTGGCGGCGTCCAAGGCCGACGTGCAAGAGGAATTGGAGCGCCTCTCAGCGCATCTGGGCGAATTCCGTGCACTGCTTGCACAATCGGAACCGGCCGGGCGGCGGTTGGATTTTCTGGGTCAGGAATTGACGCGGGAAGCGAATACGCTTTGTTCCAAATCCTCGGATTTGGAGCTGACCCGCATCGGCCTCGACCTCAAGGCCGTGGTCGATCAGATCAAGGAGCAGGCGGCCAATGTTGAATGAACATGTCGCCCGCCGCGGGCTGATGTTCGTGCTGTCGAGCCCTTCTGGCGCCGGCAAATCGACGATGGCGAACAAGCTGATCGCTGACGACGGAAACACCTCTCTCTCAGTGTCGGCCACCACGCGGGCGCCGCGCCCCGGCGAGATCGACGGCCGCGAGTACAAATTCATGGACCGCGAAGGCTTCGAACAGATGGCCGATCGCGGCGAATTTCTCGAACACGCCATGGTGTTCGGCGCCCATTACGGCACCCCGCGCGCGCCGGTGGAGGCGCTACTGATCCAGGGCCGCGACGTGTTGTTTGATGTCGATTGGCAAGGCGCGCGCGCCTTGCGCGCCGCCGCGCCGGAGGATGTTGTCGGGATTTTCATCTTACCGCCATCGATGACCGAACTCGAACGCCGCCTGCACACCCGCGCGCAAGACAGCGAAGAGGTCATCGCCAAGCGCATGGCGCGTTCGCTCGATGAGATTTCGCACTGGGAAGAATATGATTATGTGCTGGTCAACACGTTGCTTGAACAGACGCTGGCGCAGATCAAACAAATCCTCGCGGCGGAACGCTTGAAACGCGCACGGCAGCTGTGGCTGAAGCTGCACGTGGAGCGGTTGAGAAGGGGGATATAGGTAGGTTGGTGCATGGCGAAGCTCTGGCTGCCGATGAGGGGCGTTGGGAGTTGGCGCGCGGGCTCTTACTCTGATACTCAACCGCCATGAAACTCTATTTCTCCCCCGCATCCCCCTTCGCCCGCAAGTGCCGCATTCTTGTTCGCGAGAAGGGCATGCTCCGCCAAGTCGAGGAAGTCCGCGCCGATCCGATTGGCGGGGACGCGGCGTTGAACGCCGCCAACCCGCTAGGCCAAGTGCCGGCGCTGATTGACGATGCAGGGGTGGCCTGGAGCGATAGCCCACTGATCTGCGCGCGGCTCGATGCGTTGGCGCCAAATCCTCGCTTCATCCCCGAGGGCGAGGCGCGCTGGAGTGTCTTGCGCCGTGAGGTGATCGCCGACGGCCTGATGGAGCAGGGCGTCAAGATTCGACTCGAGCTGTTGCGTCCGGAGGGCGAGCGTTCGGTTGCCTGGATGGCGCGCTGGCGTGCTGGAATTTTGCGCAGCCTCGATGCCGCCGAGGCGCAAGCAGGTGTCGTATTCGACCTAGCCGCGATCGCCACCGTTTGCGCTTTGACCTGGCTCGATCTGCGCTTCCCCGACCTCGATTGGCGCCCGGTTCGGCCAAAGCTCACCGCTCTGCAGGCAGAGCTGGAGGCGCGCGCCAGCTTCCGCGAGACCGCCCCCAGCTAAAGCGCGGTCGACAACGCCGCCTGGATCGCCCATATCGAGCTGGCGAAAGGCCAGCACCATGCTGCAGCAGCACCTGCAGGACACCTACGAATATCTCTTCGACGCAGCCCATCGGGCGCTGGGCGAGGGCGGCTCGTTTGCGCCATTCGGGGCGGGCATTCGCAAGACCGGGGAGCAAATCCACACCAATGTCGATTTGCCGATCGAGAAGTCTGCGCCGTCGGATCATATATCTGGGTTGATAGCCGGATTCCGCGCGGACGAAGCTGAGCACGGGCTGATTGCGGCGGGGCTGGTTTTCGACGGTCGCGCGCGCAGCGACGATGCAGCGGCGCTGTGTTTTCACCTCGAGGGCGCCAATGGCAAAGCGGTTGAAGTCATAGTGCCCTACCGGCGCATGCCTGGGAACATCATCGCCTTCGATGCGCCACAAGTTTCGGATGTGCAGTCCGAGATTTTCGCCGAGATGATGTGATCGCGGCAGATGTCTAGTCTCGCACGATTGGAGCGGCGCCTGGGGCAGGCGCTTGAGCGGTTCGAGCGCATCGAAGCGCGGCTAGGCGCGGCGACCGATGGCGCCGAGATACGGCGCTTGAGTCAAGAACACGCCGAGTTGAAGCCGTTGGCCGACGCCGTCAATGCGCTCGCGGCGCAACGCACGGAAATCGCCAACCTCGAAGCCATGGTCAAGGAAAGCGCGGGCGACGCGGAACTTGCAGGGCTGGCTGAGAGCGAACTTGACGCCGCGCGCGCGCGCCTGCCGGCAATGGAGCAGGCAGCACTCCTGCTGCTGGCGCCGAAAGATCGCGACGAGAGCGCGTCCGCCATCCTCGAAGTGCGCGCCGGCACAGGCGGCGATGAAGCGGCGTTGTTCGCGGGCGATCTCTTGCGCATGTACCAGCGTTATGCCGGCCAACGCCGCTGGCGCTTCGAGCTGGAAAGTGTGTCCGAAACCGGCCTCGGCGGGGTGAAGGAAGCAGTTGCAAGCGTAACTGGCGCCGGCGTGTTCGGCCGCTTGCGCTTCGAGAGCGGCGTCCATCGCGTGCAGCGCGTGCCGGAGACCGAGGCTGGCGGGCGCATCCACACATCGGCGGCGACGGTGGCGGTGCTGCCTCAACCGGAAGGCGACGTGGATATCGTCGTCGACGACAAGGACATTCGCATCGACACCATGCGCGCCTCGGGCGCCGGCGGCCAGCACGTGAACAAAACCGACAGCGCGGTGCGTATCACCCACATCCCTTCGGGGATCGTCGTTGTCGCGCAGGAGAAATCGCAGCACCAAAACCGCGCCAACGCCATGAAGGTTCTGAAGGCGAAGCTCTACGATGCGGAACGTGAGCGCCAGGCGCGCGAGCGCGCCGCGGAACGCAAGGGCCAAGTTGGCTCGGGCGACCGCAGCGAACGCATCCGCACCTACAATTTTCCCCAAGGCCGCGTCACCGACCATCGCATCAACCTCACGGTCTACAATCTCCCTGAAGTGATCGACGGCGGCGGTCTCGACCCCATCCTGGACGCGCTCGCCGCTGAAGATCGCGCACGCAAGCTTGCGGCGTTGGAGAGTGACGAATGAGGTGTGAATGCGAGCCGTCGGCGTTCCGCCGACATGGTGCGGCCTTCGACATGCTCAGGCTGACGCAGGATGGCGTCACCCCCGGACTTGATCCGGGGCTGTCGAAGCGCGACGCCAACACCATAGACTTGCAAGCTGCCGGCGAGTCTCACGCAACTGGTTTGAAATGAGCGTTACTCTCGTGTCGTTGTGGACATCGCTGCGACGGCGATTTGAGGCGGTTGGCGCCGATAACCCGGTAACCGATGCCCGGATGTTGATCGAAGCAGGCGCTGGCGTATCCCGGCTCGATATCGTCACCGACCCGTATCGCGAACTTAGCACGGAGCAACTTGCAGCGGTTGAGGCGCTCGTTATTCGTCGCGAGCGGCGTGAACCGATCGCCTACATCCTTGGCCGCAAGGCATTCTGGAACATCGAGCTTGCAGTTGGGCCCGAGGTGCTCATTCCGCGCCCGGAAACCGAATTGCTGGTGGAGACCGCGTTGGACCTGCTTCCGTCCAACGCGCCCGCGCGCGTGTTGGACCTCGGCGTCGGCTCGGGCGCCATTCTTTTGTCGGTGCTCGCTGAGCGCCAATCGGCCGTTGGGGTTGGAATAGATAAGAGCGCCAGCGCGCTGGAAACGGCGGCAGCCAATGCGGCCGCGTTGCACCTCGACGGCCGGGTGAGCTTCAGGGAAGGCGACTGGACAGCCGACGGCCGCTTCGATCTGGTGCTCTCAAATCCACCCTACATCAGGAGCGGCGACCTTGCCGCCTTGGCGCCTGAACTTCACTACGAGCCGAGAATGGCTCTCGATGGCGGCGAAGACGGCCTCGACGCCTACCGCGCCATAACTTGCGCGCTTCCTGGCCTGCTGGGACCGAACGGGGCCTTCGCGCTTGAGGTGGGCGAGGGACAGGCTGATGCGGTCGCGGAGATGGCCGAGGTCGTTGGGCTTACTTTAATGCCGCATCGGCGAGACCTGCAGGGGATCGCCCGGGTGTTGGCCGGCCGCGGGGCGGGCTGAAAAACTCCTTGGATCGAACCGCTGGAAGCATTAAGGTGACCCTTGGAATCGCGGCTTGAGGCGGCGCGAGGGGTTGACCCGAGGCGATTTCAGTGAGCGCGAGATGTGTTGTTCGCAACGCGGCGCTCTTCCTCAGCAAGAGGTCCTAACGAGGCTACGGGCGCGATCGCCCAAACGGACGAACCGGCAACCAACAACGCGGGCGGCAGTTTCTGCGCGCCTTCCGGATGATCACATGAACGGTGGATATTCTATGAAACGTCAGCGTGGTCGCGGCCGGAAGCCCGGCGGCGGCGGCGGCGGACATCACAATAACAATCATGGCCACCAGCCGAACAGGACCATGGAAAGCAACGGGCCTGAGGGCAAAGTCCGAGGCCCAGCGGCGATGATCCACGAACGTTATTTGCAGCTGGCCCGTGACGCCTATTCCGCTGGCGACCGCGTGCTCGCGGAGAATTTCTTCCAGCACGCCGATCATTATTTCCGCCTCTGGCGGGCGAGCCAACCGGCTGTTCCCGTGCATCAAGAACGCTTCAGCAATGAAAGCGAATACGAAGGCGACGAAGATTCCGGCGGCGAGGGCGAGGCTCAAGTCCTCGAGGAGGCGCGTGGCGGCAACGTCCGCGAAACTCGCAGCGACGATGAGCAGCCAGAAGAGGGCGAGCGCGATCCGGGCTCGCAGGTCCAACCTGCGGGGGACGGAGACTTCCGCCGCCGGCGCGGACGACGCAATCGCTTCCGCCCAGGCGAGGAAGGCGGCGAACCGCGTGAGGCGCGTGAACCACGCGAGCCCAGAGAACCGCGGGAGGCCAAAGAACCGCGTGAAACTAGAGAACCGCGCGAAGCACGCGAGCCCCGGGAAGCCCGTGAGCCCCGTGAAACCCGCGAGCGCGACGATGGGCCGGAAGGTTTCTCCGGAAGCCCGCGCCCGGCCTTCCTGCGTACTGAATAGGGGCCCTAGCGTTTGGCCGGGGTTGGCGGGCGCGGCGGCGCCGCCATACGGCGTTCCAGATATGAACGCGCGTGTTTCTCGACATCAGCGAGGTAATCCTCGCCAGGATCTCGCCCGCGGTAGAAATGGTCGGCGCCCGCCACCGGTTGCCCGTCCACCTTGATGTTCTTTTGCGTGCGGATGCGGCCAATGACACGCTCCATGTCAGCCGCGGTCGTGACGCTGTCGCGGGTGCCATAAATGATCACGCCAGACGCTGGGCAGGGCGCCAGGAACGACAGATCATAATGGTTGGCCGGTGGCGACACCGCGATAAAGCCGTCGATCTCAGGGCGGCGCATCAGGAGCTGGAGCCCGATCCAGGCGCCGAAGGAATAGCCGCCAACCCAGCATTGCTCGGCGTTGGGGTTCATGCTCTGCAAGTAATCGAGCGCTGAGGCGGCGTCGGATAATTCGCCCATGCCATTGTCGAATATGCCCTGGCTCCGGCCGATGCCCCTGAAATTGAAGCGTAATACTCCGAAGCCAAAATCCACAAACAACTTATAGAGCTGCACCGTGATGCGGTCCTGCATTGAGCCGCCCGCCTTCGGGTGACCGTGCAAGATCAGCGCGATTGGAGCGCCTTCGCGCGGGGGTTCGGAATAGCGCCCCTCGACACGACCTGCTGCGCCGGGAAAAATCACTTCTGGCATTCTGTTCTCAATCCTGAGCGCACAAAGGGCGGCTTAAAACTCGACCGGGCAATTGTTGACTAAATTACTGGGATATATAAAATCCAGTGCGGCGCCTGGTTATTGACGACCGAGGCCCTCCCCGGGGGAGGGCGGCTTCTAGCACATGATTTTGCGCCCATGCGAGTGCGTACGAAGAGGATTTCATGCGATTGACCTCCAAGGGCCGTTACGCGGTCATGGCGATGGCGGACTTGGCGCTCCATGGCGGGGGTGAGCGCGCCGTGCCGCTGCAGGAAGTGGCGCGCCGACAGGAAATTTCGCTGTCCTACCTCGAACAATTGTTCTCCCGCTTGCGCCAAGCCCGGCTGGTCACCGGCGTGCGCGGCCCCGGTGGCGGCTATCGCTTGGCGCGCGCAGGCAACGCTATCACGGTCGACGAGATCATCGAGGCCGTCAACGAACCGATCAAAGCCACGCGCTGCGAAGAGGGATCGGGCAAAAGTTGCATGGGAAAAAGCGGCCGCTGCATCGCACACAATCTTTGGCAGGAGATGGGCGTGCGCATCCGCGATTTTCTGGCGTCCGTGACGCTCGACGACGTGGTCGCGCAACGTTTCGACCGCGCCGCAAATGTGGCGGCGGAGTGATATGAACCTGCAGGCCATCTATTGCGACTACAATGCCGGAGCGCCTATCCGCGCTGAGGCTGCGGTGGCCGTTGCACGCGCTCTCTCCGCAGGCGGCAATCCGTCCTCGGTGCACGGATATGGCCGCCGCGCGCGTGCGCTATTGGAGGATGCGCGCGAGAAGTTGGCGACGTTGATCGATGCGCGCGCGGAAAATGTTGTTCTCACTTCCGGCGCCACGGAAGCTCTGCACTTGGCTTTAAACAGCGCCGGTGCGGCCTCGTTCATTGTCTCAGCTGCAGAGCACGACGCAGTGTTCGAGCAGGCGATGCGCCTTGGTGCGCAACAAGCGCCAGTCAACGCGGCCGGAATGATCGACCTCGCCGCACTGACTTCGGCGCTCGCGTCGGCGGCAAGGCCCGCGCTTGTGGCGGTGCAACTCGCCAACAATGAAACGGGAGTCATCCAGCCGATCACGCAAGTCGCAGCACTCTGCCGCGACCACGGGGCGCTGCTGCTGGTGGACGCAGCTCAGGCGTTCGGGCGCATCCCCTCGAGCATCGTCGATCTCGACGCGACCTATCTCGTGGTTTCCTCGCACAAGATTGGCGGGCCCCCGGGCGCAGGTGCGCTTGTGCTTGCTGCTGGGGCGCCGTTCGCGAGTACACGTTTCGGCGGCGGCCAAGAATTGGGCCGTAGGCCGGGCACAGAGAATATGCCCGCAATCGTAGGATTCGCGGTGGCCGCCGACTGGGCGGTGCGCGAATTGGAGCGTGAAACGGCGCGGCTCTCCGCGATGCGAGATCGGTTCGAGGCGGGATTGCCGGCGGGCGCCGTGGTGTTTGGCCGCTCCACCAGACTCCCCAATACTTCAAATTTTGCCATCCCGGGGTTGTCCGCTGAGACAGCGGTGATTGCCATGGATATCGAAGGCGTCGCCCTCTCTTCGGGCGCGGCGTGTTCGTCGGGCAAAGTCAAATCCAGCCGCGTGCTGGCGGCGATGGGCGTGGCGGCAGAACTTGCGCGCTGTGCGCTACGCGTGAGTTTCGGGCATGAGTCCAAGGAAGGCGACGTCGATGCCGCACTTGCAGGGCTGAGCAAGCTCGCAGCGCGGCGGCGCCTGCGTGAAGAAGCGCACGCATGAGCGCAGCGAAGGAATCCATCGACCGCGGCACAGTCGACGCCGCGCGCGCGCTCGAGGGCGAGAAGTACAAGCACGGCTTTGTTACTGGCATTGAACAGGAATTGGCGCCGCCTGGCTTGAATGAGACCATTGTACGTTTTATCTCGACCAAGAAGGACGAACCGGACTGGATGCTCGCGTGGCGGTTGGAGGCGTTTCAACGCTGGCAAACCATGGAGGAACCCACCTGGGCGCTCGTCCAATACCCGCCGATCAATTATCAGGCCGCACGCTATTACGCAGCGCCCAAGGATGGCGCCAAGTACAAGTCGATCGACGACGTCGAGCCGGAGATACTCGAAACTTACAAGAAATTGGGCATCCCATTACGCGAGGCCGAAACGCTGCTGGGTGTTGAAGGCGCGCCGCGCGTGGCGGTGGATGCGGTGTTCGATAGCGTGAGCGTGGTGACTACGTTCAAAGCGGAGCTGGCGAAAGCGGGCGTCATCTTTTGCCCAATCAGCGAAGCGATCCGCGAGCATCCCGATTTGGTGCGGAAGTATCTGGGTTCGGTAGTGCCCACGAGCGACAATTTCTTCGCGACTCTCAACAGCGCCGTGTTCTCCGACGGCTCGTTCGTGTACGTGCCGCCAGGCGTGCGTTGCCCGATGGAGCTATCGACTTATTTCCGTATGAACGCGCAAGGCACCGGCCAGTTCGAGCGAACGTTGATCATCGCCGATGAGGGCGCTTATGTCTCCTATCTCGAAGGCTGCACGGCGCCGATGCGCGATGAGAATCAGCTGCACGCCGCAGTGGTGGAATTGGTCGCGCTCGACGATGCGGAGATCAAGTACTCAACCGTGCAGAATTGGTGGCCGGGCGATTCCGAGGGCAAGGGCGGCATCTACAATTTCGTGACCAAGCGTGGAGATTGTCGCGGCAAGCGCTCCAAGATTTCCTGGACGCAGGTCGAGACCGGTTCGGCGATTACCTGGAAGTATCCAAGCTGTATTCTGCGCGGCGAGGGAAGCTCGGGCGAATTCTACTCCATCGCCGTAACCAACGGTCGCCAGCAGGCCGACACTGGCACGAAGATGATCCATCTCGGCGCCAACACCCGCTCGCGCGTCATCTCCAAAGGCATTTCCGCCGGGCGTTCTTCAAACGCCTATCGTGGTCTGGTGTCCGCACACGCGAAAGCCAAGGGCGCGCGTAATTTCACGCAATGCGACTCCCTGCTGATCGGCGATCAATGCGCCGCACATACCGTGCCCTATGTCGAGACACGTGCCCCGGACGCGCAGTTCGAGCACGAAGCGACGACGACCAAACTCTCAGACGATCAGCTTTTCTACCTGCGCTCACGCGGCATTCCTGAGGAAGAGGCCGTGGCGCTCTTGGTGAACGGGTTCGTGCGCGAGGTGTTACAAAAGCTGCCGATGGAGTTCGCTGTGGAGGCGCAAAAGCTGTTGGAAGTGAGCTTGGAGGGGAGTGTGGGATGATGCGCGGTTTTGGTTTCCTGGCGGCGACCGCGCTTGCGTTGAGCGCATGTGCGCCGGACCGCAACGCGGCTATGGCGGAATTGATGCCCTGTGCGGATGTCGTGTTCGAGCCAGGCGTATTTCGCGCCAACGAGTGCCGGATCGAGGCCAACGGGGAGGCGGTGCATGTGACCTATGCCGAGGCCGCTGCAGGCGCAGTTGTCGGCGCCGTGACGCTCGAGCTGATTGGCGAGCGCGGTAATGTGCGGCAGGTCATGCAAGAGCCCGATATTGCGCAATACCTCGCCCCGCGTGTGCACGATGTCGATGGTGACGGACGCGCAGATATCCTGGTCGGGCGCTCCACCGGCAATGTGAACACGGTGAGCGGAGTGTGGATCTTCAATGGCGAACGCGGGGTATTTGCGCGCGTCGGAGAAATAAACGGCGTGGCGGTGACGCGGACCCAGGAGGGTTTTGTCGCGGTCGCTTCGCGCACTAACGCCTCGACCTGGAACGTCGCTTATAGCGCCCTTGATGCTGAGGGGCTGAAGCTGGTGGCGAGCGTCGATGTCGAGGGATTTCAACGTGCCGATGGCGAACTTGGGGCGCGTTGCCGTTTGAGCGATGCGCCGGGCATCGCCGATCTGAATTTATCGCCCGCCGACGCGGAATCGAAATTCTGCGCCGAGCCAGCCGCCCTCAACGTGTTGGGGGGATGAGTATGCTTGAAGTAGACAATCTCCATGTTTCCGTCAGCGGCGCGACGATACTCACGGGACTAACGCTCACTGTGCCGGCGGGCGAGACGCACGCGATCATGGGCCCGAACGGTTCGGGCAAGTCCACGTTTGCTTATGCGCTTGCCGGACGCGGCGGCTACGAGGTGACCGCTGGCGGCGCACGTCTCGACGGCGCGGACCTGCTGACGCTTTCGCCGGAAGAGCGCGCCGCGAAAGGCTTGTTCCTCTCGTTCCAGTATCCCGTGGAGATACCGGGGCTTTCGGCGATCGCGTTCCTGAAAGCTGCGCTCAACGCCCAGCGCAAGGCGCGCGGGCTTGAGCCGATGCCCGCGCCGGCATTGCTGAAACTGATGCGTGAGAAAGCGCAAGCGCTTAATATCGGCGATGAAATGCTGAAGCGGCCGCTGAACGTAGGTTTTTCCGGCGGTGAGAAGAAGCGCTTCGAGGCGCTGCAGATGGCCGTGCTGCAGCCGCGCTTCGCCATTCTCGACGAGACGGACTCGGGTCTCGACATCGATGCGCTGAAACTGGTGGCGGAGAACATCAACGCGATGCGTGCGCCAGATCGCGGGTTTTTGGTGATCACGCACTATCAACGCCTGCTGGATTACATCAAGCCTGACCGCGTGCATGTTCTGGCGAACGGACGCATCGCCGCGAGCGGCGGGCCGGAACTGGCGCTGGAGCTCGAGCGCGACGGTTATGACAAATATCTGAGGGCGGCGTGATGGAGCGCGCCGAACTCCCTAACCGTCGTGTCGAAGCGTGGAAATATTCCGATCTGCGGGCGGCGCTCGCAAACGTGGCGTTGCCTACCGAACAACAACGCCCCGCTCTTGCATGGGGCAAGCTGGATAACGTCATTGAGCGGTTAGCGGTCGCACAGGGCGCCCATGCGCTAGGCAAAGTCCGTGCGGGGGAGGAGGAAATCCTGATCGACCGCATTGGCGCGGGGGCAGGTTTGCGGGCGCGATCACGGGAAATCCAAGTCCTGCCAGGAGGGAAGCTGACGCGGATAGTGCTGCAGACGGGAGGCGAAGTGACCCTGGATGTGGCGCGCGTCTCGCTCTCCGACGGCGCGGCGTTCCGTCAATTCATCATCACCGAGGGCGCAAATCTGGCGCGCATCGAAACCCATGTGGATGTCGAGGGCGCGCGCAGCGAAGTGGAGCTGAACGGACTTTATCTCTGCGGCGAAAACCGCCACGCCGATCTCACTTCTGTGGTGACTCACAAGACGCCAGGCGGAAAGACCAAGCAGCTCATCAAGGGCGTTGCACGCAAGGGCGGACGCGGCGTGTTCCAAGGCAAGATCGTGGTCGAGCGCGGCGCGCAGAAGACGGACGCGCGGCAATATCATCATGGCATGCTGCTGGAAGAGGGGGCGGAAATATTCGCCAGGCCAGAACTGATGATTCACGCTGACGATGTCGCTTGCGCGCACGGCAACACCGCCGGGGGCATGGACGAGAACGCACTTTTCTACCTGCGATCGCGCGGCGTGCCCGATGAAGAGGCGCGCGCGCTGCTGACGGAGGCGTTTTTGCTGGAGGCTGTTCCAGGCTGGTTGCCGGTTGATGTGCGAAGCGAGATCGAGGGGCGTGTGCAGGCGTGGTTGCGGGGTGGGGCATGAGCTTCGATGTGGAGAGCATCCGCGCGCAATTTCCGATCCTGTCGCGTCAAGTGCATGGCCGGCCGTTGATCTATCTCGACAACGCCGCCAGCGCGCAGAAGCCAGAATCGGTGATCGAAGCGATGGTCGCGGCCATGCGTGGTTCGTACGCCAACGTCCATCGCGGCTTGCATGCGCTCGCCAACGAGACGACAGAGGCTTATGAGGGCGCGCGGGCGGCGGTCGCGCGCTTCATCCACGCGCCTTCGCCGCAAAACATCGTTTTCACCAAGAGCGGCACGCAGGCGATCAATATCGTCGCTAATGGACTCGGGATCAGCGCCGGCGACGAAATCGTGCTCTCAGTCATAGAGCATCACTCGAATATCGTGCCGTGGCATTTCCTGCGCGAGCGTAGGGGCGCCGTGCTGAAATGGCTAGATGTCGACGATGACGGAGGCGTCGATCTCGGCGCGCTCGATGCTCTGATTGGGCCGAAAACCAAGGTCGTTGCGATCGCGCACATGTCGAACGTATTGGGCGTACGCACGCCAGCCGCCCAGATCGTGCAGATCGCGCACGCCAAAGGCGTTCCCGTGCTGCTCGATGGTTGCCAAGCGATTGTGCACGGCCGCATCGATGTTCAAGCCCTCGACGTCGATTTCTATGCGTTCACAGGCCACAAACTTTACGGCCCCACCGGCATCGGCGTGCTTTACGGCAAACCCGAACGGCTTGCGGCGCTCGCCCCGTTTGAAGGCGGCGGCGAGATGATCGACATCGTCGAGCAGGCGCGCGTCACCTATAACGAGCCGCCGCACCGGTTTGAGGCGGGCACGCCGCCGATCCTGGAAGCCATTGGATTGGGGGCTGCGATTGCATGGCTCGAGGGACAGGATCGCGCGGCCACCGAAATGCATGAGGCCGCCCTACGCGACCGCTTGATGGACGAGCTCCGCACCATGAATTGGGTGCAGCTATACGGACAGGCGGCGGACAAGGGCGCAATCGTGGCGTTCAATTTGGCGGGCGCCCACCCCCATGACGTGGCGCAAATCCTGGACCGGCAGGGTGTCGCCGTGCGCGCCGGACACCATTGCGCCCAGCCGCTCATGGCGCGCCTTGGCGTGAACGCCACTGCGCGCGCCAGCTTTGCCTGCTATAATAAGATGGAGGAGATCGATGTCTTCCTTGAAGCGCTGCACAAGGCGCACAAGATGCTGAGCTGACCCATGGATGGCGCCGCCGCCCCCGCATCGACTCTGCCGCAGGCCGAGCTTGACCGCATCACCGATGATCTGGTGACGGCGTTCAAGACCGTGTTCGATCCCGAAATCCCGGTTGACGTCTACGAACTCGGCCTCATCTATAAGGCCGATATCGACGAGAATGGGCACGTCGACATCGAAATGACGCTGACCGCGCCGGGTTGTCCGGTCGCCGGTGAGATGCCGGGCTGGGTTGAAGCGGCCGCGCTCAAGGTGAATGGCGTAACCAGCGCGAAGGTGGACCTCGTCTTCGACCCGCCCTGGACGCCCGCGCGCATGAGCGACGAAGCAAAGTTAGAATTGAACATGTTGTGATCGAAGTTGCTCCCCGCCGTCCGCGTCCGAAGATCGTGACGCTGTCTGACGCCGCCGCCGCACGCGTGAAAGAAGTGATGGCTGGCGCCGCCAAGGCTTACCTCCGCGTCGGTGTCAAGAATGGCGGCTGCGCCGGCATGGAATACGTCATGGACTATGCCGACGCGCCCGCGCCGTTTGACGAGATTGTCGAGGATCGCGACGTGCGCATCCTCGTGAAGGCCGATGCGGTGCTCTTTCTGCTCGGCTCGGAGATCGATTACGAGACGACGCGGCTAGCCTCGCGCTTCGTGTTCAGAAATCCGAACCAGACCGATGCCTGCGGCTGCGGCGAGAGCGTCACCATCGTGGCGGCGAGCGAAGAGGCGTAAGCCGATGTCGTCGAGCAGTTTCCATGATTACGTGAAGGAGCTGTTTGCGGGGGTCGGACCCATCACAGTAAAGCGGATGTTCGGCGGCGCCGGCGGGTATGCTGACGGATTCATGTTCTTGCTATTGGTGAACGACGAGGCGATCTATCTCAAAGCCGACGATGCTTTGAAAGCCGAGCTACGCGAGCACGGCTCGGGGCCGTTCGTCTGGACGCCGCAAAGCGGACCGCGGGCGGGCGAGAAAGTCGAGATGGGCTATTGGCGCCTGCCAGATTTGGCCTTGGACGATCCGGAGGAAGCCGCGCGCTGGGGCGGCAAGGCGCTGGCGCTAGCAAAGGCGTCTGCGAAACCGAAGGCGAAAACGAAGGCCGGGGGCGGGGCCAAGCGCGGGACAAAGACCTGAGCTTCAACTCAGAAATCGATCAGCCCATCTTTGTCGACATCGCCCGCGCGATACTTCCAGTCTTGATCAGGTTCCTTGGCCCCAAACCAGCGGCCGAGCGGCGTGTCGTGCCAGTCAGTATGGCCAATGCCGAGCAAGATGAGGCTGGGCACGATCACCACTGCAGCCAGTAGCAGCAGGATGCCGAATCCCGGCGTCGCGACGATCTCCGCGATAGTGCCGCCTTCGAGCCAAATCCGCAGAGGCTGGGCGATCAAGGAGAGTTCGAACATGCGCGTACTCTAACGTCGAGACGTTAGAAAACTGCAGTTCAGCTTGGTTAAGCCACGTAAAGCACGGGGGCCGCGTCCGTCGTGACGCGGTTGCGGCCCCCGCGTTTGGAGGAATAAAGGCACGCGTCCGAGCGCTCAATCAGCCCCTGCGGCGTGTCGCTCGGGGTTAGCTGGGCGACGCCTAGCGAGACCGTGACTTGGCCGAGATCCTCATTGGTGGAGCGCCTGCGCAGCCGCTTGGCCTGGATGGCGTCGCGCATCGCATCGGCCAATTTGGCCGCCTCTTGCACGCTCACCCGCGGCATGATCATGGCGAATTCTTCACCGCCATAGCGTGCGACGAGAAAGTCAGGCCTGGCGTGCGCCTGCATCGCGCTGGCGAGGAACCGCAAGATTTGGTCGCCGGTGTGGTGGCCCCAGGTGTCGTTGAATCGCTTGAAATGGTCGATGTCGCACAGCATGAGGCAAAGCGGCGTCTTCTGCGCGCGGGCCTCCTCGATGCGCATACGCAACGTCTCGTCGAACATACGCCGGTTGGACAACCCTGTCAGCGCATCCGTTAACGACTCAACACGCACCGATTCCAGGCTGCTCCGCAGCGTCTCGATCTCGCGGCTCGATTTGCTAAGTTGCTGGTTCAGATGCTGGTTGTGATTGGCCATGTCCAACGTGGCCGCAGCGAGACTGGAGACGATCTGGCGGATCTGCTCAGTATCCAGCCCACGATTGAGGTCAGTGGCCGCGCTCTCCAGGGTGCGCCCGTAATCGCCGCTCTTCTCTTCGGCTTGTCTCAGGAACGAAACGACCTGGTTGAGGTCGCGCGCCAGACGTTCGCCGGTCACCACTAACTGGGCCGAGGCGCTCGCATTGCCGAAATGCTGCTCGTGCATTTGGGACGTGAAATCATCGTCAAGGGCGCTCCCGGAGCTCTTGCGCGCATCGATAGCCGCGCTCAGAGCCGGGTTGCTCTTGAGTTCATACTCGAGCCACACCTCGTAATGGGATGAGGACGGCGTGACGCCGTTGGCGAGCATCTGCTGTAGGGCCGCCTGCGCGGCGCTCACACCCTTTGGACCAGTAAGGGCATTGCTCGAAGCCACCACTTCAACCCCATCTCTAAACGACGCTCGGGGAAGCTATCGGTACGTTGGTGACCGAGAGGTTAAACGGAGCAGTCGTTCGTCGATTTTCCGTTTGCGCTTCCCCTGGGGCGGGGCGGTAAACTCCCCTTCGCCTTTCGTCGGAGCCGCCCCCATGACCAAGCCCGCATTTCCCGCCGTCGAGCACGCCAAAGCGCGCATGCTGGAACTCCTATCGCTGCAGAAACGAGCCACTCTATTGAAGGGCGCCCCCGATGCGCGCCAACGCAAGGACAGGCTCACGCGCGCCATCCAATTGTTGCTGAATCATCGCGACGAATTGGTCGCCGCGCTCGTTGAGGATTTCGGGGCGCGGTCGCCGGAGATGAGCATGCTCACCGACATCGTCGCCGCGATCGCCCCGCTGAAGCACGCCCGCGCCAATATCGACGCCTGGATGAAGCCGCAGAAGCGCAAGGTGACGCCGGCAGCGCTTGGGTTGCTCGGCGCGCGTGCGGAGGTGCGCTATCAACCCAAGGGCGTCGTGGGCGTGATGACGCCATGGAACTTCCCGGTGCAGCTTTCGTTCGACGCCATCGCCGGGGCGATGGGAGCGGGCAATCGCGTGATGCTCAAGCCTTCCGAGTTCACGCCGGCGACGGGCGCGTTGATGGCGCGGCTGATCGATCTCTATTTCGATGAGGAAGAGCTCGCGGTGGTGCTGGGCGGGGCAGATGTCGGGGCGGCGTTCGCGGGGCTTGCCTTCGATCATCTCATCTTCACCGGGGCTACTTCGGTCGGACGCCACGTCATGCGCGCGGCCGCGGAGAATTTGACGCCGGTCACTCTGGAGCTCGGCGGCAAAAGCCCGGTGATTGTCAGTCGGAGCGCCGACATGGCCAAGAGCGCAGCGCGCATCATGGCGGGTAAAGCCATGAATGCGGGGCAAGTATGCTTGGCGCCGGATTATGTGCTTACGCCGCGCGAGAATTTGGATGCGTTCGTCCGGGAGGCGGTCGCGGCAGGAACCAAGATGTTCCCGACCATCCGCGACAACCCAGACTACACTGCCATGATCAATCAGCGCCACCATGATCGCGTGCAGAACCTGGTCGCCGATGCGAAATCCAAGGGCGCGCGGGTGATCGAGATTAATCCCGCAAATGAGGATTTCACCCAGCAGGAGCACCGAAAAATTCCTCTGACATTGGTGCTGGATGCAACCGACGACATGGGCCTGATGCAAGAAGAAATTTTCGGCCCAGTGTTGCCAGTGCGAACCTATACCGCATTCGAGGACGCCATCGCCGAAGTGAACGCACGCGAACGCCCGTTGGGGCTGTATTATTTCGGCGACGACGCGAGCGAGAGCGAGGCGCTGCTCTCGCGTACGCATTCCGGCGGGGTCACCATCAACGATGTGATCTTCCACATCAGCCAGGAAAATCTGCCGTTCGGCGGCGTGGGCCCGTCAGGCATCGGCGCCTATCACGGTCATCGCGGTTTTCTCGAGTTCAGCCATGAGAAGGCGGTTTACCGCCAGACCAACAGCGAGATCATCGCCATGTTCCGCCCGCCCTATGGCGCGGCGTTTAAGAAGCAGATAGCGGCGCGGTTGAAGGCGTAGCTCCGGCTCACTTCTTCCGCAGAAACGCCGGCAGATTATCGCCGAACCCTGGCGTGTCCTTATCCTGGTGTGGGATCGGGCCGGGTGTTTTTTCGCGGCCCTGACGGGGTGGGCGTGGCGAGCGCTCTCGCTCAGGCTTCGCTTCGGCGGCTTTCGGCTGCACCGGCGCTGGAGCGCGCTCGCCGCCTTCAGCCGCTGCGATCGGTTCGGTGCCCGCTTGCGGGCGTTCGGGATCGCGCTTCTGAAAGCGCTGTTTTTTCTCAGAGATGCGTTTGGAATGCTCGCGCTTCAATTCTTCCGCGCGCCTTCCGCGGCCGCCGCGATCATTGGGATCGCCGATCGCCGCGGTGGGCACGCCCTCGATAATGGCCGCCTCGATCGTCTTGCCCATCAATTTCTCGATGGCGTCAAGGCTCTTGCGATCATGCGCGGACACCAACGTAAACGAAGCGCCTTGCTTGCCGGCGCGCCCCGTTCGTCCGATGCGGTGGACGTAATCGTCGGGCGTGCGCGGGGGTTCGTAATTGAACACGTGGCTGACATCGGGAATGTCCAAACCGCGCGCCGCCACATCTGAAGCGATGAGGAATTGCAGATCGCCTGTGCGGAAGCGGTCGAGCGTTTTTGTGCGCAAGCTCTGTTCGAGATCGCCGTGAATGGGCGACGCATTGAAGCCGTGCCGCTTCAATGATTGCGCCACCACGTCGACATCGGTCTTGCGATTGCAAAAGACGATGCCGTTGCGAACATTCGCGCTTTGCATCACCGCCCGCAGCGCCGCGCGGCGCGTGCGTGGATCGCCGCCGGGGAGGGGGATGATGCGCTGCTCGATGGTGCCGGCTGCGGTAGCGGGGCGCGAGGCCTCGATGCGCTTGGGGCTGGAGAGAAACGCTTCCGTCAGCCGCGTGATTTCTGGGGGCATGGTGGCGGAGAAGAACAACGTCTGGCGCGTGAATGGCGTCAGTTTGAAGATGCGCTCGATATCGGGGATAAAGCCCATGTCCAACATGCGATCGGCCTCGTCGACCACCATCACTTGCACGCCGGTGAGCAGCAGCTTCCCGCGCTCGAAGTGATCGAGCAGCCGCCCCGGCGTGGCGATCAGCACGTCGACGCCGCGCGCGAGCAGCGCGTCCTGGTCGCCAAACGAAACCCCGCCGATCAGCAGTGCTTTGGTGAGCTTCTGGTACTTGCCGTACTTGTCGAAATTCTCCGCCACCTGCGCGGCGAGCTCGCGCGTCGGCTCCAGGATCAAGGTGCGCGGCATGCGCGCGCGAGAGCGGCCCGAGGCCAGAATGTCGATCATCGGCAGCACGAAAGCGGCGGTCTTGCCGGTGCCGGTCTGGGCGATGCCGAGGATGTCGCGTCCCTTCAGCACTTCGGGAATTGCCGCGGCCTGGATCGGCGTAGGGGTGTTGTACCCGCCCTCTTTCACCGCGCGCAGCGTATCGGGCGAGAGGCCGAGATCGTC
>CADEEA010000008.1:0-38886 GCA_902826245.1 uncultured Alphaproteobacteria bacterium | reverse complement strand
AAACATCAATCTCATCCGCCACGAACTTCGCGTTCGCCTGGATATAGTTGAACCGCAGCTCCGCCTTCTTCCCCATCAACGTCTCGATCAGCACCTCGAAATCCGGGGCGCCGTCATCGGTGAGCACGACGCGCGCCAGAGTCCGCGTTGCGGGGTTCATCGTTGTATCTTTCAAATCTGCCGGCATCATTTCGCCGAGGCCTTTGAAGCGGGAGATGTCGACTTTTTTGCCTTTGAACTGGCCGTTCAGCAGCGCATCCTTGTGCGCATCGTCTCTCGCGTAAATGCTCTCTTTGCCGGCGGTGACGCGATACAGAGGCGGCATCGCCAGGAACAGGCGCCCGGCGCGGATCAATTGCGGCATCTGTTTGTGGAAATAGGTGATCAGCAGCGAAGCAATGTGGGCGCCATCGACATCGGCGTCGGTCATGATGATGACGCGCTGATAGCGTAGATCGTCGCACTGGAATTTCGCGCCCGATTGCACGCCCAGCGCCAAGGCGAGATCGTTGAGTTCGACATTGTTCGAAGTTTTCTCGCCGCCCGCGCTCGCCACGTTCAGGATCTTGCCCCGCAGCGGCAAAATCGCCTGCGTTTCGCGGTTGCGCGCTTGTTTGGCCGAGCCGCCGGCGCTGTCGCCTTCGACCAGGAAAATCTCAGTGTCTTTCGCATCGCCGCGCGAGCAATCGGCGAGCTTGCCCGGCAGGCGCAATTTGCGCGACGCGCTCTGGCGGGAGACTTCCTTTTCCTTGCGCCGGCGGAGGCGATCCTCGGCTTGCGTGATCGACCATTCCAGCAGCCGGTTGGCGTCGGCAGTGTTGGCCGCGAGCCAGTGGTCGAATGGATCGCGCACGGCTTGCTCGACGATCTTTGCGGCTTCGGTGGAAACCAGGCGGCCTTTGGTTTGGCCTTCGAATTGCGGCTCGCGGATGAACACTGAAACGAGAGCAGCGCCGGTGTTCATCACGTCTTCCTGGGTGATGAGCGCGGCCTTCTTGTTGTTGCGCAGCTCCGCATAGGCGCGCAGCCCCTTGGAGAGCGCCGCGCGTAGGCCGGCTTCGTGAAAGCCGCCGTCTGGCGTGTAAATCGTATTACAGTACGAGCGCAGGAAGCCGTCGGCTTCGCCGAAGCCGTCGCCGACCCAAGTCACCGCCCATTCCACGCGCCCGTGAGGGCCGTTCTTTTCGCTGCGGCCGGTAAAGGGCTCGGCGACGATGGCGCGTTTGTCCTTCACCAACGCCGCGAGAAAATCCGCTAGCCCATTCGGGAAGTGCAGCACCGCTTCGGCGGGCGTGTCGTCCTTGATGCGCGAGGCATCGCACTTCCAGCGGATCTGCACGCCGCGCTGCAGATACGCCTTCGAACGCGCCATCTGGAACAGCCGCGCGGGCTTGAACGCCGCGCCTTCGCCGAAGATTTGCGCGTCGGGGTGAAAGCGTACAGAGGTGCCGCGGCGATTGTGCGCGGGGCCGACTTCCACGAGCTTGCTGGTGGGCGTGCCGCGTGAGAACGTCTGCCGGTACAGTTTGCGGTCGCGCGCGACTTCCACTTCGACCCGATCAGAGAGCGCGTTCACCACCGACACGCCGACGCCGTGTAGGCCGCCCGAGGTGTGGTAGACCTTGTCGGAAAACTTTCCCCCTGCGTGCAGCACCGTCATGATGATTTCGAGCGCGGACTTCTTCGGAAATTTCGGGTGCGGATCGACTGGCATGCCGCGGCCATTGTCGGTGACGCGCAATGTGCCGTCGGCTTCCAGTTCGACTTCGATACGATCGGCGAAGCCGGCTACCGCTTCGTCCATGGAATTATCGAGCACTTCGGCGAAGAGGTGATGCAGCGCCCGCTCGTCGACGCCGCCAATGTACATTCCCGGCCGTTTCCGCACCGGTTCAAGCCCCTCCAGGACCTCAATGTCCTTGGCGGTATAGGCCCCAGCCGCCGCCGGTGGCGCCTCGCCGCCGCCGAATAGGCCTTCATCCCAAAGATCGTCGTCGCCCACGGGCACCTGCTGCTTCTGCTGCGTCGCTCTGCTCATGGCGGGCCTCTTAGCCGGAGTCGAGGTCCTCCACGCAACAGGAGAGAGATTGCAGGGGCGTTAAGAGGTGGGGGAGCATCGGTCGTTGACCTGATGGCGCAGCCGGCGCCAGGGGTTGTCGGGAGTGTTGGCTATGAGGGCATTGTTCTGCGCTTTGCTTGTTGCCGCCTGCGCGAGCGGCGCGCTGCCGAGCGAACCCAGGTTCACCGCGGCAATGCCTTCAGATGCGCCGGGAATAATTCAATTCGAACCGTTCGCGACGGTCGATTGGCGCGGCGGGGCGACGCCGGCATCGCTTGGATTCGACCCTGAAAATCCAACTGACGCTGATCTCGGGATGTTGTCGCAACGGAACAACGTTTACTCCAACGCCGAGGTGGATTTTCCGGTAGAAATTGACCGCACGGCGCACGGCGGCTGCTATCGTCTGCTGTCTGCGGACGGGGTGGAGCGAATCGACCTTTCGGCATTGCGCGGTACGGCGCGGTTCACGCTAGGGGAGGCCGCGCCGACCCAAATCATTGAGCGCACCTATTTTGGCTATGCGCTTGCGCCCGCAGGTGCTGGCGGGTTTGTGATGTGGACGCCAACCTGCGCCGCCGTATCGCGCGTTACCGGCGCCTCATTCTCGCTTGAACGAGACGCTGGTCCAGTGCTCTTGCGCTACCGGGATAGTCGAGGGCAGGCCGAAGCGACGATGCCTCGACGCTGGTTCACATCTATTCTCAACGCCTACGCCTTCAATGCGGCAGGCCGACGCTATGCCGTCGTTCAATGGCCGCCTGACGCAGACGGCGCCGTGGAGGCCTTTTGCGAGTTCAATTATTCGATCTATTTGGTAGAGGCGACACTGCGTCTCATCGATCATAACAGTTACGGCTGTGACATTTGACTGCACACCGTCGCTACAACTTGCGCCCGGCCTGGGTGAGATGACGTTCGTGCACACTTGCTCGCCGCATGCGGCCTTGTGGGTGACTACGCCTGAAGCGACCGACGGACAGTCAGAACGGCCACCACGAATTGAGGCGGCTTTCGCAGCGATTGAGCTGATTTTGATAGGTGTCGCGATAGGTCTGTACGCGGTCGGCAGCGGCGAGCAATGTGCGATTGCCGCGAAATGACCCTCGCTGATAACCGCCGCGTCCCTCGTGATAAGCTAGGTAGTGTGCGCGCGCGTTCGTGAAGGCGATCCCGAGCTCGCGATGCGTGCGCCCTGCGTACCAAGCCACGAAATCGGCGGCGTCGCGAAACTCGTCACGATCGACGCCGCCATCATTGACCGCCCGCTCGTACTCAGCCCAGGTCGTCTCCAACGCCTGGGCGTAGCCCATGGCGCTGGACGGCCGACGCCCCGGAAAGAACAAGAAGCCGCGACCGCGCGCCGGGCGGGCATTGTGGTCAAAGCCGCTCTCCTGGCGGATGATCGCCAACACCAAAGCGGGCGGCGCCCCCCAGCGCCGTTCGCCGCGCCGCACCGAACTCCACCAGCTATCATGCTGCTCGAAGATCGCGCACGCATCGCTTGGCTCGTCTGGTCGAGCCGTGGAAGCGCATGCGCCAAGTGCTGCGGCTGAAACGAGGAAGAAACGGCGGTCCATCTGAACGCCTTTAGGGCGCATCGACGGACCCGCCAAGCGCGAGTGCGCGCTCTTCCCCAGCAAGGCGCTTTCTCGCGCGCCTTTGTCGTGCCAAATTTGCCGGTAACGACATGCGGAGCGTCCATGCTGTTTGCGGCTTATCAATCCAGTGCGGCAGCCGCCGCCCCCGCCGCCCCCGATTCCGGCGGCGGCACGCTCGCCCTGTTGGTGCTCCTGGCGGCGGCGTTCTCGTGGATCGGCCTGCGCATGCTGATCCGGCGGCTCCGCGCCGGCAGGACTGAGCGCGCCGTGCACGGCGCCTTCGGCGAATTTGCATTGGCTGCTCTTGTCAACGCCGCAAAACTTGACGGTCGGGTAGCTGAGGCCGAGCGCGCCGCCATCTTGACGCAGATGCGCGAGATCGCCGGCGGCGGTTTCGATGCCGCGGCCGTGGACGCCGGCTTTGCGAAAGCGGGGCTTAGCAAGGAGGAATTGGTCGCCTATCTCAGTGTACGAGCGGGCAAGTTCAATTATGCGGAGAAGACCGCATTGCTGAGGGCGCTGTTGGCGGTGTTCGTCGCAGACGGCCGCTTCGACGAAACTGAACATGCCGCGCTGCTAGATTACACCGCAGCCATTGGCTTCGACCGCAAGAGCGCGCCTGAGCGCCTGCGCGGGATCGTCGGCGACATGGTCAAGGAACGCATTACGCTCTGATCAGATCGGATCGCTCTTCGGGGTTGCTCAAGCGGTGACCTGGCGGGCGAATCTTGCGACATCGGCCAGCACCGGCGCCGTACCCCGAAATGGACGCGACAACGCCAGCATGATCTCGACATGATCGATGTTTGGATACGTCTTTGCCTCCACGCGCCCGCCAGCCTCGCGCATCGCGCGCTCAAGGCTCGCGATATTGCGCGGCCCCACGGTCGCGTCATCGGCGCCCCAAAGCAGCAATAGCGGTGGTGCATCGGCGCGCGCATACCGCACCGGCTGGGTCGCCTGGGGATCTGGAGTTCCGCCAAACGCGTCTTGCGTCGCGGGGACATCGAAGGGAACAAAATCGTAAGGGCCAGCCAAGCCAACCGCCCCGCGTATGCGGCTGGCGCCCACGCCCGCCGCCGTCAAAAATCGCCCATCGAGCGCGAGCATGATCGCGTTGTATGCGCCAGCCGAGTGTCCCATCAGCACGATACGCTCGGGATCGCCCCCGTGTGAGGCGGCATTGTCCTGCAGCCAGCGCACCGCGGCGGCGCAATCCTCCACAAAGGAGGGAAACCTCGCCTCGGGCACAAGGCGGTAGTTCGGGAGCGCGGCGACAAACCCCTGGGCCGCCAAGGCGGCGCCCAGAAAATTGTAGTCCCGTCGGTCGCCGTTTCGCCAGGAACCGCCATGGATAAACACGATAATGGGGAGCGGCGCGGCCGCGCTCCGAGGCCTGTAGAGGTCGAGCCCCTGGCGGGGATGGGACCCGTAGGCGGCGTCGCGGACGATGCGGCGGACCCCGCCATCGCGTGGGGCCAAAGTATCGAACGTACCCAAGGATGGGGTGCAGGCGGCGGGGAGGGCGGCGAGGAGGGTGCGGCGGCGCATGACTTGCCATATGGCTTTTGCCCCCAAGCTGCCAAGCGCCTGCATCCAATTGGCCCGCGCGGCGCATCCATAAGGCAGTCCGCTGACCGCCATTGCCGCGGTGAGCCCTGCTTTGGGAGAAAGCCATGAAAATTATGCTGTCTAGCGCCGCTGGCCTTGCCCTTCTCGCAGCCCCGGCGTTTGCCGATACGCGCCCACTCTCAGGTTTCACCAAGATCAGCGCCAGCGCTGGGACCCGCGTAGACGTCGCCGTCGGCGGTGATTTCCGTGTCGAGGTGGAGGGTCGCGATGCGGATCGAATCGTGACCCGTGTTTCCAACGGCACGTTGGTGGTCGAGCCGGTGCGCGGCTGGTCCTGGCGCGGGCCGCGTCAGGCCATCGTGCGGGTCACCATGCCGAGTGTTGAGGGTCTGGACGCTTCAAGCGGCGCCGCCATCGACGCTCGCGGCGTCGCCGGCGGGGCAATCGCTCTGGACGCCTCCTCCGGCGCTTCCGTCGATGTGAGCGGCGCATGCGCGAGCTTCACCGCCGACGCCTCCAGCGGCGCCAGCATCGACGCCCAGGCAATGCGGTGCGAAACCGGCAGCGTCGATGTTTCATCTGGCGCGAGCGCGCGCGTATTCGCCGAGGGGCGACTCAATGTCGACGCCTCCAGCGGCGGCGCCGTAGATGTCTACGGAAACCCAGGAATTGGCGACATTTCCCTGTCCTCAGGCGGTTCGCTGCGTCGGCGCTAAGGAGATCATATGAAAACGTTCATCGCCATCTTGGCGCTTGCCGCCTTAACGGGCGCCGCTGCAGCCGAGCAACGTACCGTAACAGGATTTGACAACGTCAACGCATCCGGGCGCTTCCGTGTCGAGATAGCTGTGGGACCCGCGTATACGGTCAATGTCGAAGGCCCGGATGCCGCGCGCATTGTCACGCGCCGCGACGGCGACACGCTGAAAATAGAACCGCGCAACCGACCGTGGTTTGGCGGCGAGCCGCGCTATGACGCCGTAGTGCGGGTGACGTTGCCGCGATTTGAAGGCGTCGCCGCGTCCCGCGGCGCGCAAGTCAACGCCACGGGCGGCGGCGCTTGCACCGAGTTTGACGCCGTCGCAGCAATGGGCGCCAATCTGGTCGTGCGCGAACTTTTTTGCGGCCACGTGGACGCCTCCGCCGCAATGGGCGGGGAGATGGAGCTTGTCGGCGGGTGCCGCAGCATGGACGTCAGCGCCGCGATGGGCGGCATCGTGGAGGCGGACGCCCTTCACTGCGAGACCGTAGACGCCAGCGCCGCCATGGGCGGAGAGATCAAGGCCTTCGCCGAAACCAGCTATGACGCCAGCGCCGCCATGGGGGGCGATATTGACGTCAGCGGGGCAGGGCGCGCCGCGGACCGCAGCACCGCCCTCGGGGGCTCCATCACGGAACGCAATCAGCGGTGACGGGCTTGCCGGGAAAGAGCTGAACCGCTATCAGCCGCGGTTTCCCGCGCCGTCGCCGGGACCCCAGGAGTTTTCCGGCCATGGCCGTTCCGAAGCGAAAAACCACGCCCTCCCGCCGCGGCATGCGCCGCTCCCACGATGCGCTCGGCAAGAACGCCTATGTCGAGGACAAGGAAAGCGGCGAACTCCGCCGCCCGCACCACATCGACCTCAAGAGCGGCAGGTATAAAGGCAAGCAGGTGCTGAAGCCGAAGGAAGATTGAGGCCGGGGATTTTTCGGCGAGGGTGCTACTTGACCGGCTGGTATTCCCGGACCTAGAGCTGCCCCAGAGGGGGGAGCCATGTTTAAGAGAATACTTGTAGCGGCGCTGGCTGCGGCCGTCGCGTCATGCGCCACGGAGCCAAGCTACCCGGCCATGCGCCCCCTCACGCAGGCCCACATACAGACTATGGCGGCGACGCCGGTCGTCGTGGCCGAAAACAACAATGGCGTCGAGAAGAGCTGGTTTTTTGTCACCACCTCATCTGCAGGAGCGGCCTACGGGCTTATCGGCGCTCTCACCACGGCGGTCATGGACGCGATCATAAATGCCGGCCCCTCGATGCGGGCTCGCAAGGCGGCCGGCGAAATGGCGGAGGTTGTCACGGTCGACTTCTTGAACCAATCCCTCGCTAATCACCTCCGCGAACAGGCGCCGCCAGATGCGGCGACAGCGGGCGTGGTGTTCAGTGAAGTGCAGACCGCGCAGCGCCTGACCGCGCGCGATCCTCTAGAGGACGTTGTCCAAGTCAGTGCACAGTACACGCTGTCGGAAGACGCAAGCACACTTCGCGTTAGTGCCTACGCTTCGTTTCAGAGTGCCGCGACGCCATACGCGACGCCGTATCAGTTTGAGCGGACAATTCCGCGGGCAGAGCGAGACGGGCCTGCTTACCGAAACACATTCACCTATTATTCATCGCAATTGCCGGTCCCAACGCTTACGCCGGAGTTGCGCGAGCGGCTCGTCGTATCGATCCAGGACAGCGCGCGCGATGAGAGCGGCGCATTGCCAGAGGAGGGTTCGCAAGAGCACCGTGCAATGGTACGTGAGTTGGAGAAGGCGCATGACGACAACCTGACCAAAGACGAAATCGCCATCTTCCTTGCTCGCGAATGGAGCCGCGACAACGGCCAGTTGCTGCGTGCAGAGATTGAACGTGCTCATGCGTTCATCGCTCGCTACGTGCTTCTTGATTTGAACCGACCCGTCGCGCCCAGTCTGACAGGTCAGGACGAATTGATCGAGACTTTGGCTGACAACCGCACTGTGCGCAGGGTGGGGGCGGGAACAGCCGCCGGTTCCTACGTTTCCTCGGCTGCAAACCTTGAGTTTTCAACCTATGGTAACGCGATCCAAATCGCGCAGGCCAATACCGAGCGCGCACAACAAATCCGTGCCGCAGAGCGAGCGCGACATTGAACATGAAGTCCGGCTCTCGTTCGAAGTCACGGCTGGTAGCGGGAGTTGCACTTGCGTTTTCGGCGGCGTGCGCCACTGTTCCAATGGATTACGGACCGATGGTTCCCGGTGAAAGGCCTTATGGCTACAGCGAGCGGTTCAATGCTGAGGGCGACTACTACACGGTGTTGGTGGTAGCGCCTGCAGCGGAATTGGCGCGCAGTTTTTGGGAACAACGCGCCGTGGAATTGTGTCACGGAACAATGTTCCGCAAGAACATCTTTCGCGCCGAACGCCCAGTCTATACGTACTCAGGCTATGTTAGCGGGGCCAACGGCTATGGTGGGTCATACACTGAGAGTCGGTATGGTGACTTCGCTCTGGAGGGATATCTCTACTGCGAGTCCGCCCCCCCCGCTCCCGCACAAGTCGACACCCCTCCCCCTGAGACGAACTCAGCGCTGCCCAACACAACGCCGTAGCGCCTGCCCTGCCGCCAACGCGCGTGCGATTTGCACAGCAACTGAGGCGGCGGACTTCTGCTTGCATATTTATAGGGGTCCCCATGACCGGCATCGCTGACATCATCGGCCGTGAAATCCTCGACAGCCGGGGCAATCCCACTGTTGAGGTCGATGTCCTGCTAGAGGACGGCGCGTTTGGGCGCGCTGCAGTCCCCTCCGGGGCCTCCACCGGCGCACACGAAGCGATGGAAAAGCGCGACGGCGAACCCGATCGTTATTTGGGCAAAGGCGTGCGCGACGCGGTTGAAGCGGTGCAGGGTGAGATCGCCAACGCCATCATTGGCATGGACGCAGAAGATCAGCGCCGCATCGACGCGGTGATGATTGAACTCGACGGAACCGACAACAAGGCCCGTCTCGGCGCAAACGCCATCCTTGGCGTGTCGCTCGCCGTGGCCAAAGCCGCGGCGCAAGGCGCAGGCCAACAGCTCTATCGCTATCTCGGCGGCGTGCAGGCGCGGGTATTGCCGTGCCCGATGATGAACATCGTCAATGGCGGCGCGCATGCCGATAATCCCATCGACGTCCAGGAATTCATGATTATGCCTGTGGGCGCGCCAACCATGGCCGACGCCGTGCGATACGGCGCAGAGGTGTTCCACACGCTGAAGAAGGAACTCAAAGCTGCCGGCCATTCCACCAATGTTGGCGATGAGGGCGGCTTTGCTCCGAACCTGAAGAGCGCCGACGAGGCGCTAGCGTTCATCATCAAGTCGATCGAGAAGGCCGGCTACAAGCCGGGCGAGGACATCGCCCTCGCGCTCGATTGCGCCGCCACCGAATATTTCAAAAAGGGAAAATACGAATTGGCCGGGGAGGGCAAGTCACTCTCGCCCGAGGCCAACGCGAAATATCTCGCCGACCTCGTCGCCCGCTATCCGATCGTGTCGATTGAAGACGGCATGTCGGAGGACGATTTCGAGGGCTGGAAGGCGCTGACCGACATCATCGGCGACAAATGCCAATTGGTCGGCGACGATCTCTTCGTCACCAATACGAAGCGCCTGCAGATGGGTTTCGAGCAGGGCCTCGCCAACGCCATCCTGATCAAGGTCAACCAGATCGGCACCCTCACCGAAACGCTGGACGTGGTCGAGATGGCCCAGCGCGCCGGCTATTCCGCGGTGATGAGCCATCGCTCGGGCGAAACCGAAGATTCCACCATCGCCGACCTCGCCGTGGCCACCAATTGCGGACAGATCAAAACCGGCTCGCTCGCGCGCTCCGACCGCACCGCGAAATACAACCAACTTATCCGCATCGCCGAAATGCTCGACGATCAAGGCCATTACGCGGGTGGGGAGACAATCGTGGGGCGGTGAACTGGTGCACGCAAAGCCGGATCGGGTTCCAGACTGAAAATATTTTTCGGCTTGTGGCGGGACTCGTAATGGAGTCTCGCCTTGGCCGCCCCCACCATCGCTTGTGGGGTTCTTGCTAAGTTCCTGATTCAATTGGACTCAACGGACTCGTTTTGTTCCGCAACCCTCAGATTCTGTAAAGATTTCATTAAGCACTGGGACTCATTTTGCGCGCTCTTTCGAGGTCGGAACGATGGCGCGCGGCGGCTCAAAATTGGTCAGTATTGGGCTGGGCGCCGCCATCTTGTATCTCGGCGCGCACGCGGTGACGGGCCGCCAGGGGCTTGTCGCCTATATCGACCTGCAGGCTCAGGAGCGCATGCTGAGCGAGCGTCTTTCTGAACTCGAGGCCGAGCACGCCGCGTTGGCGACGCGAGCCGCGCGCCTCGCACCGAAAACACTCGACCTCGATTATCTCGACGAGCGCGCCCGCGTGCTGCTGGCGGCTGGCGGCGAGGGCGAGGTCGTGTTCGCGCTGGCCAATTAGCTCCATCCGCCGGCGCAAAGCTGACTAGCGAGCACACGCAAAGCCGCATATGAGGGGCCCGCCGCCGTGTGTGGACAAGCCGGGCCCGAAGAGGCTCCTAGCGGCAGAGGGAACGCGATCACATGGGCCAAACCGCCACCCGCGCCAATGGCGCAAGCGAGGACGCGTCCAAGGACGATCTGCTTCGCTTCTACCGCGACATGCTGCTGATCCGCCGCTTCGAGGAGCGTGCGGGCCAGCTCTACGGCATGGGACTGATCGGGGGCTTCTGCCATTTGTACATCGGCCAGGAAGCGGTGGTTATCGGCATGCAGGCGGCGCTGAAGCCTGGCGACCAGGTCATCACCGCCTATCGCGATCACGGCCACATGCTCGCCGCCGGCATGGACCCAAACGCCATCATGGCCGAACTCACCGGCCGCCGCGACGGCTGCTCGAAAGGCAAGGGCGGCTCGATGCACATGTTCTCGACCGAGAAGGCGTTTTACGGCGGCCACGGCATTGTCGGCGCGCAAGTCTCGCTGGGCACCGGCCTCGCCTTCGCCAACCGCTATCGCCGCGACGGCAAAATCTGCCTCACCTATTTCGGCGATGGCGCGGCCAATCAGGGCCAGGTGTACGAGAGTTTCAACATGGCGAGCCTGTGGAAGCTGCCGGTAGTCTACATCGTCGAAAACAACCAATACGCCATGGGCACCTCGATCCAGCGCTCGTCATCTGAAACGCACCTGCACAAGCGCGGCATCAGCTTTAATATTCCAGGCGAGGAAGTCGACGGTATGGACGTCGTCGCCGTGCGCGAGGCGGGATTGCGTGCGGCGGAGCACGCGCGCTCGGGTGAGGGGCCGGTATTGCTGGAGCTGAAAACCTACCGCTATCGCGGCCATTCCATGTCCGACCCGGCAAAGTATCGCAGCAAAGAAGAAGTCGAGGAGATGAAAACGCGCCACGACCCCATCGAGCACGTGAAGAAATTGCTGATCGATGCCGGGCACGCGAGCGAGGAGAGCCTGAAGGAGATTGACCGCGAGATACGCGCCGTGGTGACGGCAAGCGCCGAGTTTGCGCAATCAAGCCCGGAGCCGGATGCGCGCGAGCTGATGACGGATGTTTATCTGTGATGCGGCGCACCATTGATCGCCGATTGGAGCGCGCCGCTTCCAGCGGCGCATGCGCGGCCGGAGGCCGCGCGCTCCACCTTACAAACCCTGCTCTTGCTCAAGTGGCGCCGTCATTCCGGGGCTCGGCAATGGCCGAGAACCCGGAACCCAGGGGCAAACACCGTGCTGGTCGCCCCTGGGTTCCGGATCGCGCTCCGCGCGTCCGGAATGACGGCGGGCTTTTACATATCGGAGGAGCTCATGACGCCTGAACTCACCTACCTCGCCTACAGCATCGCACTCTTCTTCGTCATCGTCTTGATCCAAGGCTATGCCGGCATCGCCAACAACGGCCCGATGGTCATGGCCAATGCGCGCGACGATCTGAAGCCGCCGACCAAATTCCAAGCGCGCATGAAGCGGCTCACGGATAATTATCGCGAGAACCTATGGTTCTTCGCGCCGCTGGTGCTGATCGCTGATGCGGCGGGGATCACCAATTCTTGGACGGTGCTCGGCGTGCAGGTGTTCCTCTATGCGCGCATCGCCCACGCCATCTGGTACGCGTTCGCCCTGCCCTACGTTCGCCCGCTCTTTTGGTTCGCCGGCGTCGTCGGCTGCGGCATGCTCTTCCTTGCTCTGTTCGGCGTGCTCGCCTGATGACGCAAATCCTGATGCCCGCGCTTTCGCCCACCATGGAGGAGGGCAACCTCGCCAAATGGCTGGTGAAGGTCGGCGACAAAATCGAGCCGGGCCAAGTCATCGCCGAGATCGAGACGGATAAGGCGACGATGGAAGTGGAGGCGGTGGACGAAGGCGTGATCTCGGCGCTGCTGGTGGCCGAGGGCGCGCAGGGGGTGCGGGTGAATACGGTGATTGCGGAATTGAGCGGCGGCGAAACCTCCCCCCCTGCGGGGGAGGTGGCCGCGAAGCGGCCGGAGGGGGGGCGAGCAGGAGGCACACCAGGCGGCGGCGCCGCGGTTCCTTCTGCACGCCCCCCCTCCCCCTCGCTCCGCGAGGGACCTCCCCCGCAAGGGGGGAGGGGAGAAGAAGTGACGCCCGGTACCGTCATGATCAAAATCACGCTCCGCGATGCGCTGCGTGACGCCATGGCAGAAGAAATGCGCCGCGATCCGAATGTATTTCTTATGGGCGAAGAAGTCGCGGAATACCAAGGCGCGTACAAAGTGTCGCGCGAACTCTTGGCCGAGTTTGGTCCCACGCGCGTGGTCGACACCCCGATCACCGAGCATGGCTTTGCTGGGCTTGGCGTCGGCGCGGCGATGGCGGGGTTGAAACCCATCGTCGAGTTCATGACCTGGAATTTCGCCATGCAGGCCATCGACCAGATCATCAATTCAGCGGCGAAGACACTCTACATGTCGGGCGGGCAGATCAAATCGTCGATCGTCTTCCGCGGGCCCAACGGCGCGGCTTCGCGCGTGGGCGCGCAGCACAGCCAGGATTATTCGTCCTGGTACAGCCACGTGCCCGGCCTGATCGTGATCGCGCCCTACGATGCGGCGGACGCGAAGGGCTTGCTCAAGGCCGCCATCCGCAATCCCAACCCGGTCGTGTTCCTCGAGCACGAAATGCTCTACGGAACAGAGTTCGAAATTCCCGATGTCGCCGATTGGCTCGTGCCGATCGGCAAGGCGAAAGTGCGTCGCGCAGGCGGCGATGTAACCATAACCGCGCACTCGCGCATGGTTGGCGCCGCGCTCAAGGCCGCCGAGCACCTTGCAATGGAAGGGATCGACGCGGAAGTGATCGATCTGCGCACGCTGCGCCCGCTGGACATGGCCACCATCGTTGCGAGCGTGAAGAAAACCAACCGCCTCGTCACCGCCGAGGAAGGCTGGGGCCAATCAGGCGTGGGCGCGGAGGTCTGCGCGCGCGTGACGAGCGAAGCCTTCGATTATCTCGACGCCCCGCCCACGCGCGTGCATCAGGTGGATGCGCCTCTGGCGTATGCGGCTAATCTCGAAGCTTTGGCGCTGCCAAGTACGGAGAAGATTGTGGCGGCGGTGAAAGCGGTTACGTATCGCTAGGGGACACAAACATGACCGAAGGCGAAGTGATCCAGGAATTGGTGGAATTCACCAACATCGTCTTGGTGGGCGTGTCGCTGATCTTTTCGGTGGTTTCGGCGTATATCGTGGCGTTGAATTATTTCATCGGCTCAGCGAATTTCGTCGCGCGCTTCGGGAGCTTTGGTTTCATCACGCTGGTGCTTGGCATGCTCATGGCGGTGATGGCCGGCGCGCAGACGACCCAAGAAGGCTTGATAGCGCGACTAAGCGAGATTGATGCAAACGGTGGACTGACCGCCGCCGGTCGCGCTGTGCTCGCGAATGCTTCCCCTGAGCATGGTGTGATCCTGCAATATTCCATCGATGACATCGTGCAGATGTGCATCTGGATCGGGTTCGGATTTGTGTATCTCGCGCTCGCCTATCTCACCTTCCTGCACCGCTGGACGCCTGACGCGATCCCGGTGACCATCCAACAACGGGCGCAACGATGAGCATCCAGATCACCATGCCGGCTTTGTCGCCCACCATGGAGGAGGGCAACCTCGCCAAATGGCACGTAAAGGCGGGCGACCGCATCGAGCCGGGGCAGGTGATCGCAGAGATCGAAACCGACAAGGCGACGATGGAGGTTGAAGCCGTCGACGAAGGCGTGATCGCAGAAATCCTGGTGCCGGAAGGCGCGCAGGGCGTGAAGGTGAATACGCCGATTGCGGTGTTGCGGGGAGAAGCGTCGCCGCCCCCGCAGGGCAAAGCTCCCTCCCCCCAACGGGGGGAGGGTAGGGAGGGGGGGCGTGCAGGAAGTGGCGTGGTGGCGCCGTCAACGCTTCCTTCTGCACCCCCCCCACGCCCTGACCCCTCCCCCGTTGGGGGAGGGGAACGATTTCCCGCCTCTCCACTAGCTCGCCGTCTCGCGGCTCAAGCCAAGCTAGACCTCACCGCCCTTAACGGCACCGGCCCGCACGGGCGCGTGGTCAAACGCGATGTCGAGGCCGCCATGGCGCGCGCGCCCATAGCCGCCACCCATTCGCTCACGGTGCAAACGCCTGCGCCTGCGCCGACCCAGCATAAGAGTCTGGAGCAGCACGGTATCCGTTCTGGCAGCTACGATCTCGTGCCGCTCGATCTCATGCGCAAAACCATCGCCAAGCGCATGACCGAGAGCTTCCGTGACGTGCCGCATTTCCCGCTGACGATCGACATAGACATCGACGGGCTGCTGAAAGCGCGCGGCGACATCAATAAGCGCTTCGCCGATTCAGGCGTGAAAATTTCCGTCAACGATATGTGCATCAAGGCGGCGGCCTTGGCGCTGAAGATGGTGCCCGAGTCCAACGCGAGCTACACGCCCGACGGCATTGCCCAGCATCACCACGCCGACATCGCGGTGGCGGTGGCGATTCCCGGCGGCCTGATCACGCCGATCATCTGGCAAGCCGAGACCAAGGGCCTCGCGCAGATCAGCCACGAAATGGCCGACCTTGCCGAGCGAGCGCGCAACAAGAAGCTGAAGCCGGAGGAGTTTCAGGGCGGCACGTTCTCGATCTCGAACATGGGCATGCTGGGCATCAAGAGCTTCGCCTCCATCATCAACGAACCCCACGGCATGATCATGTCGATCGGCGCCGGCGAGAAACGTCCGGTCGTGAAGAACGATGCCCTCGCGATCGCGACGATGATGAGCGTGACCGTAACCTGCGATCACCGCGTGGTCGATGGCGCGCTGGGCGCGGCGTTTCTGAAGGCGTTCCGTGGGTTCCTGGAGGACCCTATGGCGATGTTGTTGTGAGGGGGCGGCGGCGGATTTTAGCTCCCCGGCCGCGCCACCAGAAATTCCTGCAGAAATGTGATGTAGTTCCGATAGCGCAGCGCTTCCTCCGGCGTCTGGCGCGCCGACTCCGCAATCTTCGGCAAGTCGCGCAAGAAGCGGCGGTGATCGGCGATCAGCGCCGTTTCGCCTGGCAACATGCTGCCATCAGGCGCGTTATGGAGAAAGTCGCGTGTGGCGCGGATGACGGCATCCGGCTTGGCGCCATGATATGCAGGGTCAACGCCGGCTAAATCCGAGATCGTCGGCGCCCACTCGCGTCGGCTCTTGGCCAGGACCAGCGTTCGCTTTTGCCTCTGGCGCGAACCACCGAAATGCTTAGCGCCAAGATAGAGCCCAAGTTCAAATGGCATATTGAAGCGCGGCGTGTGTGTGTCGTCGGAAAGTTCGATGCGCGAGAGATCGTGAATCGCAAAGTCGGCCTCGGCGATGAGCGCTTTCAGTTTGTCGAAACGAATCCGTCCGGCATCGTCTTCATCGAGCGCGCAGGTCGGCTTGTATCCGCAGACGGCGACAGCGAATGCAAGCGCTCGTAGCAGGTCTCCATAATCTTCGTCGAATGGGCAATTGATGAAGACGCGCGGTCTGGCGTCACTTGGCCTTCTTGTCGGCATAGAAGTCCTTCACGGCCTGCCGAAGCCGGGCGTCTTCGATCTTGGGCAGGACGCGCCACGCCGGCGCCAGCTTTACCCTCACGCCTCCGATTTCGGTGTAGCGTCCCTCAGTCGCCCGGAGCTTGGTGGATTTCGTCTTCGCCGGCATAAGATGAGTATAATTGCCGTTCGTGTGCATTCAAGGCCTCGGCCGCGCTGGGCACGTCGCTTTTAATCCTTCCTTGGGCCTGGGAGACCTTATGGCGGTGTTGTTGTGAGGGGCTCGTATCGACGCGCGAATGCTAGCCGCACGCGCCGAGTTCCCGTGCACGTGTCCAATTGCCCTGGTCGCCTGCGTCGGCGCCGCCGGTGACTTGAATATGCATGAGATTGCCGTTGACGGTCGCGACTGCCGTGTCGATCCGACCATGGTCGGATACAACGAGTTGGTAGCTGTTCGGACCAACCTCCCGCCAAGTCCCGACCACGGTCTGCGGGCCGCAATCATAGATATTCCCGCTCGTTAAGAACGCCGCGAAGGACGATTGGCCTCGGTCCCAAACGCCCACGATCAGCGGCGGCGCTTGCGAGCAAGCTGGCAGCATTGCGAGTGCTGCGGCAAACGCCTTCACGCGCATGCGTTCACGCCGCCTCAGCCCTCGCCAGCAAATCCGTCGCCATGCGCCCGAGCGCGACATAATCGGTTTTGCCGGTGCCGAGTACGGGTATTTCGTCCACGCTGATAATGCGTTTCGGCACTGCGATGTCGGCGACGCCATGCTCCTTGCACCAAGTCACGAAGGCGCTTGAATCCGCGTCCTTCTGGTTGGTGAATAGCACCAGGCGTTCGCCCTTCCGGGTGTCGGGCATCGAGATCGCCGCATGCATTGCGTTCGGCCAAAGTTGTTGCGCATAACCCTCGACGGCGTTGAGAGACACCATCTCGCCGCCGATTTTGGCGAAGCGCTTCACGCGCCCGAGAATACGGATGAACCCATCTTCGTCCACGTCCACCACATCGCCAGTGTCGTGCCAGCCCTGCGGCAGCAAATCGATACCGAACGGTTTCAGCGGATCGAGATAGCCGCGCATCACATTCGGGCCACGCACGTAGAGCTTCTGCCCGCCGTCGATGCCGGGCACCGCTTCGAGTTTCCACTCGATGCCGGGCACGAATTGGCCGACGCTGCCGTAACGATTCTTTCCAGGTATGTTGACGGAAATGAGCGGGGAGGCCTCGGTGGCGCCGTAGCCCTCCAGCAATTCCACGCCGAAGCGACGCATGTAGAGATCGCGCGTCTCCTGTTTCACGCGCTCGGCGCCGAGCACCATGAGGCGGATGCATTTGAGGTCGTCGTCAGCGGCGTTGCGCGCATATTGCTGCGCGAACGTGTCGGTGGCGAAGAAGACGTTGGCGCCGGTCTCTTTTATGAGCTTGGGGATTTCCTTCACCTGCGTCGGCGAGGGATACAAGAACGTCTTGTGCCCGGTGAATAGCGGCAGCAGCACCCCACCCAGCAGCCCGAAGCAATGGAACATCGGCAGCGGGCAGAAGAAGCTCCAGTCAGGCTCGAACGGCACATGCGAATATCCCTGCTCGACATTGGAGACCAGATTGCTGTGCGAGAGCACCGCGCCCTTGGGCGCGCCGTAGGAGCCTGACGTAAACAGAATGACGCCGGTGTCGTCGGGGCTTGCTTTGGCGATGAACAGTCGTGGCGCCAGAGATTTCAAAACAGCGATGAGCTTATCGCCGAAATCGATGCTCTTGCTGACATCCTCCAAATAAATGAGCTTGGCGTGCTTGGAGAGTTCGGCGGCGAGCGGCTCGAGTTTGGCCAATTGAATGAAGCGCTTTGAGGTGAGTATCTTTTTCACGTTCGCTGCTTCGCAGGCCGAGCGCAGATTCATCGCGCCAGCCGTGAAGTTCAGCATCGCCGGGGTGCGCCCGATCGCGTGCAAAGCAAAAAACGTGACGACGCAGCCTGCGCCGGTTGGCAGCATGATTCCAGCTGTCTCGCGCCGCTTGATCAGGCCCTCGAGCTTGCCTCCGAGCGCGAACACGCGGGTGATGATGTCGTCGTAGGAGAGGGGCTTCCTCTCGTGATCCTCGAGGATCTTGAACTTGCCGCCTTTGGCGTCGCGCGCGCGCAGCAGAGCTTGAAACAGGGTGAGGCGCGTGCGCGCCAGCTCAAAGGGACGAGTGCCCATGTATTGCCGCCTCCAAGGACCCGCCCCGCAACCGCGCGGGCGTGGCGCTCCCCGTGATTATTGTTTCACGGTTGTAACAGAACCTAGCGGGGCAGATGCGTTTGGCAAGGCCGAAGCGCAACCAGCTTCGCCAATCCCGCTTAAGGGGACTGCGCTTTCGCACATTGCCGATGTCCCCAATTCGCATCATGTTTGCTGCCCCATGGCCACTCTCATCGATACCCGTGCAAAAGGCGAAAGCGACCGCCCCCGCCATCCCGAAAAGGAAGGCAGGGCCGATCAGATCAGCCCCCGCAAGCCGGACTGGATCAGGGTCAATGCCCCAACCAGCGTCGGCTATCATGAGACCAAGGCGCTAATGCGCGGCCTGAAGCTCGCCACCGTATGTGAAGAGGCGGGCTGTCCCAACATCGGCGAATGCTGGAGCCAGAAGCACGCCACCTTCATGATCATGGGCGAGACCTGCACCCGCGCGTGCAGCTTCTGCAATGTCGCCACCGGCAAACCGTCGCCGCTCGACCCGAATGAACCGGAAAACGTCGCCCACGCCACTGCTACCATGGGGCTAAAGCATGTGGTGGTGACGTCAGTGGATCGCGACGATTTGGAAGACGGTGGCGCGGAACACTTCGTGCAAACCATCGCCGCGTTACGGCGTCTAGCGCCTGATGCCACCATCGAAATTCTGACGCCGGATTTTCTGCGCAAGCCGGGCGCGGCCGAACGCGTGATCGATGCCGCGCCGGATGTGTTCAACCACAATCTCGAAACCGTGCCGCGGCTTTATCATTCCATCCGCCCCGGCGCTCGCTATTACCAATCGCTGCGGCTACTGGATTCCGTGAAGCAGCGCGACCCGAAGCAATTCACCAAGTCCGGGCTGATGGTCGGGCTCGGCGAAGAGCAGGCCGAAGTGCTGCAGGTGATGGACGATCTGCGTGTGGCCAACGTCGATTTCCTCACCATCGGCCAATATCTGCAGCCGACCAAGAAGCACGCGGCGGTCGCACGCTATTGGACGCCGGATGAGTTCAAGGCGCTGGAGACGATTGCTTACGCCAAGGGCTTCCTGATGGTGAGCGCATCGCCGCTGACACGGTCGAGCCACCACGCCGGTGAGGATTTCGCGAAGCTGAAGGCGGCGCGGATAGTTGCGCAGGCATGATGGGCGCCGAACCGAGCGCCTCCGCCCCCCAACGGGGGGAGGGTAGGGGGAGGGGGCGTGCAGAAGGCACAGCGAACGGCGCCGTCGGCGGTCCCTCCTGCAAGCCCCCTCCCCCTGCCCCCGCCCCCCGGGGGCGGGGGGGCGCACTGCCTTGCAACCTCGGGCCGGCGCCCCTCCGAGGAAAGGGGCTTTAGTGTCCCGCACCACCCTCACCGCCGAGCGCATCCTGCCCTACGCGCCAACCGACCTCTGCCGCATGGTCGGCGACGTGCGCGAATATCCGAAGTTCATTCCGTATCTGCAGAAGCTGCGCGTGGTGACGGAAGAACCGCGCGAACAGGGCGGTTGGGAAGGCGTGGCCGAGGCCATCGTCGGTTGGAAAGCCATCCGAGAGCGCTTCTCCACCAATGTGCGCTGCGAACCGGCGAAAGGCGAAGTGGATGTGTCGCTCGTCAGCGGGCCATTCCATACGCTCGACAATCGCTGGCGCTTCGAGGCATGCGAGGAGGGCGCGCGCGTGCGCTTCTGGATTGCTTACCAGTTCAAGAATCCGGTGCTGAATGCGGTGGTTAGCGCGAACAAGGATCGCGTCGCGGCGCGGATCATGGGGGCGTTCGAGAAAGAGGCGCGGCGAAGGCTGGGCTCAGACGCCCCCTCTCCCCCCGGATAGGGGGAGAGGGCAGGGTGATGCTTCGGGCCCGGAAGCGGACGCCCAATTCTGGACCGCCGGCGTCTCGCCGGCAGCGCCGGCATCTCCAGGTTGGACCGCGCGGCTCCGCCGCGCATGCGGCGCGGAGCGCCGCGCTCCCACTAACGATTATGGCGCAAGCCGGTGAGACGCCGGCGGTCCTTATAATTTCCGCTCCCGGCGAATTTCGGACGACCTACCCCGCAACTTGCGCCACCATCTCCAGCGCCCGCTGCACCGTCATTTCCCGCACCTCATCCCGCCCCACATTCCCAAACCTGCACTCCTCATGCAGTCGCATGCCGCCGCTGCGCGCCGCGGCGATGTGCACGAGGCCCACTGGCTTCGTCTCGCTCCCCCCGCCCGGCCCCGCAACGCCGGTGACGGCGACCGCAACATCAGCGCGCGAGTGCGCCAAGGCCCCCTCCGCCATCGCGCGGGCGACCTCCGCGCTCACCGCGCCATGAGCTACGATGAGTTCCGCTGGCACGCGAAGCATTTCGCACTTAGCCTCGTTCGAGTACGTCACGAACCCGCGCTCGAACACGTCCGACGAACCCGGGATCGCGGTCAGCGCCGCCGCGATCAGGCCTCCGGTGCAGCTTTCCGCCGTGGCGATACGGAGGCCCTGCGCGCGGCAGGCTTCGAGCACGGCGCGGGCGGCGGCGGTGATTTCAGGCGAGAACATCGCGCGAGCTAAGAACCGCGCGCGGCGATTGTCCATTCCCAGTAAACGGCCGCGATGGCAGAGACGCACGAACGAAGATGCCTATTCGTCCCGTGGGAGCGGGGTAGGGGCTCCTTGGACCGCCGGCGTCCCCGCCTTCGAGGCGCCGACGCTCCCAGGGGAGGGGGCTCCGTGCCTCTCTACCCTGCCCCGGTTTGGGGCGTTGGCTCACGCAGGAGAACAAGTGCAAGCCATCGCCCGCGCCGCCGCCGCGCCCATCTTCGCGCTGACGCTTTTCTCCAGCGCGGCGCTGATCTTCGTTCTGCAGCCGCTGTTCGGCCGCATGGTGACGCCGCTGCTCGGGGGCAGCCCGCAGGTCTGGAACACTTCGATGGCGTTCTTCCAGGCCGCCTTGCTCGCGGGATATCTCTACGCGCACCTGCTGGCGCGGTTGAAGGACATGCGTTTACAGGCGCTGATCCATGGCGGTGTGTTGATCGCAGCGTATTTGGTGCTGCCTGTGCAGGTCAGCGAGGCGCTAGGGCCGCCGAGTTCCGAGCAGCCGGCGCTGTGGCTCCTGGGCGTGCTCGCCCTCTCGGTCGGAGCGCCATTTGCGGCGGCCTCAGCCACTGCGCCACTGCTGCAGGCCTGGTACGCGCGCTCAGGCCGCGCTGATGCGCACGATCCTTACTATCTCTACGCCGCGAGCAATCTGGGCAGTTTTGCGGGTCTGTTGGCGTACCCGATGCTGATCGAACCCGCACTGGGCGCCGGCGCCCAAAGCCAGGCATGGACGCTGAGCTACGCCATTGTAGGCGCGATCATTCTGGTTTGCGCTGGGCTTGCAATCGCGGGCCGCGGAGCGGCGCCTGCGCCTACGGAGGCAGGGTCAGCGCCCACTTGGCGACGGCGCATGTATTGGGTCGCTGCGGCAGCGGCGCCGTCCGCGCTTTCGCTTGGCGTTACTTTGCACATCTCCACCGACATCGCCTCAGCGCCGATGCTGTGGGTTATCCCGCTCGCACTCTATCTGCTGACCTTCGTGCTCGCGTTCGCGCGCGGACACCAAAAATTGGCATGGGCGGTGCAGGTCCTATTTCCGCTGACGCTCGCTATGGCGCTGCTTGCCGATGAGCTGGCGGACGACTGGCTCGTCTCCGCGGGCCTGGTGTTGCTGGGCTTTTTCTTTGCGGCGCTGACATGTCATCTCGCGCTGTCCGCTTCCAGGCCCAATGCCGCACGGCTCACGGAGTTTTATCTCTGCGTCTCGTTCGGCGGGGTGTTGGGCGGGGCCTTCGCCGCGCTCGCCGCGCCGCTCCTTTTCAACAACGCATACGAATACCCGATCGCGCTCGCGGCGACGTGCTTGTTCTGCCAGGCGCGGGCGCCCCGATTCCGGATCGCCGACGCCGCCCTCGGCGCCGCCCTCGCCGCGTTTACGCTCGCGCTCATGGCGCTCGCCTGGGCGCCGCCGGCGCCAACTCTGGTGCTAGGCGCGCTCGGCTGCGCGGCCGCGATCATCGGCGCGGCAATGGGCGGTGAGCACCGTTCGACGCAGCATCGCTACATCACCATGGCGGTCGCTGCGGGTCTGGCCGTGCTCGTGCTTGTCATCGGCGCCAACCCGACCACGATGCTGACGCGCGCAGTGGCGGAGGGACGGGAAATGCTCTCGGTCGCCGCGCCGTGGGGCGCGCTGCTGCTGGCGTGCGGGTTCACTCTGTTGGCGCTTTTGACGCAAGCGATTTCCGCGCCTCGCACCGAGAGTGCAGGTGCGGTGGACACCATCCACGGTTTTGCGGGATTCGCCGCAACTTTGCTGGCGATACTGGCGATCAGGGGGCAGGGGCTTGACGCGGAATTGCTCGCGCGCGTCGGCCTTGTTGTCTGCGCGGTGGCGATCCTGTTCAACGGTAGGCGAGGGCTCGCCTCGGCGCTTATCGTCGCGTGCGCCTTTGGCGCCATTTACCTCGATAATGCACGCGGCGGCCGCATCGTCACGCAAGAGCGCAGCTTTTTCGGCATTGTCCGCGTGCGCGAAATTCCGGCAGCGGCAAGGGATAATCCGCTCCGGGAGCGCCTGCTCGTCCACGGCGCTACAATCCACGGCGCGCAATTGCTGGCGCCGGGCGACACGCGCGAACCCCTCACCTATTACAGCCCCAACACAGCGTTGGGGGAGGCGATTCAAGCGGGCCTCGCAGGCGGCGAGCGTTCGAGCCTCGCGCTCATTGGACTTGGCGCTGGGTCGAGCGCGTGCCTAACCCGCCCCCAGGATACGCTGACCATCTATGAAATCGATCCGCTGATGGTGCGCCTCTCCGGGCGCGAGGGCAGCGATTTCTCGTATGTGCGCGAATGTCAGCCTGCGGCTCGCATAGAACTCGGCGACGCCCGATTGCGGATCGCCGAGGCGCCGGACGGAGCGTTCGATGTTATCGTGGTGGATGCATTCACCTCCGATGCAGTACCCGCGCACTTGCTGACGCGCGAGGCGCTTAGCCTTTATCTCGCGAAGCTCAGCGACCGCGGCATCGTCGTGCTACATCTCTCGAACCGCAATCTTGCGCTGGTTTCGGAGGCCGCGCGCGTCGCGGGTGCGATCAATGCGCCGACGCTCTATCGGATGAGCGCGTCAGCCCCGAGCCCCTACGCCTATGGCGGCTTGGCCACCAGCGTCATGGTGGTTTCGCGTTCGCCGGAGGCGCTAGCGCGAATCGCTTTCGCCAGCGCCGATTGGCGGGTAATCGCGCGCCCGCCGGGGCGCGCCTGGAGCGACGATTACATCAACATCGCCCGCGCATTCTGGGAGAACATCAACGGTGCTGAAGATTGCCACTTGTGGCCCGATCGATGCGCGCGTCATTAGGGCAGGCAATCAAGCGTTGCGATGGCTTGCGCTGCGATGCCCTCTTCGCGTCCGGTGAAGCCCATGCGTTCGGTTGTCGTCGCCTTGATGGAGACGCGCGCGAGCGGGAGGTTGAGAACTTCAGCGGTCCGCGCCCGCATCGCTTCGCGATAGGGGGTGATTTTTGGCCGTTCGCAGATCAGGGTGACATCAACGTGCCCGATGCGCGCGCCCGCTCGCTCGGCCAATTTCCCCGCATGACGTAAGAACATCTCGGAACTTGCGCCCTTCCACTCGAGGGCGCTCGGCGGAAAGTGCGCGCCGATGTCGCCCTGACCGAGCGCTCCCAATATGGCGTCGACCAACGCGTGCCATCCCGCATCCGCGTCGGAATGGCCCTGGAGCCCACGATCATGGGCGATGCGCACGCCGCAGAGCATCACATGATCACCAAGGCCGAAGCGGTGCGCGTCGAAGCCAGACCCGACGCACACCACGCCGCCCATCAATCGCTCCAGCACAGCAAAATCCTCCTCGTAAGTTATCTTCATGAGCGCTCGATCGCCTGTCGCCAGCGCCGCCTCGGCGCCGAACGCACGCAGCACAGATAGGTCGTCGGGGAAGCTGGCATCCGGTGCGGCCGCATAAGCTGCCTTCAACACTGATGTCTGGAACGCCTGCGGCGTTTGGATGTGCATCAAGCCGGTGCGCTCTACTGCGTCGATGATGTGCCCCGCCCCATCGGTCCTGCAGAGCATGTCCGCCGACGGCAAGGCGGGGGCCACGCCCAATGCTCCGCCATCCAAAGTCTTGAGGAGGCGCCGCACTATTTCTGGTTTCAGTCCGGGGCGAGCGGCGTCGTGCACCAGCACGCGTTCGGCGCTGACATGCTCGAGCCCGGCGCGCACCGAGCCGCTCCGCGTATTGCCGCCCACCACAACGCGGACCGGCCACCGCGCGAGGATTTCGTGGCAGCGGGGCAGGGTCTCCTCCGAGACTACAACTACAATCTCGGATGCCCCTGCTTCAGCCAAAGCGGCGACCGACCATTGAATAACAGGCCTGCCCCGCAGCGCGCGCATCTGCTTCGGGGTATCTCCACCGACGCGGGAACCGGCGCCGCCGGCGACAACAATGGCGGCAAAGCTCACGGTTTTTGACTCCATTGCTGCATCGCAGCATTTTCCTTGGCGCCTAGAAATTAGGCGCCTAAGCTCTGCATGTTCGAGTGAAACAATCCATGCCAGCACAGGTAGGTCCATGCCAAGCGCCGCCCGACTTCGACCGTTGGTTGGAGGGGCTCCCTATTCCGATCCTCGGCGTGGGGCGTGATCTGACCATCGCCTTCGCCAATCTGGCGGCCGCACAATTGCTCGGGGGCACCGGCCGGGGTCTCGTGGGAAGGACACTGGAACATGTCTTTGGGCCCGCCCCTGCTGTTTCGGCGCTGGTGAGCCGCGCGGCGGAGCAGGGGACCGCAATCAGCGAAACCGATTTCTCGTTCGGTGGGCCTGGGCTCTCGCTCGGCCGCGTCAGTCTCGCAGCAGCGCCGGTTGGGGAGGAGGGTTATGTCGCGCTCGCGTTGACGCCGCTGCCCCATGGGCGACCGCACCAACGCGCGCGCTTGGCCGCGCAGACGTTGGCGCACGAGGTCCGCAACCCGCTTGCAGGCATACGCGCGGCCGCACAATTGATTGCGAAGGCTGGCCACGCACAAACAAATGCCCTCGCCGAACTGATTTGCGCCGAAGCGGACCGCATTCATCGCCTGACCAATGCGATTGATGCGTTCCCCGGCGTCAGCGGTGATCGACGCCGCTTCAGCGTTCATGAGGCGCTGGATCGGGTTCGTTTGCTGGTTTCGTCGAGCGCTCCCGACATCGCCATTCTCGAAGCCTATGATCCGAGCCTGCCCTTCGTGTTGGGCGACTTCGACCAATTGGTGCAGGCGTTTCTCAATATCGCACAAAACGCTGCCGAAGCCCTAGTTGGAACGCCCTCTCCGACGTTGACTATGCGCACAAGTTTCAGGCCTGGCGTGCGTGTCCGTAGGACACCCGCTGACGCAGCGCGCGCCCAGCTTGAGGTGCAGATCATAGACAATGGGCCGGGGCTCGATCCTGAAATCATGGAGCGCGCGTTCGAGCCGTTCGCCACAACTAAGCCGAAGGGAATGGGCCTTGGGCTCGCCGTCACGGGGGAGATCATAGCGAGCCATGATGGACGCATAGAGGTGACTTCGGAACCCGGACGTACGTCATTTCGCGTCTATCTGCCAATAGAGGAAGATTAGTTTGGCCGCGTGCGTGATCCTCGCCGACGACGACGCCTCATTGCGATATGTCCTATCGCAAGCGCTGAACAACGAGGGGTACGCGGTCCGCGCGACCTCCAGCCTCCCGACCTTGGTGAAGTGGGTGAAAGAGGGGCAGGGCGATGTCGTTCTGAGCGATGTCTATATGGGCGACGAATCGCTCTTTTCCGTGCTTCCAGCGTTGTGCGCAGCGCGTCCGGAGCTGCCGTTTGTGGTCATGAGCGCGCAATCCACGATAGCCACGGCGCTCTCCGCGGACGCAGCAGGCGCTTTCGATTATGCGCCTAAACCTTTTGATCTCGACGCCCTTCTCGCCACAATCCGCCGCGCGCTTGAGCGATCGCCACCGCCGAAGACGCGCGCTGCTATGCAGCGCATACGCGAGGATGAAATACTTCCGCTGGTTGGGCGCTCGTCCGCAATGCAGGCTGTGTTCCGATCGGTAGCACGGCTCGCGCCGACTGACGTTCCAGTGTTGATCGAGGGCGAGAGAGGCGTCGGCAAGGAACGCGTGGCGCGCGCCATTCACGCCAACAGCGCAAGAGCCAAGCATCCGTTTGTCGTGCTCAACGTGGCCGCAGCGGCGCCCGGAACAATTGAAGAGGAATTGCGCTCACCGAAGGGGGCGGCGGCGCGCGCGCGAGGAGGCGTGCTGATGCTCAAGGGCGTCGATGAATTGCCAGCGGACAGCCAGACCCGGCTCGTCGCCAGCCTACCGATACTCGAAGACGACGAGCCACCAGACTTCCGACTCATCTCTTCCGCGTGCGCCGACCTGGCCGATGCATCGCGCCACGACCGCTTTCGTTTAGATTTGCTGCATCGGCTTAAGGTCGTCACTATCCGCGTTCCGCCGCTGCGCGAGCGCATAGAGGACATCGCGAGCCTGGCGCGGCTTTTCCTGCAGCACGGCCGCAGACACGGTTTGCCGGAGAAATTCCTTGATCCGAGCGCGCTGGCGCATCTCGAACAGCTACACTTTTCGGGAAACGTGCGTGAGTTGCAGAACTGCCTGCAAGCGGCCGCCGCACTTGGGGCTGGCTCGACAATTACCGCTGATGACATCGCGCAAACCTCGAACGGCGGCGGGCAGGTGCAGGAGGCTCCAGGGCCGGACGCGTTGGCGGCCCACATTGACGCGCTCTTCGCCGCCGCCCGCCCTGGTCTCCCGGAAGCGGGGCTCCATGAGCGCCTTATAGGAGAAGTGGAGCGCGCCCTGTTCCAGCGCACCTTGGCCGCCACCCGCGGCAATCAGGTCCGGGCCGCCGCGCTGCTCGGGATCAACAGAAACACCTTACGCAAGAAGATTCAAACCCTTGGCATCCCTACTGGGCAGGACGATTGACCCCAACGTGTTCCTAGTTCAACACATGTTGCGTTAGCGCAACATGGAGTTTGACAGCGTGACTTCACCCGCGGCGATAGACGCCAGGGAAGTTCCGAACGTCGTCGGGGCGCGCCGTTACAGCCGCTCCGGTCTTTTGTTCGCCGCCGGGGCCGCTACCGCGGGGCTGCTGACGGGAGGCGCCACGCTCGCGTTGCTGCTTGGCGAGGGCATCGAGCAGAGCGCGGCCTCAGGAATTCGCGCCGCACTTCTAGTCAGCCTGCTCATCTCCATCGGTTTGGTGGGGGTGCTTGCCTATAGGATTTTTCGCGTGGCGCGCGAGTGGCGATCGGCTGCTTCCGGCGCGCGCCTGCATATGCGCTTCGCCACCTTGTTCAGTCTGGCTGCACTTGCGCCAGCGTTGATCGTGGCGGCGTTTCTCGGCGTTGCTTTCAGCCAGGGGGTGGATCGCTGGTTCAGCAAACGCGTCGAGACGTCCATGGAGAACGCCGCCGCGGTCGGACGCGCGTACGTGGACCTCGCCTCCGGCGGCCTGAGCGGCGATGTCGAGGCGATGGCGATGGACCTGAACGCCGCCGAACGTGGCTTGACCGAACAGCGCGATCTCTATCTTGCCTTTCTCAATGTGCAGGCAGAACGTCGGCGGCTGCAATCGGCCTATGTCATCGATAGCCGCGCGCAGGTCCTCGCAGGCGGGGGAAGCGACAGAGCGTTTACGCCGCCTTCGCCGGAAGCGTTTGCAGCCGCGAATCGCTCGGAAGTATCGATCCGCTTTGACGAACCGACGGACAGTGTAGTCGCGCTCTATCGTCTCGAAGCCTACCCAGACGCCTATGTGCTTGTCTCCCGCGAAATCGAGCACGGCCTCGTCACACAATTGCGCGCGTTCGACCAGTCGCTTGAAGATTACCGAACCGCACGCGAACAGCAGGGCGCGCTGCGGACCTTGTTTGGTTTGGCCTATGTTTCGACGGCTTTGCTCGTGCTTCTCGGGGCGGCGTGGCTTGGCCTTGCAAACGCATCGCGGGTCGCAGCACCCATTGGCCGTCTGGTCGCGGCGGCGCGACGCGTTGCGGGCGGCGATCTTCAGGCGCGAGTCTCAGTCGGCGAGGAGCGTGACGAGGTCGATGCGCTGGCTATCGCCTTCAACAGCATGACCGCACAGCTCGACACCCAGCGCCGCGATCTGTTGTTGGCGCAGGACGCGGTGGAGGCGCGGCGGCGGTTCATCGAGACGGTGCTGGGCGGGGTCAGCGCTGGGGTTGTTGGTCTTGATCGCGACGGCCGGATAAGCGCGGCCAACAGTTCCGCCGCCCAATTACTCGCCATCGAAGCGGGCGCGGCGATCGGCCGGCGGCTCGTTGACGTCGCGCCCGATTTCGCGGAGCTGCTCAACCAGCCCGCGCCGCTCTCGGAAACGCCGCCGCAGCGGGTTGATTTGATGCGTGAGGGCGGTTCGCTCCATCTGAGCGTCAGAATGAGCCCCGACGCCGAGGGCGGCCTTGTGCTGACGTTCGACGACATGACCAAGTTGATCTCCGCACAACGTCAGGAAGCCTGGAAGGACGTGGCCCGCAGGATTGCGCACGAGATCAAGAATCCGCTCACGCCGATCCAGCTTTCGGCAGAGCGCCTGCGCCGCAAGTACGCAGCCGAAATCACTTCCGACCCAGAGACGTTCCAACGCTGCACCGACACTATCCTGCGTCAAGTCGCCGACATTGGCCGCATGGTCGACGAATTCTCCGCGTTCGCGCGAATGCCGACGCCGCGCATGGCGTTCGCGGACATGAGCGACATCGCGCGCACGGTCACCTTCGATCAGCGTCTGGCGTTCGCAGACCTGCGCATCGAGGCCGAGGGAATTGACCATCCGATCGGCCTGGTCTGCGACGAGCGATTGATCGCGCAAGGGCTCACCAATCTTGTGAAGAACGCTGCGGAAAGCGTGCAGGCGCGGCGCGCGCGCGACGGCGAGCCCAAGGATGGGTTCGTTACGCTTCGGCTTCGAGATCTTGATTTCGGCGTGCAGTTCGAAATTGTCGACAATGGGCTCGGCTTTCCAGAGAAAGATCGTCATCGCCTGATCGAGCCCTATGTCACCACGCGGGTGAAGGGCGCCGGCCTTGGGCTCGCCATTGTAGCGCGCGTCATCGAGGATCATGGCGGCTTGATTGAACTGGATGACGCTCCAGGTCCCGTCGGCGGCGCGGTTGTTCGTTTCGTTTTGCCCAAGCGCGAAGAAGAGGCCGCGGTCGCGGTCGAAGAAGTCCCAGGAGCTCCCCATGTCCTCTGATATTCTTGTTATCGATGACGAAGCCGACATCCGCGAGCTTGTGGCCGGCATCCTCGAAGACGACGGTCACCAGGTGCGCGCTGCGCGCGACAGCGATGAGGCGCTCGAGGCGATCCGCCGACGCAGGCCCTCGTTGGTTGTGCTCGACATCTGGCTCCAAGGCAGCCGCGTCGACGGCCTCGACTTGCTGGGCATGTTCAAGGAGATCGACCCGGACATGCCCGTTCTGGTCATTTCTGGCCACGGCACGATCGAAACGGCGGTGGCTGCGATCCGCAAGGGCGCGTATGATTTCGTGGAGAAACCCTTCACCGCCGACCGGCTCCTCGTCGCCGTACAGCGCGCGCTCGAAGCGGCGCGCCTCAAGCGTGAGAACGCAGAACTGAAGATGCTGTCCAGCGCCAGCGACCAACTTATCGGATCGTCCGCAGTCATGGCCACGCTTCGGACGTCGATCGATCGGGTGGCGCAAACCAATTCGCGCGTGCTGATCACTGGCCCTGCAGGCTCCGGCAAAGAACTTGTCGCTCGTCTCCTGCACTTGCACAGCCCGCGGTTCGGCGGCCTTTTTGTAGCGATCAACGCCGCCTCGATCGCGCCAGAGCGGATGGAGAGCGAGATTTTCGGCGAGGACGGCCCCGACGGGCGTCCGCGCAAGATCGGGGTATTCGAGCAGGCGCACGGCGGCACGCTGTTCCTTGACGAGGTCGGCGACATGCCGCCGGAGACGCAAGCGAAGATCCTGCGTGTTCTGGTTGACCAGCGTTTCCGCAGGCTGGGCGGCACGGCCGACGTGCAAGTGAACGTGAGGGTCGTCTCTTCCTCCTCGCGCGATTTGCGCGGCGACATCGAACAAGGCAGATTCCGCGAGGACCTCTTCCACCGCCTCAACGTGGTGCCGTTGCGGGCCCCGGGGCTCTCCGAGCGCCGCGAGGACATTCCCGAGCTGGCGGGATATTTCGTGGGTCGTCTTACCGAAACGTCCGGCGTGCCCGCACGTCAGATTGGCGAAGACGCGTTGGCGGCGCTGCAGGCGGCCGACTGGCCGGGCAATGTGCGCCAATTACGCAACGTCATCGAACGCATCCTGATTTTGGCGTCGGGCGATCCCGGTACGCCGGTGACCGTTGAGTCTCTGCCCGCCGACGCCTGGCCCAATGCGACCAATTCCAAGCGCGAGGGCATGCACGAAGTGATCGCCATGCCGCTGCGCGATGCACGCGAACGGTTTGAGCGTGAATATCTGAATGTGCAAATCACGCGTTTTGGGGGCAATATCTCGAAGACCGCGGCTTTCATCGGCATGGAGCGCTCTGCCCTGCATCGCAAACTGAAGTCGCTTGGCGTCGACCCACCAGGGCGCGCCAGCATCGAAAGCGAATGAGCCAAGTCGCCTACGTCAACGGGGCTTATCTGCCGCTCCGGCGCGCGAGCGTGTCGGTGCTGGATCGTGGTTTTCAATTCGCCGACTCTATCTACGAAGTCTGGGCCCTTCGTGACGGGCGCCTGTGCGACGAGGCTGAACACATGGCGCGTCTGCGACGTTCGCTTCGCGAATTGCGCATTGGGGGGACGATGACCGACGCCGCCCTGCGCGCGGTGATCGGCGAAACCATACGGCGAAATCGCGTCCATGACGGCATCGTCTACCTGCAGATTAGCCGCGGTGTGGCCGCGCGCGATCATTTCTTCCCGTCGCCTAGCGTGAAGCCGACCATGGTCGTCACCGCCAAGAATTTGGACCAGAAGGCGCTTACCGCGCGTGCTGCGGCTGGCGTCAAGGTTATCTCCCTGCCCGAAACGCGCTGGGCACGGCGCGACATCAAGTCGACGAACCTTCTGGCGAATGTGTTGGCGCGCCAGACAGCGCGAGAGGCGGGCGCATTCGAAGCCTGGTTTGTGGACGAGGAGGGGTATGTAACTGAGGGAACTACCTCCAACGCATGGATCGTTGATGCAAACGGCGTCTTACGTACCCGAACTTTGTCCCACGACCTGCTCCACGGCGTTACCCGGGCTGCCTTGCTTCAGATTGCGCGCCAATTGGGGTGCGCAATCGAGGAGCGGGCATTCACGATCGAGGAAGCGCAGACGGGACGCGAGGCCTTCATCAGCGCCGCGAGCAACCCGGCCACCCCGGTTATCGCGCTGGATGGGCGACGCATTGGCGACGGCCGCCCCGGGTCGCTGAGCCGCTCCCTGCGCGAGGCATACCTCGGCATGAAATCCTCGCAATAGAGGCTCATTTGTTTTTGGTTTGTGCGTTGGAGCGGGCGCGGCTATAGCGGTTCGCGAAGCCGCGCGAACGTCGCGGCGCGACACAACTTGGCGAGGTTTGGGCCTATGGAAAAAAAACAAAATCTGCAGGACACGTTCCTGAACGCTGTCCGCAAGGCGAAGACGCCGCTGACCGTGTTCCTGGTGAACGGCGTCAAATTGCAGGGCGTGGTAACCTGGTTCGACAATTTCTGCGTGCTGCTGCGGCGCGACGGCCAGGTGCAATTGGTCTACAAGCACGCCATCTCCACCATCATGCCGGGCGCGCCCGTGCAATTGCATGAGATCGACAAAGCTATTGACGAAGAAAGCGACGACTGAGCCTCCCTCTTCCGATGTCAACCGCGCCATCGTGCTGCGGCCGTACCCGGCGGCGTCGGCCACTTCAGCCGAAGCGCAGGGACGCCTGGATGAAGCGATTGGCCTCGCACTCGCGCTTGGTCTCGAAGTGTCGGCGTCGGAAGCAGCGCCCTTGCGCCAGATCAGCCCGCGGACATATCTCGGCTCTGGACGCGTCGAGCGACTGAAGCAAGAGGCAGAGGCGCTGGGGGCGGGCGTCATCGTCATGGATGCGCCGCTTTCGCCGGTGCAGCAGCGCAATCTCGAACAGGACATCGGCGCAAAGGTGATCGACCGCACGGGGCTGATCCTGGAAATCTTCGGTCTGCGCGCGCAGACCAAGGAGGGGCGCCTGCAGGTGGAACTGGCGCGGCAGGGCTATGAGCGCTCGCGCCTGGTGCGCACTTGGACGCACTTGGAGCGTCAGCGCGGCGGTTTGGGAAAAACCGGCGGCCCCGGCGAAACCCAGATCGAACTAGACCGCCGCATTATCGCCGAGCGCATCATCAAATTGAAGCGCGAGTTGGAGGAGGTGCGGCGCACGCGCGGGCTGCAGCGGCGGGCGCGGTCGCGCGCCGGACTGCCGGCTGTAGTGCTGGTGGGGTACACCAATGCCGGCAAATCGACGTTGTTCAACCAGCTCACGCAAGCTGGCGTGCTGGCTAAGGACATGCTGTTTGCGACGCTCGACCCCACTGCGCGGCAAGTGAAGCTGCCGAGCGGGCGCACGGTGATCGTCAGCGACACGGTGGGTTTCATCTCGGATTTGCCGCACGAACTGGTCGAGGCGTTCCGCGCGACGCTCGAAGCGGTTACCGAGGCGGATTTGCTTTTGCATGTGCGCGACATCGCCCATCCGGAAAGTGAAAAACAACGCGCCGATGTGCTTGCGGTGCTGGCGCAATTGGCCAAGGGCGCCGACGGCAAGTCTCCGCCCGTGCTCGAGGTCTGGAACAAGATCGACCAGCTTGACGCGCCCACGCGCGAGGCCCGGCTGCGGCGAGCAGGAGCGCTGGGCCAGGAGGAGGGCGCGCTGATGAGCGCCCTGCCCGCTGTGGCGGTCTCTGCGATGACCGGCGAGGGCATGGATTCCATGCTCGCAGCGATTGACCAGACGGCGTTTTCCGCCACCCGCATTGTCACACTGACCCTCGCCCCATCCGACGGTCGCATCCGCGCGCAGATCGCCGCCATCGGCCGCGTGCTGGAGGAGAGCAGCGACGATGAAGGCAACATCACGCTGCGTGCAGAATTGCTCATCGCTGACGCCGCGCGCTTTGCGCCGCTTGAGCCCCTGCCCGAGGCGCCGCGCTTGGCGGCGGAGTAGATCAGATGGCGCTACCGCGCCAGCCTGGCTAGCAATTCCGCGGCGAACACACTCAACGTGTCGTCACGTGCGCCCATCACCAGGATGCGGTCGCCGGGCTCCGCCAGTTCGATCAGCTTGTCGCCGCAGGCTGCGCGCTCCGCGAAAGCGAGCGCTTGCAGGCCACGCGCGCGCACACCGGCGGCAATGTTCTCGCTCGTCACCGCGCGATCGACGGTGCCGCCGAAATATGCCGGATCGGGAAGGATCAACACATCCTCGGCGGCCATGTTCTGCGCGAAGCACTCAATGAATTCGCCCTTCATCAGCTTCAGCGGCCCGTAACCGTGCGGCTGGAACAGGATCAGCAGACGTCCGGGAAATGCGTGGAGGGTTTTCAGTGTTGCAGTGATCTTGTCGGGGTTGTGGGCAAAATCGTCGATGATGGTGACGCCGCCCATCGTGCCGACGATCTCCAAACGCCGCTTCGTCCCCGCAAAGCCGTCAAGCGCTGCAGCGGCGTCCTTCAGCGTGAGCCCGTACGCGCGCGCAGCCGAGAGCGCGGCGAGCGCATTGGCGACATTGTGTTCGCCCGGCACGTCCAGGTGCACCTCGGCGCTGGCGCGGCCATCGCGCTCCAAAGCGGTGAAACTTACGCCATCGGGGGCAGGAACCTGGTTTGTGGCGTGCAGATCGGCGAGGCCGGAGCGTAGGCTGAAGGTACGCGTACGCACCTTTGTTTTGAGCAGCAGTGCGGCGGTTTCCTCGTTGTCCAGGTTCAGCACCGCGATCTCGGCTTTGTTCACGAAGCCGGAAAACAGAGCGCGCAATTCGTCCATGCTCTTGTGGTCGAGCGCGATATTGTTGACGACAGCGATGGTGGGTTCGTAGGCCGCGATCGAGCCGTCGCTTTCATCCACCTCGGAAACGAACGCGTCACCCTTGCCTACCAGCGCGGACGCGAAAAGGGCGTCCGGGGTGACGAAATTTTTCATCACCGCGCCGTTCATCACTGTGGGGTCCTTGCCGGCGCGGTGCAAAATCCAGGCGACCATCGCGGTGGTAGTGGACTTGCCGCTGGTGCCGGCGATTCCGATGCGAACTTTGGCGGCGTTGAAGAGTTCGGCGAGCAATTCCGGGCGCTTCATATCGCACGCGCCGAGGCGCGTGGCGGCGACGACATCGCCGACGGTGTCTTCGACTGCGGCCGAGCGCACGAGGATTTGGTCGGCGCTGACAATCCCCGATCCGTCCTGCGGGAAGAGGGCGATACCCTGCGCCTTCAGATACTCAAACTTGGGGCCCAGTCGGCCCTGATCGAGGGAGCGATCCGAGCCTGCCACCTCGAACCCGCGCGCGCGCAGAATCAGCGCCAAGGGCAGCATCCCCGAGCCGCCGACGCCGCTCATGAAATAGGACTTGGCCGAACCGATCTTTGCCTGACTCATCGGCGATTGATATGAGGGATGAAGCCGCCTATCGGCAAGGAGACGAACGCACTCATGGCGCCATCGCTTCGCATCGGCGTGGTCGCACCCGGCACCCGCATAGACAAGGAATTGGCCGAACGGGTCGCGCGTTTTGCCGCCGACGCGTTTCTCGATCGCGCCCCCGAGATCGTTTTTCATCCGCAATGTTTCTTGAACGCCGGACACTTTGCAGGCGACGATGAAGCGCGCGCTGCGGCGTTTGTGGAATTCGCCAACGACCCCGCCCTTGACGCCATCTGGTTCGCGCGTGGGGGTTATGGGGCTTGCCGGATGGCGGAAGCAGCGCTTGCGCAATTGAATGAGCACGCATGCGCCAAGACTTATTTGGGCTATTCCGATGCGGGCGCGCTCTTGGGCGGGCTCTATGCCAAGGGTTTCAAGAACGTCGCGCACGGGCCGATGCCGGTGGATATGATCCGCCCTGGCGGCGAGGCGGCGGTGAGGAGGGCGCTCGCTTGGCTGATCGAGCGCGCGCCCGAGAGCGTCGAACTCGGCCTCATGTTCGACGGCCGCAGCGTGGCGTTCAACATCATGGTGCTGCAATCGATCCTCGGCACGTCGCTGATGCCGGATTTGTCCGGCCACGTGCTGCTGATCGAAGACGTAGGCGAATATCTCTATCGCTTGGACCGCGCCCTCTTCTCCATCACCTCCTCTCCCGGCATTCGCCAGGTGAGGGGGATCAAGCTAGGGCGTCTGAGCGACGTGCCGGAGAACGACAAGCCCTTCGGCACGAACGACGAAGAGATGCTGAAATATTGGTGCGCTCGCGCAGGGATCGCGTATCTGGGCCGCTGCGACATCGGCCACGATGTGGAAAACAAGGTCGTGCCGTTTGGGGCTGGGACAGGCTGATGGGGACGCTCGGAAGGGCGGCCTCCGGCGTTTCTCCTGCATTCCTTCCTCCCCTCAGGGAGACGGGGCGCGTTGTCGGCGCCGAGGTAGTCTCTAGGGTTCGGCCTTGGCTCTTTCGAGCTTCGGCCGATGCGCGTTCAACGCGCCCCGTTTCCGATCGTTTGTCCCGGTGTGGGCCGAGGAGTTGTACAAGGCCAACGATGGCTGGCTCGCCTCCTGACGGTCCGCTTCCGGCGAACCCTTAACCGAAGGGTGCGCCTTGGGGCTTAGCTCCATGCCCGTTTCACCGGTGTTGTACGCGACGCCTCCGTTGCGCCGGACGCTTCGGTTTCACTCCCCGAAGCCAGATTTTCAGAGTTGCTCCGCTTTCGCTTTGCCGCTCGCCGTACCGATCGTGTCACGCACATCTCAAAGTTTCGGAGCTCTTCGAAATCTCCCGTATGCGGACGCCTCCTTTGTACAACAATTCGAATTCCGTCGGTTAAGCGGCCGTGTTTGTTTATGTTTTCAAGCGCTTAGTGCGGGGTAGAGGTGAATCTATCCTCGATTTTTGGGCGTTGGAGCGCGCCGCTCCGCGGCGCACCGCGCCTTGTTTTGCAGACATAAACGCCATGCGCCGCGGAGCGGCGCGCTCCAACTTGCGTTGGGGTAAACTTATCCCGCACTTGGCGGGCGCTCCCACTTACAGGCGTCAGCGCTTGCGCGCCTCCAGTCCGTTCAACTACTTCGCCTGATAGCTCAGATACCCGCGCTCCACCATGCGCCGCATGGCTTCGTGGACTTCGGTGAGTTCATCGTAGGCGGCTCGTAGCGTGGCGAGTTCGTTCACTTGCGCGGGGGAGAGGGCGGTGCTCGTCTCGACCATGGCGGCAGCCGCGGCCACCCAATTGGCGCGCGCATGTGCGGCGGCGACCGCCAGGCGCTGAAACTTGGCCAAATCGGCGCGGCCCAAAGTCTGCGACACGACTTCGCGATTGGCGGCGTAGGCGGCGTAATCGATCTGCTCGAGGTGCCCGCGCAACCGGCGCTGTTCCTGCGGATCGAGCATGGGCTCCGGCTCGAAATGATCCGACACGCGCCGAACGCTATTGGTCATGGTGGACATGGGCGGCCGCTCCTTTGACTGCACAGGATAAGGCAAAGCGGTTAAGGCGGCGTTGGGGAATTTGGTAAGCGGGAGGGGCGGAGCAAAGGAAACTCAAGTGGCGTGCGGGGCCGAGAAGGGTTATTCTCGCGCCTATGCGCACTTTTGACCGAATTACCCAGAAGCCGGGCGTTATGGGCGGCAAAGCTTGCATACGCGGCATGCGCGTCACTGCGGCTATGGTCGTCAATCAGATCGGCGCGGGCCGTACCATAGAAGAGGTCCTCGTAGACTATCCCTACCTGGAACGCGAAGATGTGCTCCAAGCTCTTCAGTACGCGGCTTGGCTCGCAGAAGGAAAAGATCTCGCGTTTGCTGAAGAGGCATGAAGCTTCTCCTCGACATGAACCTTTCGCCTGCTTTGGCTGCCGACCTGAGAGCCGCTGGGTTTGAGGCCGAACACTGGAACGGCCATGGACCGGCGGGTGCTGAAGACACGGAGATCATGGCATTTGCAAAAAAGAACGAGTACGTCGTGGTGACACACGATCTCGACTTCAGCGCGATTCTGGCGGCGACCAACGGCGACAAGCCCAGCGTGGTTCAAGTTCGCGCCGCGAATTTGGCGCCGCAGCTGCTCGTCGGGCCGTTGATACTTGGCTTGCGGAGATGTGCAGCCGATTTAGAAAGCGGCGCGCTCCTGACCATAGAGGCCGAGCGCCAGCGCTTGCGGCTGTTGCCGTTGAACGTAAGGCGATGGGACTAACCGCTTTCACCCCCGCTCCGCCCGCTTTGCCTCCAGCCACAGCGCTTCCATCTCATCCAGCGGCTGCGGGCCGGCGCGGCCTTGTTCGGCGAGGCGACGCTCGATGTGTTGAAACCGCCGCGTAAATTTCGCGTTGGCGCGGCGGAGCGCTTCTTCGGGATCGACCTTGAGCTTGCGCGCGAGGTTGGCCATGACGAACAGGATATCGCCCATCTCTTCGGCGATGTGCTCTTGGTCGCCAGCCGCGCGCGCCTCCTTCAGTTCGGCCAATTCCTCTTCGAGCTTCTCCAGCACCGGCTCGGGCGCAGGCCAATCGAAATTGATCCGCGCCGCACGTTTAGTGAGCTTCTCGGCGCGCATTAGAGCGGGGAGGGCCATCGGCACATCGTCGAGCAGGGAAGCGCCTTTGGCGGCACGTTTCTCCGCCTTGAGGGTTTCCCAGGCGACGGTCTGTTGCTCGGCGGTGCGATTGTCGCCTTCGGCGCCGAACACGTGGGGATGGCGCTCCACCATCTTGTCGGCGAGCGCCTGTGCGACATCGGCAAAATCGAATGCGCCGACCTCCTCAGCCATGCGGGCGTGGAAGGCGACCTGGAAGAGGAGGTCGCCCAGCTCTTCCTTGAGCGCTGGCATATCCGCACGCTCGATGGCGTCGGCGACTTCGTAGGCTTCTTCGATCGTGTAGGGGGCGATGGTGGCGAAGGTCTGCTCGGTATCCCAGGGACAGCCGCCCACCGGCGCGCGGAGCTTCGCCATCACATCGAGCACGGCCTGTGTCGCAGCACCGGTTCGGGCGAGGGCGGCGCCTCGGTCTTGGGTCTTTTTCCCCATATTTCCATCGACTTGCGCGGCCATATTGTTCTCGCATAAGATAGATTATGGGAAATACCGGACCCGAAGAGCCGACTCAGATGGCGAGTTCGGCGCTCCAGCAATCATAAGCTGGTTCGACGCCTGCCGGGAGACCTGCGCGAAGGGTCTGATAATCGAGGTCGATATGCATGTTCGTCAGCACCGCGCGTTGCGGCTTGAGCCGGGCGATCCATTCGAGGCTTAGGGCGACATGGGCGTGAGTCGGGTGCGGCTTCTCGCGCAACGCGTCGACGATCCAGAGCGATAGCCCCTCCAGCGCCGCGAACGTCGCTTCGGGCATCGACACTACATCGTTGGAATAGGCGAAGCCGCCAATGCGGAAGCCGAGGGAATTGGAAAAGCCGTGGCCT
>CADEEA010000007.1 GCA_902826245.1 uncultured Alphaproteobacteria bacterium | reverse complement strand
GGTGGGCACCGCGGGACGCCTCGCGGACCGCGTTACTGGTTTCTAGTTCGTCGTAATCACCGTTCGTTGCCACGGCTCCGGCCGCGCCCCCGTGGGTATCACGTACGCCAAGCGCGACCAGTTCTGCGCCAATGGCTGGCTTGGTGATGCATTCAGGGAATTGGCGGACATCGGCGAAGGCGATGTGGCGCGCGTCTACAAGGAAATCTTCGATCTCAATGTAATGGGCGTCATTATTGGCGCGCGTGTTATGTTACCGGAACTGCTGAAGACGAACGGCTCCATGATCGTGACCTTGTCCAATTCCAGCTTCTATCCCGATGGCGGGGGGGTTATGTACATCGCCAGCAAGCATGCAGCGCTCGGCATCGTGCGCCAACTTGCGCACGAGTTCGCCCCGCATGTGCGCGTGAACGGCGTGTCGCCCGGCGCCACCAAGACTGATATTCGTATGCCGGCTTCGTTCGGGCTCGACGAGAATGGACAGCGCATTCGAACGCACACGCATCCGTCTAATAAGGATGCGGCGGTCGAGGCGGTGACGCCACTGCGTTTGCACGCCGAGCCGGCGGACCATGCCGGCGCCTTCGTGTTGCTGGCGTCACGACGCGATTCTCGCGCGATGACGGGGACTGTTATCGAGTCTGAGGCGGGGCTTGGCGTGCGCGGTTTGCGACGCGTGCGCGGCGGCGACGATCTCAAGCAACGCGAGCTGGGAACCAAGTGAGGATTTTACTCACTGGCCACAAGGGCCGTATCGGCCCGTCCATCGAACAGCGTCTGTTAGCGGACGGCCACATTGTGCGCGGGTTCGACTTGGCCGATGGCGACGACATTCTCGACGCCGACGCCATAGCGCGCGCGGCGGAGGGCGCGGAAGTTGTCGTGCATGTCGCCGGTCTCGCCGATGACCGCGGCCGTCCGCCTGCTGAAGTGTTTGCGATCAATTTTACCGGAACGGCCAATGCCTTGCTGGCGGCCGAGCGTGCGGGTGTGCGCCGGTTCGTCAACATGTCCTCGGGCAAGGCGCTCGGAATGCTGGAACGTTTGCCGGATTATCTGCCCATCGACGACAAAGCGCGGGGGTTGCCAGGGAGACCTTATGGGCTGGCAAAATGGTTGGCGGAGGAAATGTGTCAAGCCTTCACGGCGCGCACAGGCATGGAAACCATTTCACTTCGCGCGGTCGCGGTGTTCGATGATGCGGGTTATGCGCGCATGAACGCTTGTCCCTCGCCGCCTGCGTCGGCAGGCGGCGCCTGGCATATGGGAGTGCATGTAGATGTTCGTGATTTGGCGGACGCAACCGCAGCCGCCGTGACATGCCCGCCGTTTGGGCATACGCGGGTCCTGATCGCCGCAAGCGATGTCGCTGACAAACGCCCCACCCGGGAATTGCTCGCGCTCTATGCGCCGGGGGTTCCTTGGCGCGGCGGCGCCAACGCGCTTGACCGTGATCCGCACCTTGGTTTGGTCGATCTCAGGCGCGCAAAGCTGATTCTGAAATGGCGCCCGCGCTATCGCTGGCCAGGCCGAAGCGGAGCTTAAGGCGTCAGCAAACCACCATTGACGTGAATGCTTTGGCCGGTGATTTGCGAGGCGGCGTCCGAGAGCAAGAACACAGCAAGGTTTGCGCAATCCGCTGGCGTCGGTATATCGCCGAGCGGCATTTTCTTACGCACCTTCTCGACCCCCTTGTCGCCGCCGTTCATGGCGCGAAAGCGCGGCGTGTCGGTGGGACCGGGGGCGATGCAATTGACACGGATGCTGTCGGGGGCCGCAATCGCCGCAAGCGAACGCGAGAAGGAAATTACACCGGCTTTGGCGGCGGAATATGCTGCGCGGTCGGTTCCCGCCATCAAGGCGTAGCCGCTGCTGGTGGTGACGATCGCTCCCCCACCCGCGCGTCTAAGGCAAGGAAGCGCCGTCTTGCCAACGATGAAGGCGCTGCTGAGATTGAATGCTATCTCCCGATCCCATGCGGTGAGGCTCATTTTCGCTAACGGCCCGAGCGCCGCGCCGCCGATTGTGGTGAACACCCCGTCAATGCCGGACATCGCCTCCTCAGCTTCGGCGAAAAGCGCCGCGACGGAAGCGACATCGGTCGCGTCAGTCTGCTTGAAGCCAATGCGCGCGGCCAAGCGCTTCGGTGAAGTCGCGTCGAGATCGCCGACAAAGATTTTCGCCCCGAGTTTCTTCAGGATTTCGGTTGCTGCGAGGCCGATGCCCATGCCGCCGCCAATTACCAACACCCGCCGACCGTCGAATTTGATCACGATGTCCCGCCCATTTCTGTCCGCTATCGCTAAACGTGACGACGCTGCTGTCAATTGCTTGCGCTGCCCGGTTCAAAGCGTGATGTGGATGTTCTTGGTTTCGGTGAATGAGAACATTTCATCGATATGCTCTTCGCGGCCCAGTCCCGACAGCTTGTAGCCGCCGAACGGTACGCTGACATAGTGTGGGCCGGCATTGTTGACCCAGATATAGCCGGCCTCGATGCGCGCAGCGGCGTTGTGAGCGTTGGCGAGATTGGTTGTGTAGATTGAGCCGGTCAGTCCGTACGATACGCTGTTGACCGCCTCGAACAGCGCCTCTTCGTCGCGCCATTTCAGCACCGCCAGGATGGGGCCGAACACCTCTTCTTGCGCAATGCGCATGTCCGGTTGCACATCAGTGAACACCGTGGGTTCGACATAAAATCCGTTTGCAAGCTCCGGCGCATCGGGGACTTTGCCGCCGTAGGCAAGTGTGGCGCGATCCTCATTCTTGGCGATGTCAATGTAGCGTAGCACCTTATCTTTCTGCTGTTGGCTGATGAGCGCGCCCATGGTGGTGTTCATGTCGGTAGGGATGCCCGGTTTGAAGCGAGCGATGGCCCTGAGTACCCCGGCGAGCACGCGGTCATAGACGTCCTCGTGGATGAACAAGCGCGAGGTCGAACCGCAAGACTGTCCGCACCAGGTGAAATTCATGCCCTTGATCGCGCCCTCGATGGCTTTGTCGAGATCGGCATCGGGATAGACGATCAGCGCATTTTTGCCTCCGAGTTCCAACCCGACATGCTTGAGCTGTTCGGCCGCACCTCGCGCAACAGCTTTGCCGCTTGCGACGCTGCCGACCAGGCTCACGGAGGGGACGAGCGGGTGCTCGGTCAATGCCGTTCCCGTTTCGAGGCCGCCGGTGACGAGATTGAGCACGCCAGGCGGCAAAATATCGCCGATCAATTCGAACAGGCGTAGCGCCGAAAGCGGCGCTTGCGGCGGTGGCTTGATGATGACGCTGCAGCCGGCGGCAATCGGCGCGCCGAGCTTGATCGCCGCGAACATCAGTGGGTGATTATAGGCCAAAATGCGCGCGCAAACGCCAATGGGTTCGCGCACCGTCATGTTCACGACACCGGGCCCCATGGGCGTGACCACACCTTTTACTTCCGTGGCGAGCCCGGCGAAGAAATCCACGTAATCCGCGCCGTCGGTGACGTCGCGCAGCATGGCGTTGATCGGATTGCCGCAATTGGCGGCGTCGAGCAGGGCCAATTCCTCGACGTGCTCGCGCATCTTGGCGGCGATCTTCTTGAGCATGCGCCCGCGCTCAAGCGGCTTGATCTTGCGCCACTCAAGGAAGCCTCCATGCGCCGCTTTGACCGCAGCGTCGACGTCGGCGCGATTGGCCTCGGCGACCGGGCCGAGATTGTCGCCGCTGCCGGGGCTGAGCGTATCAAGATAGCCACCCAAGGGCTTACGCCAGGCGCCGCCAAAAAACAGGTCGCGCTGCTTGGGCAGGGCCGCAACGACGTGATTGGGGAGGTTTCGGGTGTCGAACTTGGTCATTGGATCACTCAAACAGCAGTGGGCGAGAGGTGCATCACCCCGCCATCAACCGGAATCAAAACGCCATTGATGTAAGCGCTTTCATCGCTCGCAAGGAACAGGGCGGCCATGGCGATGTCCCAGGGTGAGCCTGGCTTGCCGCTGGCCAGGCGTGAATTGCGGTGGGCGATGCGTTTTTCAACATCGGCAGGGTCGCCGCGCTCATAGACGCTGAGCCCAACGGGCGTGTCGATGAATCCGGGCAGGATCGCGTTGCAGCGTATGCCGTATTTTGCGTATTCGAGCGCGACGGCCTGGGTAAAGCCGTTCACCGCCGCTTTCGAAGTGGAATAGGTGATTGCTGGGCCGAGATAGCGTACCGCGGCGAGCGCCGATACGTTGATGATGCTGCCGCGGCCCTGTTTGATCATGTGCGGAAGAACTGCCCGTGCCGTGAGGAACATCGAGCGGACGTTCTGCGCCATTATGTGGTCCCAGGTGGCGACGTCTGTGTTGAGCACCGAGCCAAACGTCAGCACACCGACATTGTTGTACAGGATGTCGACTGTCCCAAAACGGGCGATTGTCTGTTCGACAACATGCGCGACGGTTGCTTCCTCGGCGGCATCGGCGGTGAACGTGGGGCAATCAAAGCCCTCCGCCTTGATCGCCGCCGCGGTTTCTGCTGCGGCGTCGGCGTTTATATCAACAGCAACAACGTATGCGCCCGCGCGCGCAAACGTGATCGCCGCTGCACGGCCGTTGCTCATTTGCCCGGATTTGATCGAGCCCGCCCCAATGACCAGCGCGACACGTCCTTGCAATGGTGTCATAGGCCGTCCTTGATTTGTCCAAACAGCACCGAATCCAAAATCCAAGGCCGTTGCAATGGCATTGACAATTTGTCGGACAATGCTGCATGGCACACGCCTTGACAAGCGGCGCTCTGGCGTCGTCTGCGTGGGAAGTGACAATGCTGAAGCCTTTTTCGCCCGAAAGCGGCGGCGAACTCTTCATTGGCGGTGCGTGGAGGCCGGCCTCCGACGGCGGCCGCTTCGCCGTCACCGATCCCGCCACGGGCCATGTGATTGCGGAGGTGGCGGACGGTACGGAGGATGATGCATTGGCGGCAGTGGATGCGGCGGCCGCGGCGCAGCCGGCTTGGGCGGGACGCTCCCCGCGCGAGCGCGCGGAAATTCTACGCCGCGCTTATGAATTGCTGCTGGCGCAGGAAGATCGCTTTGCTCGCCTGATTACGCGCGAAAACGGCAAGTCGCTTTCCGATTCGCGCGGCGAACTTCGCTACGCGGCTGAGTTCTTCCGTTGGTTTGCAGAAGAGGCGGTACGTAATCTGGGCAGCCTTTCGAACGCGCCAGCCTCGGGCGCGAAAATCCTAGTGCATCACAAGCCGGCTGGCGTGGCGGTTTTGGTCACGCCATGGAATTTCCCCGCCGCCATGGGGACCCGCAAGATCGCGCCAGCGCTCGCGGCAGGCTGCACCTGCGTTTTGAAGCCGGCCTCAGAAACGCCATTGACAATGCTCGCGCTCGCAGAGGTGCTGGCCGAAGCTGGCGTACCCGCTGGCGCCGTGAACATATTGCCTGCACGGCGGTCGGGCGCGGTTGTAAGCGCCATGCTGCACGACCCGCGGGTGCGGGTTGTTTCCTTCACGGGCTCGACTGAAGTCGGGCGGCGCATTCTCCGTGAGGCTTCCGATTGCGTGGTGAACCCGCGCATGGAATTGGGTGGCAACGCGCCTTTCCTCGTGTTCGAGGACGCCGATATCGACGCGGCGGTCGAAGGCGCGATGATCGCCAAGATGCGCAATATGGGCGAGGCCTGCACCGCCGCGAACCGGTTCTACGTGCATGACCGCGTCCACGACGAATTCGCCGAAAAGTTCGCGGCGAAGATGGCGGCGCTTAAAGTCGGCAACGGGTTGGAAGAAGGCGTGAGCGTGGGCCCGTTGGTCAATGCCGAAACGCGTGACAAGGTCGAGGCGTTCGTGGCGGACGCGGTGGCGAAGGGCGCTGAGGTTCTAACCGGGGGGCGCCGCGGGCCGGACGCGCGCGGTTATTATTACCTGCCGACGGTGCTCACCAACGTGCCCGCGGACGCCAATTGCCTGTGCGACGAGATTTTCGGTCCGGTTGCGCCGATTCAGCGTTTTTCCAGCGAGCAGGAAGCCGTTGAGCGCGCCAACGCGACGGAATACGGGCTCGCCGCCTATCTCTTCACCCAAGATATCGGCCGCGGATTACGCCTGGGCGAGAGGCTGGAATTTGGAATGATTGGGCTCAATCGCGGTTTGATCTCCGATCCTGCCGCGCCGTTTGGCGGCGTAAAGCAATCGGGCCTCGGTCGCGAGGGGGCGCATGACGGGCTAATGGAATTCCTGGAGACGCAATACATCTCCACGAACTGGTAAGCGTCAGGCGGCGGATTTCTTGGCCGAGCGTTTTGCGCCGGCTGCCGTTTTGCCGCTTCTCTTTGCTTTCGGCATCGACATAGCGACTGGTTCGGGCGAGGCGGCGACTTGTTTAGCGGCTGCACAGGCAGATGCTATGTGTTTGCACGCCGCCTCGCGCGCCGCCTCCGGGTTGCGTGCCCTTATCGCTGCGACGATGCCTGCGATTTCTTCAGAATAAAGAACGCCCCAACCGCGGTACAGCAAGGCCTGCGCGCGCAGGAAATTGACGCGCGAGACTAACGAAATGACTACCTCCGTCAGCACCGAATTCCCGCATTTCGATAGGATCGCCATGAAGAAGGTATTGGTCGCAGCTAGTTGTTTCAGCGGCTGATTGCTTTGTATACTTTGGCGTAGGGCTTGGAGCGCGCCGTCGAGTTCGGCGAGGTCGGCGGGTTTGGCGACCTTTGCGAAGTCATAAACCGCCGCCCCGGTAAGCAGCGCCCAAACCTCGTGGATGGATTCGATCTCTTGATAACCGAGGCGCGCTACCGAAGGGCCTCGGTTCGGCACCAACTCAATGAGCCGCTCGGATTCCAGCGCCCGCAACGCTTCTCGCAGCGAGGCGCGACTAATATCGAGGACGCGGCACAGTTCTGCCTCCACCAGTTTTTGTCCTGGCCGAAGCTCCCCCAGCATGATGGCGTTGCGCAGCATGGAAACCGCACGCTCGATGGTCGGGGCGCTGGCAGGGATGGTGAATGACTTCAGCCCGCGGATGTACGCAGAATCCGGCACTTGCCCCTCGCGGTTTGACTTGGGCCAAGGATAGAGCGTTGCGGGGGATTGCTCAATCTCTGGCAGTGCTTTGGCCCTTGGTTGACATGGAAAAAAATGTCTGACAATCAGCCGGGAGCCGTCAATGGAGGAAATCTTGGCGAAATATGCTCCTAGCGAGGCCAAGGCCTGGGCGGCGAAGAACTGGCGCGGCGTCTGCAACGTCATTATGCCCAGTTTCAGCGAGGATCTCTCTAGCCTCAACGAGGCAGCGATTCGCTTCGATGTGCGGCGCAATATCGAGCTTGGTTTTTGGGGCGCGCTTTTGGTCTCCGAATGCGCCACCGGCGCCGACGAGTACAAGCGCTTTATGGAAATCTGCGTCGACGAGGCCGGCGACAAGCAGACATTCCTGATGCACGGAACGTTCGACACCCGTCAGCAGATCATCGAAATGGCGCAGGCCGCGGAAAAAATCGGCGTCGGCGGCATTTTGATCGGACTGCCGAATAGCTTTTACCCAAAAACCGAAGACGAGCTGTTCGAGCATGTGAAAGCAGTGGCGGCTGCGACCGGCCTTTGCTCGTCACTGTTTGTGACAGCGCAGATGAATCTGACGCGCTTCCACCAAAGCGGATTTCCTCCATCGGTGATCCAACGCGCCGCAGAAATTCCTAACATCGTCGCGATCAAATATGAAGTGGGCCGTCCGGGAATCGCAGGGGACCTTGAGATTTACAAGCTGCTCAAGGGCAGCGGCGTATTGTTCTCCGATCCTCTGGAGGCGCATTCTCCACTCACCGTCGAGTATTTTGGCCAGCAATGGATGGGTACGTCAAACTACGAATTTTGGGGCGGCGCCGTGCCGGAGTATTTCGAGCTGCTGCTCAAGGGTGAATTTGAGCGGGCGATGGAGATTTACTGGCGCATCCAACCGGCGCGCAATGCCCGTGTGGCCATTCAGGCGACGGTTGTCGGGGCGAACTTCATTCACCGCGCACTGTGGAAGTACCAGCAATGGCTACAGGGTTATAATGGCGGGCGCATGCGTCAACCTGTGATGAAACTGACAGACGCCCAAATGCGCCAGATGCGGGAATCGCTAATCAAGTCTGGATTCGACATTAAGGATGAGGGTGCGCAGGATTTCTACGATGGCCGCATCCGCGGCTAGGAGAAACGTATGACGCTGCTGCTCAGTCACGACGACGTGCGCGCTTCAGCGTCGATGGACGACGCCATCGCGACCATGGAAGCGGCGTTTCGCGAAGAGGGCGAGGGCAAAACGCTGTTGCCACAGCGCACGAATATCAAGGTCGGCAAAGGCTGGCTGCGAGTGGGTCCTGTGGCGATGGAGGGCTCCGGTTGGATGGGGTTCAAGGCGATGAACCTGACCCCGGGCCAAGGTGTGCGCTACCAAGTGCATCTCTATGAGATCGAAACGGGCGCGTTGATGGCCATCATGGACGCCCAGCACCTGACAACGCTGCGCACTGGCGCGACGAGCGCGGTGGCGACGCGTCGCTTGGCGCGGTCCGGAAAAGCTGTCACCGCCTTGCTTGGGTCTGGCCCGGAGGCGCGGGCGCAGCTCGACGCTATGATGGCCGCCGGATTTGTGGCGGGGGTGCGCGTGTTTAGCCCCACCCAAGCCAATCGCGAAAAGCTTGCGGCCGATTACGCTGCCAACGGCTTGCAGATTGAGGCGGTGGACACCGCAGAGGCTGCTTGCGATGGCGCAAGCCTCATTCTGGCGGCGGTGAAATCGAGCACGCCAGTTCTGGACGGCAGCTGGCTGCGGCCGGGAACCCACGTCAATTCTGTCGGCACGGCCCGCCGCGACCAGCGCGAATTAGACCTGGAAACATTTCGGCGAGTGAGCTCGATCGTGGTTGATACACGCGAAGGCGTGTTCGGAGAAGCCGGCGACGCGGTCGCGGCAGCAGAACTCGTGGCGCCGGAGAGCGTGCATGAATTGTCGGAGCTGGTAGTCGGCAAAGCCGGCGGACGCAAAAGCGATACCGAGATCACTTTGTTCAAATCGGTGGGTACCGGCATTCAGGATATCGCGCTGGCGGCGGTGATCTTTGTCAACGCGCGCGCGCGCGGCCTCGGCGCTGACATTGGTGAATTTCCCTATTTGAAGAGGAACCCCTCATGACCGGAAAGCGCACGCCGGTTGAATATCTGCGCGAATTCAATCCTGCGCTCGCCGAAGCTTTTGGCGCTTTGCGGAAGGCCGCCGTGGCGGGGCCGTTGGATGAAAAGACGTACGAATTGGTGGTGGTCGGCGCTCTTGCAACAAGCGGCGAAGAGGGCAGCTTCAAAGTACATGTACGCCGCCTGCGAAAACTCGGCGCGAGCGCCGAGGAAGTGCGTCAGGCTGTGATGGCGACGCTGGCGGCATCCACTACGTTTTCGCAGGTGGTGGCCGCTTTGCATTGGGTCGACGATGTGTTCGCGGAGGCGCCATGAGCGTCTACCAGCTGCAAAAGTTGATCCGGGAGATCAATCGTAACGCCGCCGTACGCGAGCGCTTCGTGGCGACGCCCGATGCGCTGTGCGCTGAGTGGAAGCTGGAGGACACCGAGGGCAAGGCGCTCGCCGCGCGCGACTACGGGGCCCTTTACCGCATGGGCGTACATGGCTTGTTGCTGCGGCCGTTCTCGATCATCCACGGTGTTGCCGAGCCGGATTATCTCACCGCGATCCGTCAGGAGGGGCCATGAGTATCGCGTTCGCAGCAGCCCTTGGGCACGCGCCGGGCTGGGTCGCGTGGAGTGAGCGGGCCACGCCTGGTCAGCGTGACGCGCTGGCTGTTGGCGTCAATCAGCTAAAGGGGGCGCTCGAAACTGCGCGTCCGGACGTGCTGGTGCTGCTGACTTGCGAGCATTGGGCCAATTTCTTCTTTGACCATGTGAGCGCGTTTTGTGTTGGGCGCGGGGAGGCCGCGCACGGGCCAATCGAACCGTGGATGAAGATGGAGAAGACGGCGATCCCGGGTGATCCCGCTCTGGCGCAAACAATCATCGACACCGCCTACGGCGCCGGCATTGAGCCGTCATTTTCTCATGAGTTGCTGCTTGATCACGGCACCATGGTGCCGCTTTCATTCTTGACGCCGGATTTTCGAATTCCTGTTGTGCCGGTGTTTTTCAACACGTTGGCGCCGCCGCAGCCCTCGCCAGCGCGTTGCCACGCGTTTGGCCAGATCATTGGCGATGTCGCGCGCGCCTCTGGCAAGCGCATAGGCCTTATCGCCACCGGCGGCATGTCGCACGATCCAGGCGAGCGCGGTCATGGCCACATCGATAGCGAGTTCGATCGCCGTTTTCTGGATCAAATGGTCCGCGGCGACGGCGCGGTTCTAAAATCATATTCTGTTGCTCAGCTCGGCAAGGCCGGGGCAGGCACGATAGAGTTGCTTACTTGGATCGCGCTGGCTGGAGCGTTGGGTAACTTCAAGGGCGAAGTGCTTGCCTACGAGGCAGTGCACGGTTGGGCGACTGGCATGGGCGTCATGCGCCTCGACGCCGCCGCATGAGAGGGTCGCGATGAGCGTGAGTTTGAGCTTCACAATCCAGGAGCGCAGCGGTCCACGGCCGGAAACTATCGCGATTAACGACGCGGTCATCGCCGGTTGGACGGGGCGCGACCAGGCGGCTTTGGAAAAGCACATTCGCGAGTTGGAAGAACTCGGCGTGGCGCGGCCGAAATCGACTCCGATCTTCTATCGCGTCGCCGCAAGCAGGCTCACCACGGCAGGCGCCATCGAAGCCGCAGGCGGTGAATCCAGCGGCGAAGTGGAGTTCGTGCTTGTGCGCCATCAAGGGCGCCTATTTGTCGGCGTCGGCTCCGACCACACAGACCGCAAAGTTGAGACCTACAATGTCACCGTCTCGAAACAGATGTGCGAAAAGCCGGTCGCGGGTGAGTTGTGGCCTTGGGAAGAAGTGAGCGCGCACTGGGACCAGCTTCGTTTGCGCTCTTGGGCCGCCGGCGACGCGCTTTATCAGGACGGGCCGGTAACGGCGATGCGCGCGCCAGAAGATCTGATGGAGCGCTTCCGGACGGGGGGGCTGCAGGACGGAACGCTGATGTTCTGCGGTACGCTGGCGGCGATCGGCGGCATTCGCCCCTCGCCACGCTTTTCCTTCGAACTTGCCGACCCGGTGCTCGGCCGCGCCATTAAGCATGGCTATGACGTGGTTGAGCTGCCAATTCTCGGATAGGTGAGTTTGTGAAGATCGCGGTTCCAGACCTGATCTCGAATTCATATTTTCCGGCCGTCGCTGCCGTCGATCTCGGTTGTTTTGCCGAGGAAGGGCTTGATGTTTCGCTTGAACTGATTTTCCCGGTCGATGCCGCCTATCGCGCCATGCGCGACGGCGCGGTCGATTTCGTGGCTGGCTCTGCTCATTCGGCGGTGTCGGCATTTCCCGAGTGGCGCGGGGTAAAGCTGCTCTGCGCGCAGGGCCAGGGCATGTACTGGTTCTTGGTGATGCGCGCCGATCTCGGGCCCAAGCGCGGCGATCTTTCGATCGTCAAAGGCAAACGCATAGGCGCGGCGCCGTGGGTGGAGATGGGGTTGCGGCGCCTGTTGTTGGAGAGCGGCATCGATGTCGAGCGCGACGGCGTGCAGATCGCACCCGTGCCCGGCGCCAAGCCAGAGCCCGGGCAAGTCGTCAATTTCGGCGTGACCGCAGCTCGCGCGTTGGCCGAGGGCAAAATTGACGGCTTCTGGGCGAACGGCATGGGCGCGGAAGTGGCTGTTAGCGAAGGGGCCGGCGCTGTGGTGCTCGATGTACGTCGCGGCGACGGGCCGAGTGCTGCGTTCAATTACACAATGGCCGCCATCGCCGCGACCGATGAGTTGATTGCGCGCGAACCGGAGACCGCTGCTGCCGCGGTGCGCGCCATTCGCCGCGCGCACGTGGCCCTGCGAAATGATCCGTCCTTAGCCAAGCAAGTGGGAAATAAGCGTTTCCCTCCGCGCGAAGCGGGATTGATCAGCGAACTTATTCGCCGCGATGTGCCATACTATGATTTGCGTATTGGTATCGACTTTGTCGAAGGCATGAAGGCGTTTTCGCGGGACGTTGGCATACTCGCCGGCGACCCCGGCTACGGCGACATCGTCGCCGAACGGTACCGCGATCTTTGGACCTGAAGGAGGCCGCCATGGCCGTGAACAAAATCCACGACGAGTTTCGCTCCATTGATCTGGGAGCGCCAGGGTGGACCGTGCGCAATGGCTTTCCATCCGGCTGGCGGCTGCCCGACGGTTACGCGCCGGATGCGCTCGCGGCGGAGAAAGTTTTGTCAGGCAGCCTCGATGAGGTGAACAGGCGCGGCAGCCGCACGCGCCTCCTGCGCATGGAGCCTGGATTCATGACGACGAAACCGTTCGTGCATGAATATTGGGAAGAGGTGTTCTTGATCTCAGGCGACCTCACTGTCGGCAATGACGCCAACGGCGAAGGCGGCGAGAACTTCAAGGGCGCAACTTATGCAGTGCGTCCGCCCGGTGTTTATCATGGGCCGTTCAAGTCCGTTGGCGGCGCGCTGTTGCTTGAAATTCATTACTACGACCCGGCGTGACTTCGAAGACCCCAACTTTAGCTGCTCTGGCGGCCGACCTTGCATCAGGCAAGACCAGCGCGCGCGCCTTGCTGGAAGCGTGCCTTGGGAAGATCGATGATCCCGGCGGGCAGGGCGGTGTCGCCTTTGTCTCGGTGGACAAGGATGGTGCGCGCGCCGCAGCTGACGCGACCGATGCATTGCGTGCCGAAAATCGGGCGCCGTCACCGTTTGCCGGCATCCCCATTGCGATCAAGGACCTGTTCGATATTGCTGGCCAAGTCACGCGCGCTGGCTCACGCGTGCTCGACAACGGCCCGGTTCTGCACGACGCGCCGGCGGTTGCACGTTTGCGCAAGGCCGGGTTTGTCCTGATCGGCCGCAGCAACATGACCGAGTTCGCGTTCTCCGGGTTGGGCTTGAATCCTCATTACGGCACGCCGCTCAGCCCTTGGCGCCGGGATGAACGACATTTGGCCGGCGGTTCGACATCGGGCGGCGCGGCGGCTGTCGCTGACGAGATGGCGCATGGCTCCCTCGGCACCGATACGGGCGGTTCATGCCGGATTCCGGCGGCGTGGTGCGGTCTGGTAGGCTTCAAGCCGACCTCCAAGCGCGTCCCGCGCGAGGGGGCCGTGCCACTTTCAACTACGCTTGATTCTGTTGGTCCGATCGCTCGCAGCGTAGACTGCGTCGCAACCTTAGATGCTATCCTTGCTGGCGAGGCCGATCCAGACATCGCGCGCAAGGATCTGCGTGGTCTGCGCCTCGCGTCAGTGCTCAACGTGTTTCACGATGGCGTTGTGCCTGAGGTTGCCGATGCTCACGAGCGTGCGGTGGGCTTGCTTGAGGCGGCTGGCGCTAAAGTGGAGAGCATTGTGCTCGCGCCGATTGAGCGCCTCGCCGCCATCAACAGCAAAGGCGGCTTCGCTTCAGCGGAGAGTTATGCCTGGCATCGCCATATGTTGGCCGAGCACGAGCCTGATTACGATCCACGTGTTGCCGTGCGGATCAAACGAGGGGCGAGCCAAAGCGCCGTTGACTATATTGAATTGCTATCTCAGCGTCGGCAACTTATCGCTGATGTCACGGACGCTTTGGCCGGTTATGACGCGATGCTGGCGCCAACCACGCCCATTACCCCACCTCGCCTCACAGATGTTGCCGGCGATGACGATTATGGGCGCATCAATCTCTTGGCGCTGCGCAATCCGAGTGTCATCAATATGATCGATGGGTGTTCCATCTCGTTGCCGGTCCATAGGGGTGGAGAGGCGCCGGTGGGGCTGATGGTGGCGGCGTTAGGGGGGCATGATCGCGAACTCCTCGCTATTGCTCAAGCATTGGAAGGCGCGTTGCGCGCTGAGCGGTAGCGTCAGGTACGCGCCGCCGGTGGCAAGGTCACGACGTCCACCAGTACGGCTGCTCCAGATTCGGCCGCGCGGAATGCTTGCTCCAACACAGCGTCGAGATCCTCGACGCGAGCAACGGGGCCGAAAACGTCGCAGCCGTGGGCGTGTGCAAGTTCTGTGATGTTCACCGGCGGGTCGGTGATCGCCATGCCGACTGTCTTGTTCTCAACGGGCGTGCCGCGCCGTTTGGCGACAGTCTCCTGGTGTTCGACGTCATTATAGAACGAGGAATTGTTGTTGACGACAAACAGGCAGGGCAATTTCTTCGCCGCCGCGGTCCATAATGCCTGACTGCCCATCAGCAGGTCGCCGTCGCCGAGAATGGCGACCGGCAAACGGCCTGAGCCCTTCAGCGCTAAGGCCGCGCCCACCGTAATTCCCGGCGTTGAGCCAATGCCGCCGCCACCGTCCATGCCAATGCAATCAAGTGGGCCGGTGAAGCGGACCATTGAATCGGGCGCGCCGAAGGTGAGGCGTGTGATGCATACCTTGCGCGTGCCGCGGGCTTTATCGAAGGCGGCCACGAGCGCTGGGATCGTGATTGGGCCGCTACTTGGGAGCGTGTGAACGGGCTTCGGCGGGATCGACCATTCACTTGCGCGCGCGGTTCCCAGATGCAGCAAGATCGCCGTCACAAAAGCGTCAGCGGCCACAGGCAGGCGCAAATCCGCTTCCGGAAAGGGAAAATGATCGAGCGACCAGCCATTGTGCAGCCGCTCGTCAGGTGAAGCGATGACAGTCGGCAGGCCGGCGCCTTTGTCCGCCCGGAGTGCAAGCAATCCTTTCAGGTCCGGCCAATCGAGGCTCAACACAAGGTCAGCCTCGTTCACGACGCCAGCTGCGCGTTTGTCCGGATATTGCGCTGGCGCCGCGACAAACAAGGGATGATCGCTCGGAAATCCAACGCCGACTTTCTGGTCGCATATGACTGCCGCACCGAGTGCTTCGGCCAAACGCACGCGCGCATCCCAGGCCGCCTGCGTTCGCTGGTGACGACCAACGAGCAGAAGCGGACGGCGCGCCGCTTTCAGCAGCGTCGCTGCTTGCACGAGATCGGCTTCGGCGATTGCCGCGGCGCTTTGAGGCGCAAACCTCGCGACGTTCGGCGTTCCTGGGTGTGCGCAGGGATCTTCCTGCAGCGGGACATCGAGGCACACATAGGTCGGCGCTTGCGGCGACGCGCGCGTTAAGCTCCAGGCCCGCAACAAGGATTCCACCATGGCAGGGACGGAGGCGGGTTGGTCATCCCATTTGACGAATGGGCGGATCAGCGCCGCCTGATCGCGGCTTGTGTGAATCCATTCGATCCATGGGCGGCGGCGTGCCGCATCCACCGCGCCGGTGGCGCCGAGAATCAGCATCGGCACGCGATCAGTGAACGCGTTGTAAATCGCCATCACCGCGTTCATTAGGCCTACATTGGCATGCAACACCACACCCATCGGCTCGCCGGTGACCTTCGCGTATCCGTGCGCGATCGCCACGGCTTGGGCTTCATGCAAAGTGAGCACCAGCTTGGGCTCAGCGTTGCCGAGCCGATTGACAATGCTGTCATGCAGGCCGCGGAAACTGGCGCCGGGGTTGATGGCGAGGTAGCGGACGCCGAAGGCGCGCAGCAGGTCGGCGGCGACATCGCTGCCATAAATCGTACTGGCGGGATCGGCGCCTGACATCGTCTGCCTCTTGCGGATTGGAGGGTTTAATTGTACGGTCAACCGTACATAATGTAAAGGAGCAGCTATGCCGCGCGCGGCCCTCCGCCAGGGCGATTTGCGTCTCTATCGACAGATGGAGGCCATCTTGCGCGAGCAGATCGCCGATGGCGAGCTGAGGGCAGGGGATCAAGTGCCGACTGAGGAAACACTACGCCTGCGCTACGGAGTAAGTCGCGCCACTGTGCGTCAGGCGCTGGAGTCCTTGGAGAGGGACGGCCTCATTGATCGCCAGGTTGGGCGCGGAACATTTGTGCGCGGCGATGCACGGGCGGGCCGTCCGGCGGCTCGCAAAGTGCGTTCCTGGGGGGAGGCTTCTGCGCTCGCCGATCGAGCGCAGCGTCTGGTCCGCACCGGTTGCGCCCCAGCTCCGCCTCAGGTTTCGGAATTGCTTGGAGTGCGCAGCCACGCCCCGATTCCATTCTTCATCAAGGTGTCCAACGATGCGCCGCGTTGGGGGGTGAAGCGCTACCTGCATCCGCAATTTACAGGGGCGCTTGATGCCCTTGCCAGCGGGCGGCGCTTTGCCTCCTCGCTTTCAGATTGGACGGCGACCCCCGTGGCGATGAGGGATGGTTGGGTTGAGGCGATATCTGCGGAACCGCGTTTTGCGATGCTGCTGAAAGCGCCGCCAGGGGCGCCGCTCTTGTCGCTGTGGTGGACCGATTGCGCTGCGGGCCGCGCGATTGCGGTAACGCAAATGCTGCATCCGGCGCTCTGTTTTCATGCGGGTGCTCGCGTATGAGCGTTTATGACCCTCGTACGGCCCGGTTCGCGAGTTTCGCCGCCGCGCGCGAAACGTTTGTATCGGGTAACAATAGTCCGCGGCAGTTTCTAGAAGGATGTTTGGAGCGGCTTGAGGCGCTGGAGCCAGCGGTCAAGGCGTTTGTGGTGTCTGATTTGGAGGCCGCGCGGCGCGGCGCCGATGAGGCAGGCCAGCGCTGGCGCGAGCAACGCCCGCTGTCGCGCATCGATGGCATGCCGTTCGCGGTCAAGGATTGCTTCGATGTTGCGGGCTGGCCGACGCGGTTGAACAGCCCAGTCTTCGATGATGCGCCGCCCGCGCAGATCGATGCAGCCCATGTTGACGCATTACGTCAGGGCGGCGGCGTTGTGGTCGGCAAAACCACGACTACGGAATGGACGATGGCGCTGCCGGCGCCGACGTGGAATCCGTGGGATTTGACGCGAACGCCGGGGGGATCGTCTTCGGGTTCGGCGGCTGCGGTGGCTGCCGGCATGCTGCCGCTGGCGACGGGGAGCCAAGTGCGTGGCTCTGGCATTCGTCCCGCTTCGATTTGTGGCGTGCCCGCATTGAAGCCGACGTTCGGGGCGCTCAACCGTCATGGCGGCGTCGATCCAACGCCAAGCCTCAATCACCTCGTGCTGATTGGCGCGACGCTGGAAGATATCTGGGACGCGGCCTGCCACATAGCCGCCAGCGTTGGCGGCGACCCTGGCTGCGAGCCATTTGCCGGCGAAGGCCCGCTGCCGGCCGCGAGAAAGCCGCTGCGGCTGGCGCGGCAATACACGATCGGCTGGGAGAAGACGGACGCCGCTTCGCAAGCCTGTTTCGAAGACTGGGTGAGTGAACTTTCCGCAGCGGGCGTGGAGATTGTCGAACCAAACGCTGTGCCGGAATTCGCGGCTTATGAGGCCGCGACCGCAGCTGTGCTCGACTGGTTCTTTGATCTATTCCGGGAAATGGTCTGGCCGCTGCGCGGTCTTCGCGACGCCCACCCTGATAAATTCAGCGCCATCATGCATGGCCATATCGATCGCGCGATTGCGATTTCGTCTGAGCGGTATAAGCAAGCCATGGAGCGCCGTGAAGATCTGCGCGCGCAGCATCGCGGGTTGGCTGGCGCCGTTGATGGTTTTATCACGCTGGCGCATGTTGGCCCGGGGCAAGTCGGCCAGCCGCAATTGGGTACGCCCTGGTACAATGATGCATCCTCCGCCATCGGCGCGCCGAGCATGAATCTGCCCTTGTTGGCGGTGGATGGCCTACCGCTTGGCGTGCAATTTATGGGATTTGAGCATCGCGACGCCGAGATGCTGGCAATCGGGCGCTGGCTGATGGATCGCCAAAATGCGGCGCCTTGAGGGAACCTGCCTATGAACACCCCGTCTGGTGCGGCAAGCAAGGCCATCGTCATTGATGGAGTCACCACGCACTACCTCGAGGCCGGCGACAGCCAGAGCCCAAAGCTCGTTCTGCTGCACTCTTGCGAGTTTGGCGCCTGCGCCGAGATTAGCTGGGAATACAATATCCGGGCGCTGAGCCAGCATTTCCACATCCTCGCCCCCGATTGGCTGGGCTATGGCGGCAGCGACAAGATATACGATTTTGGTCGCAGCCCGCTGGCGCCGCGATTGCGGCAATTGCAGCGTTTCCTTGAGACTCTGGCCGTCGCGGAGGCCGATTTCATAGGCAATTCGTGTGCGGCCTCGTTCCTGTTGCAGTGGACTTCCGAGCGCGGCGTCGATTATCGGCGCGCCTTGCCAATCCGCAAAATGGTGCTGGTAAGCCCATCCTCGATCGGCACGCCCGGGCCAGGGCGCGCCTTCCACAATGCTTATGACGGAACGCTTGAGGCCATGCGCGCCATCGTGGCCGCCAGCTTCCACAGCGATTCCTGGCCCAATGATGAGGCCTATGTCGCGCGTCGTCAGGCGAGCGCCTTGATGCCGGGCCATTGGGAAGCAGTGGAAGCCGCGCGGTTCCGGATGCCAGGGCGGCCGGGTAGCGCGCCACCGCAACCTGATTACAGCGCTTGTGTAACGCCGCTGCTGCTTATCACTGGCCAGAACGACAAATTACTGGCTGAGCCAGATGGCGCGATAGACAATGGGCGGCTCATGCTAAGCGACGGCAGGTTCGAGGTTTTTGCGCGCTCGGGCCATTGCTCGCACATCGAACATGCCGAGCGTTTCAACGAAATGGCGGCAGCGTTCTTGCGGGCTTGATCTCACCCGCAAATGTCAGACAATCCTTGTGTTTCGTGTTCGAGCGATTAGTGTTTGGCGCATCAGCCATGTCTGGAGGAGGCGATGAGGTTTGCCCATTTTGCCCATGTCTGGGGCAAGGCCGGCATGACGCCCCACCAACGCTACGAGCAATTGTGGCGTGAGATCGCGCTCTGCGATGAGGTTGGCTTCGACTATGCGTTCAGCGTCGAGCACCATTTCACGCCGGGCGAGAGTTGGATGTCGTCGCCGAATCTGTTCGCGGTAGCGGCAGCGGCGCGGACGAAGCGGATTCGTGTGGGGGCCATGGGCCATGTTGTGCCCTTGCATAACCCGATCCGCTTGCTGGAGGAGATAGCGCTCACCGATCAGCTCACCAACGGGCGCATAGAAGTAGGCTTGGTACCAGGCATCCAGGACAGCTATTTCAAACATTTCGGCGCGAATTTTGCCGAACGCCGCGAAATTACTCAGGAGTTCGCCCGTTTCATGAAGTCGGCGTTCCAACAAGGTTCGCCGGCTAGTTGGGAGGGCGCGCTGATCAAGGTCAAGGACCTAGAGCTATCCGTTTGGCCAGTCCAGAAACCATGTCCACCCGTGTGGATGGAAACCCGTGATCCACCGACGCTAGAATTGTGTGCCGAGCTTGGCATGCACTCGGGCTATTTTCTGCTGTTTCCGCGCAAAGAAGCTCATGCTCGCTACGGGCCTTATCTTTCTGGTTGGAAGCAGCACGGCCACGCTGGTGTTCCGAACATCGCCTACTCAACGGTAGTCTACGTTGATGAGACCGATGAGATCGCGCTCTCGCGCGCAAAGGCCGACGCCGGCAACGCTTATAAAGGGTTCTTTTCGACCGGCGACGACTGGGAGGAAATCCGCAAGAAGCAAAAGGAAACCGCCGCATATTTCGAAAGCCGCAACGATCCAGGCGCGGGCGAGATCATCCTCAATATGCTCGACCCTGATTACCTGATCGAAAAGGACCTCGTGTTGATCGGCGCGCCTGACACCGTCGCGAACAAGTTGCGGGCTTGGGCCAAGGAGGGAAGTTTCAATACGTTTTTTGGCGAGTTCAATTTCGGCGACATGCCCGAGGAGGCGTTGATGCGTTCAATCCGCCTCTTCGGCGAACACGTCATACCCAACCTTCGCGATTATGAGCCGTACTGACCGATGACTGATGCTCCATTAGCCCAGGACGCCGTTGTCCGCGGCAGCGTCTACCGCGACCCGGGGCTGTTTCAGCGCGAGCTGGAGCGCATCTGGTACAGGGTGTGGGTATATGTTGGCCACGAAAGCGAAGTGCCAAAGCCGGGCGACTTCGTGCGGAGACAAATCGGCTTGCAGCCAGTGATTATGGTGCGCGGCAACGATGACAAGGTACGCGTGTTCTACAATCGCTGTCGTCATCGCGCCAATTTGGTGTGTTTCGCCGAGCGCGGTGTGGCGAAGAGCATTGTCTGTCCCTACCACGGCTGGACCTATGCCAATACCGGTGAGCTTGTCGCGCCGACTTTTGACGATGGCTATGATTACGATCTCGAGAAGGAGCGCTTCGGCCTCACACCGTTGCCGCGCCAGGACAGCTATCGCGGCTTAGTGTTCGCCAGCGTCGCTGCAGAAGGGCAGAGCTTGGCCGAGCATTTGGGCGGCGTCACAGAATTTCTCGACCTGTTCATGGATCTCTCGCCTGAGGGCGAAATTGCGGTCGACGCCGGCGAGCAGAAGGTCGTCTATCGCGGCAATTGGAAATACATGCCGGAGAACTCGATGGAGGGCGACTATCATGGCCCCTTCATACACGGGGTCGCTTTCGACCTTTACGCCAAGCGCACCGGTTTTGACGTTACCGCGCTTGCGACGGACGAAGTGCCTGATGTGATCCGTTCTCTGCCGGGTGGGCACATGGTGGAAGATTATCGCGGCGCGCCCATGGACCCGCCCAAACGCCAACCTAGTGCGGCGCGTCTCGAATACATCGCCAAGCTGAAAGCGCGCCATGGCGAGGCCAAGGCGGCGGCCATGTTGAGCACAATGGCGCCGCTGCTCTATGTATTCCCGAACCTGATGTACGTGATCACACATTTGCGCGTTGTGCAGCCGGTGAGCGTGGATCGAACGCATTCCTATTATTTCCCGGTCATGCTCAAGGGCGCGCCCGCCGAGATTAACGAAGCGCGCCTCTCGGATCACGAATTCATGTTCGGCTCGGCTGGCTTTGTGTCGCCAGACGATGTCGAGATCATGGAGCGCAACCAAGTCGGCATGCAGGCGCGCGGTGATGATCGGCTCTATATTGGCCGCGGCATGCACCGCGAGCGTTCAATGCCGGATGGAGGCCGTTCCGGCATGACACGCGATGAGACGCACTTGCGTGGCTTCTGGCGGCATTATGTTTCGCTCATGGAGGACGGGGAGTGAGCGAGCAGGCCGCAGTCGAGGCGTTCCTCTTCCGCGAGGCGCGGTTGATGGACGAGATGGATTATTCCGGCTGGCTCGCGCTTTGGGACAAGGACGGAGTCTACCAGGTTCCGATCGGCGCCGGCGGGGAGCCAGGAAAAGTATCTATCGTCAATGACGACTACCCGCGCATCGAACAGAGGGTCGCGCGCCTGAAATCCGGCTCGGTGCTTGCTGTCGAGGGCGCGCGCGGGGCCATGCGACGCGTGGTGTCAAACATCGAGATTCTGAGCCATCGCGAGGACAAGTGCGAAGTGGGCTCGAACTTTATCCTTGGCGTGGCGCGGACCGCAGAGCAGCAGCTATGGATCGGCCGCAGCGTGCACGCGTTGCGCCGCGCCGGCGAGGATTTTCGCATCGCCCGCAAGACAGTATTCTTGATCAACAGCGAGCGCGAGTTGCCGCTGCTGCAATTCATCATCTGAAAGGCCACAATGGGGTTCGAAGTACGGGTCAACCGCGAAAAGTGTCAGGCGCACGGCAAGTGTGTGCAACTGGCGCCGCAGACGTTCTCGCTTGGCGAGGATGGCAAGGTTGTGCTCGGCGACAGCGGCGCCTCCTCGGATGATGTGTTGCTGCGCGCGGCGCGGAGCTGCCCCTATCGGGTGATCAATCTGTTTGATGGGGAAGGCGGGCAGGTGTTCCCGCCGATCAAAAAATCCAGTGCTTAAGGTTTGGAGAGCGCACACATGACCGGGCATAATCGATTCAACTATTCGCCGATTGTCGATCGGCCGACTCGCAAATTGCCGAATGACGCCCGTGTCGGCGTGTGGATCACGCCTAACATCGAGCATTTCCAGTGGGGCAAGCCAGCGATGTCGATGACGCCGATGACGGCGGGCTTAAGCCCAGACGTCCTGAACCATGCCTGGCGCGATTATGGCGCGCGGGTGGGTGTGTGGCGGGTGATGGAGATTTTGGCCAAGCACGGGCTGAAGGCCACGGCCGCGCTTAACTCCGAGGTTTGCGACGAGTACCCGCGCATAGTTGAAGAGGGCAACAAGCTCGGCTGGGAATGGGTTGCGCATGGGCCGACCAATTCCATGCTGTTCACCGGTATGCCGCCGGAGGCCGAACAACCAATTATTGCTGGCGTTCTTGATCGAATTGCGCAGGCGAGTGGCAAGCGCCCGCGCGGTTGGCTGGGGCCGGCGCTTACCGAAACCAACAACACGCTGGACCTCCTGAAAGAGGCAGGCGTCGACTATGTAATGGACTGGGCCAATGACGAATTGCCTTACGAGATGAGCACGCGCGCGGGCTCGATCTTGTCCTTGCCCTACACGCTTGAAGTCGGCGACATCCCGGTGTTCTTGCACCAAGGGCGGACGGGCAAGGCTTTCCATGACATTATTGTGGATCAGTTTGACCAATTATACGCGGAAGGTGAGAGGACGCCTCGCTTGATGTCGATCGCCCTGCACCCGTTTCTCATCGGGCACCCATTCCGAGCCTTACACCTCGATAAAGCGCTGGCTCATATCGCCGCGCACAAGGACGTTTGGTTCGCCACCGGCAGTGAAATCACCGATTGGTTCCGCGGCGGCTAGGCCTCCAACTTAGGATAACGCGGCAGCGTCACAAGCAGACCACACGCGATAAGCATGCCCACTGCGCACGCTGTGAGCGTGAGGTCGTAATTGCCGGTGGCGTCGAAGCCGAAGCCCAGCGCATAAGGGCCGACGGCGCTGCCAATCATGAAGGCGAGGAACAGGCCGCCATAAACTTGGCCAAACGCCTTCAAGCCAAAATAGCGCCCGGTGAGATAGGCCAGAAGGTCGGTTTCAGCCCCAGTTGCGATGCCGATCAGCGCCGCCGCGATCAAATAATAGAGCGCTGCCCAGGTCGGCATCATCATGGCGATGCCGATGCCGCCAAGAACAAATAAGACGCCGCCAATGATGGGCGCGAACATGCGGTCGAACAAGAATCCCGCCGCTATGCGCGTCACCGCCGTCACCGCAAACAGTAGGCTGAAGGCGCCAACCGCAGCTTGCGTGGTGAGGCCGCGATCCTCCAGCAAGGAGGGCAAGTGAATTTGCACGCCGTGCAAGCAGGTGGCCACGATCAGGAACACCGTGAACAACACTAAGAATTCGCGGGTTTTGTAAGCGGTGGCCGCATCCATGCCTGGCGCCTCAGCCTTCTTCTCATGCGCGGCGGTGATCGTCGGCGCCTCGCTGATGGCGAACAACGCAATTGGCGCGCCGACAAGGACCGGCAGCGCCGCCAGCCCGTAAAACCCGACTTGCCAGGAATAGGCCTCAATCAAGTAGGCCGCGAGCGCCGGCGCCACCACCGCGCCGACGGCGATGCCGCTCACCGCAAAGCCCAGCGCGAGGCCGCGCGCCTTGTCGAACCAGCCGGAGAGTACATGCGTGTAGGCGACCGTGTTCGATCCGGCGCCGACAATGCCGATGACGACATAGGCGCCGTAGAACCCCAAGAGCCCGAAGCGAGATATCAAATATGGCGTAGCCGCCATGAACCCCGCATAGAGCAACAAGGATGTAACCAGGACAGGCTTGACGCCAAGCCTGTCAATGAGTCGTCCCGCGAATGGGGTCGCCACCCCCATGGAAAGCGCCAGAATGGAAAGCGCTGCGGCGATCTCGCCGCGACCCCATCCCAGCGCGTCCCCCAGGGGGATAAAAAACACGCTGAGGCTCAAGATCGCGATTGGCGTACAGCAGACAGCCACGCCCAACATAGCGCAAAGCACCAGCGGCCAATTCGCGGCCTCCTTCGTCGCGGGTAAGGCTGCGTTGGTCATCTGCGAGGTCCTGTTCTGCGATGAGCTGACGTGAGCTATTCTGCGGCGGTTCGCGGAGCGTCGCGGCTCTCCGCTTCGATTTGCGTTTTGGCCATACGCCGCATCATTTGGCGCAGGCGAGTTACGCCTATATCGTGCTGATAAAGCATTTCACGGTCGCGAGCGTTGGGCGCCAAGCTCTCCAACATATTCCGGTCTTGCTCCAAGACGTACCAATGGCGCTCCTCGAACGCGGCTCGGAACATGAAGCGCCATACTTCGCGCGCGAGCCCGCTCACTTTGCGGGTTCGCCAGAAGAAGATTCGGCACGAGTTTTCATCGATCGGGGTAACGCACGTGACCACGCGCATAATTCCCCCTGGTCCGCCTGCAGGTGGATAGGGGATGTTGACCCGCATGTAGAACAGGCCCGCCTCGGTAACGACGTGGGCCCAGTCGAAATTCTCGCCTTGCTGGGCGACCCGCGCGACTGTGAACCCATCATCGACGGTTGTCAGCTCCACTTCGTCCTGCTTCGCGCCGCCTGAGAGCGTGAACGTATCGCCATGCAGATAGGGGCCGTGCATCGGGTCGGCGACGTTTTCGAGTGCGTAGCGATAATTGCAACGCCAAACCGATGTTGTGAGGAAGGATGAGTAGTCTCCGCCGGTTAGTTCGAATGGCAGGGTTGGAGGATCAGCCCTCGGGCGATCCGCACTCGGGAAGTAGGCGAAGATCGCGTCATGCGCCTCAAATACGCTGAAGGCATCGATCGCTTTTCGGCCTTCCAGAATGCAATTCGGCAGGGCAGGCACCTTGGCGACCACGCCATTCGCATCGAGCTGAACGCCGTGATAGTTGCAGGCGATGTGACCGTCCGTTACGCGTCCAGCTGACAATCTCGCGCCGCGGTGCGGGCAGAAGTCTTCTACGCAACCGATCTTGCCCCTGCTGTCACGCCACAGCGCGAGTTCGCGGCCGAGCGCCCGCACCGCCAGCACTTTGCTAGTCTTCAAGTCAGAAGATTTAGCAACGACATACCAAAGACCCTTAAGGCCCCTGCTCAAGTGCTCGTCGATGCGGTCCTTTTGATCCTGCGCCATGGTTCTGCCGGCCGCACGGCCAAAGCCGCGATGTTGATATTGTCTGACAATCAAAACTATCTTAGGGAAGTGGTCAAGTCGCCTTGGCTCCGGCGCGCTTGGTGCTGCGCTCGCTTAAACCGGAAGAATGCGCTGTGGTAGCCAAGAGAGTCCAGAGCGGGGCGGATAAGCATGACACAGAGTGTTGAAACTGCGCCGCGCCTGGGGATCTATCCAGGTTGGGCTATGGTTGCGGTGTGCCTTTTCGGTATTTCGACGGGCCCCGCTGCGTTCGGTCTCGCCTCGATTGGTATCTTCATCGGGCCGTTGCATGAGGAATTCGGGTGGAGCGTCACCGCCATCAGCAGCGCCGTCACGGCGATGATGTTGTGCACGGCGGTGTGTATGACCATCGCCGGCCGACTGGTCGATCGCTTCGGGCCAAAGGCTGTGCTCATGCCCTCTGTTGCGATCTTTGGCTTGTGCCTGATCGGCGTGCCACTGATCGCTAAGCAATTATGGGTGTTCATAGCGCTTTATGTTGGCATGGGCACGATCGCCATCGGCTCCAACAGCATCGCCTATGTGCGCCTGCTGGCGTCGTGGTTCGACAAATCGCGCGGCCTCGCCATCGGCATTGCCGGCAGTGGAACCGGACTAGGATTTGCCTATGTGCCAGTACTCACCCAACACTTGGTTGCGAAGTATGGGTGGGAAGCGGGCTATTTCGGCCTTGGCGGCATCATGCTCTTGGGGACGCTGCCACTGATCGCGTTGGTGTTGCGCGACAAGCCGGCCGAGCTTGGCTTGGCCGTTGATGGCGGCAAGAGGCAAGGAGAGGCGGCGCAGCAGGAAGAGGGCGTCGATGTCGGCGCCGCGGCCAAGATCGCAGCGTTCTGGGTGATCCTCGCCATCTTTGTTTCGCTGTCCTTTGTTCTGAACGGGCTCATCCCGCACCTTGTACCGATGTTAACGGGCCGGGGCGTGGAGGTCGGCGCTGCGGCGGCGATCGCATCTCTGTTTGGCCTCGCTTCGTTCGGAGGGCGCGTTTTAATCGGGACCCTTGTCGATCGTTTTGACGCGCGCCGGATTGCGGCGATCTTCATTCTATTGTCGGCGGCAGGCGTTGCCTTGCTGGCAGCGGATTTGCCGTTGTGGGCGTTCTACGCGTCAGCTGTATTGCTGGGTGGCACACTCGGCGCTGAGGTCGATCTGCTTGCCTTTTTGATTAGCCGCTATTTTGGAGTGCGGCGTTTCGCCAGCATCTTCGGCGTTATGTTCGGCGTCGTTATGGTGGGGATGGCGCTTGGCCCAGTTACGTTCGGCGCCGTGTATGACGCCACCGGCTCCTATCATGCGATCTTGGCGTTGGGCGCGCCCATCTGCCTTGCCGCGCTCGCACTTGTGCTTACATTGCGTCCTTATCCGCATAACGCGGCCCCGCGTCCCAAGCGTGCATGACGCGTGCTCGGAGCGCTTAGAAACTTCGCTGCATCGTTCGATCCACTCCGTAAGGCGCTGGCGGATAGCGGCTATCGGGACTTCGCCGCGACCAATCTTCTGGCCTTTGTCGGCGCCTGGATGCAGAGGCTAATTCTTGGCTGGCTGATCTGGGATGCGACACACTCGGCTCTCTGGGTCGGCCTTCTGGCGTCGTGCGATTTTGCGCCAGCGCTACTACTGGGGCCTATTGGTGGAGTTCTGGGTGATCGCGTTGATCAGGCGCGGCTTATCACCATGTGCCAAGCGGCGTTCGTTTTGAGTGGCGTAGCCGCTGGGATCGCGGTCGCAGTGGGTGCAGGCCAAGCTTGGCTATTGCTTTTCTTCGCGCTGATAGCGGGTGCGGCCGCCACGCTCTCGGATGCGGCGCGTTTGGGAATCATACGGCGTATTGCGCAGCCTGATGTCTTTGCGGCTTCGATCGCAATCTCAGCGATTTGCTTCAATATCGCGCGCTTTGTCGGGCCGGCGCTTGGCGGCGCAGCGCTTCTAGCCTTGGGCCCCGGCGCCGGTCTAATCGCCGCCGCACTCATGGGGCTGCCGTTCATTTGGCTGTTGCAGCTCCAGGAGCCGATGACCGCCCAAGCCACAACGCAGGTCACATGGGTGCAGGGATTGATCGACGGCGCCGCTTACGCTTTCTCACATCGCAGTATCGGCGGTGTGCTGCTTCTATTCGCGTTCACGTGTCTGTTTGTGCGCCCGGCTTACGAGTTGATGCCGGGATTGGTGGATCGCTTATGGAATGGCGGGCCGGTGCTTTTGTCGGCAATGGTCTCTGCTATTGGCGCCGGCGCCTTGGTTGGCGCTGTGGGTTTGACGCGCCAAGGCGTGTTGGCTCAGCCGGTCGTTTTGCGCGGCGTCTTTGGGAGCGCGCTCAGTCTTATGGCCCTCGTTCTCGCGCCTTGGACTGAGCTTGCGATCGGCCTGGCGGCGATCCTCGGCTATTTCATTTCCTCAACCGCCAACGGTGCACTTATCTTGGTCCAAACAGAGGCCCACCCTGCCTACCAAGCGCGAGTTGCGAGCCTCTGGTCGATAACGGTGCGCGCCGGACCTGCGGCCGGTGCGCTCATCGTTGGCGGCTGCGCTGACAGTTTGGGATTTCGTGGTCCGATTATAGCCGCCGCGATCCTTTGTTTGATTGCTGCCATAGCTACGCGGTTTGCACCGAAACGCCCTACCGGTTGAGCTTTTGACGCCGCCGCAGCGGCGGCTGCACAAATCTCAGGTACATGTTGCATTTTTGTCAGACGATATTGGAAAACCCAAAGACTCGCACTGAGGTGTGATTATGGGAAAAATGGCCAATGTGGGGTGTAAAACACCTTATTGTGACTTAATGACAGCATAAAATTTGCTTGGGTGTATCTAAATCCGCTGTAAATATCATGTGCCGCCTGCCCCGGTTGAGTAAGGCGCGAGGCCGGTCGGTCAGAGGATCGTCAGACAGTTTTCTTGACTGCATCACCGTACATTATGCATCCTTTGTTTGGGCGTCGGCGTCGGCGCGCAAAGCAAAAAGAGCCAAGCAATTCAGTTGCGGGGGAGTTAGCGCAAATGACGAAATCTAAATGGTCGAAGCAGTTGCGGCTAAGCGTGCTTACGGGCAGCGCAGCTGCAGGAATGTTGGCGCTTTCTGGTGGCGTCGGCGTGGCGCAGGCGCAAACGGGGGCGGGCGCTGACGACGAAATTGTCGTTACGGCGACCCGGCGTGAGCAGGCGTTGGTAGATATTCCGCTTGCGGTTTCTTCATTTTCTGGCGAGCAACTTGAAAATTTGGCTGTCACCTCGCTTCAGGACATCACCAAGATCGACTCCACGTTCGCGGCTCAAAATTACGGTGCGGCCTTCAATCAATTCATTATCCGCGGCGTTCAATCCGACATTGGCTCTACCGTAGGGATGTACATCGACGAAGTACCTTTGACCGGTGGATCGGGCACCGAGGGCGGCGGCGACGGCAAGCCTGGCATACGGCTGCACGATCTCGCGCGGGTCGAAGTACTGCGTGGGCCGCAGGGCACTCTCTTCGGTTCGGGCTCCATGAGCGGCACCCTGCGCGTCATCACGGCACAACCGAACTTCGAGGGTTTCGAAGGCAGAATCAACGTGTCCGGGGCCACCATCGACAGCGGCAACGAACTCTACATGGCCGATGGCATGATCAATGCCGCGCTTGGTGATCGCCTTGCCTTTCGTGCGGTGGGCTGGGTCGAGGAGGGCGGTGGCTTCATTGACCAACACGCGGGTCTAGCAGGTACTACACGGTACGATGACGTAAACGACGCGAGTGTACAGGGCGTTCGCGCTATGTTGGCGTTCCGCCCGACGGAGTCATGGACCCTCACGGCAGCCGCACTCCATCAGGAAATCACAGTTGACGGTTCTCAAAATTGGCACCTTGCAGCAGGCCCGTACAACAGCCTTTCGCCAACCGTGGAGCCCTACGCTGACGAATACGATCTCCTTTCACTTACAAGTGTGACGGACTTCGGCTCGGGTACACTCACGATAGCAATTTCTGACACCACCCAGAGTAATTATCGCCCCGAAGACACCACGCCGACCGCGAATAGCTTCGGCGTGCCCTTCCTGACCTCACTGAGCAATTTCCAGGATTTCGAAAACAGCACGGCGGAAATTCGCTACGCGTCCGATTTCGACGGACCCTTCCAGTTGGTCGCAGGATACTACAAGGAGAACAGCGAGACTCGTGTGGAAACCAATGCGCTGGTTGCCGATGACGTGACGGGTAGGTTGGCGTGCACTTCCTATGCTGCGTGCCACGCAACGCCGGGTTTGATACCCAATGTCGAGTTTTCAACGGTGGATTTCCGCAATATCGACCAATACGCGCTCTATGCGCAAGGAGACTACGAATTTACCGAGCAGGTCACGGGCACGATCGGCGTGCGCTACTACAGCGCCGATATTACAGATTCCGGCATTACCCAGCAGGACGTCTTCGCTCAGGATCCGATCTGCTCAACCTTCTATGTCTATCGCGGTTTCGGGCCGCCGAATTTATGCGGCTACGCATTCGGTGATGTCACCGTTCCTTATTCGCGAGGAACGACGACCGGATCTGAATCGCAGGTGAGCTATAATTGGTCGCTGCTTTGGGAGCCGAGCGACGATCTAAGCTTATATGCACGGGCCGCCTCGGGTTTCCGCGTGGGCGGAGTGAATAATTCCACACTGCTGGCGGGTTCCGCAGGGGTCACCATCCCGGCGAGCTACGACCCCGACAGCTTGTGGTCTTACGAACTGGGGGCTAAATCTTATCTGTTCAACCGCAACACGTTCATCGATGTCTCGATCTATCGGATCGATTGGGCCGACCAGCAGCTTAACGCCACTGACGCGTCCGGCGCCTTCGATTTCACGATCAACGCCGGCAAAACCAATGTGAACGGCGCAGAACTCCAGATCACTACGCATCCCGTCGAAGGGTTAACGCTGAGTGGCGGCTTGGTATACACGGACTCCAGCCTAAGTGAGGATTTGCCGGTGTCGGCTGGCGTGCCCGGTCTCAAAGGCGACCGCGTTCCGCGCGTCTCGGAATGGGCGGCATCGCAGCGCGTGGAATACGAGTTTGATCTGAGCGGTTCACTTGAGGGTTATTTGCAGGAGACGGCGTCCTATCGTGGCTCATCGAACACGACGTTTAATTCAGCGGATCCCAATTTTGTGGAATTGGATTCCTATGTTGTGGTTGATATTGCTGGCGGCCTTCGGCAGGGGAATTGGGACGTGCGTCTGTTTGTGAATAATGTCACAAACGAAGAGGCCCAGTACGCGATTGATGTCTCGCCAGATGGGCAGAGAGTCTACTCCCCACGGCCACGAACCATAGGCGTGCGCTTATCCAGCGAGTTCTAGGAATAGGCTCCGGCGGCCCTGCTGGGTCGCCGGATTTTTTCGAGGAGTTAGGTATGCTGCGGGCGCTCGGCAGAGCTTTGATCTGTGCTGCTTTCAGTGCGGCTTTTGGCTGGCCACTTGCACCTGCAATGGCGCAAACGCGGGCCGCAACAGACGCGAACCTTGCCGGCGCAATTGAGTGCGCGGCGCTTGAGCAGCAGAGCTTTTCCGGGCTTGCCGATGCGCCGACAGCGATCATCTCGGCTCGGACAACGCCAGCGCGCGGCGCCGCAGACGGCTATTGCGCCGTAATCGGCGTCGTGCAGCCGCAGATTCAGTTCGAGTTGCGTCTGCCGACGCGATGGAACGGCCGCTATTTCCAGACCGGATGCGGGGGACTGTGCGGCAACGTTCCCATAGAAGGCTGTGCTGACGCGCAGGCGCGCGGCTTTGCGGTGGCGGCGCACAATATGGGACATGTCGGCCATTTCTGGCGAGATGCGCTGTGGGCGAGCGAGCCGGCCCTTCGCCGCGATTTCGGCCGGCGCTCTACGCACGTCGTCGCGCTAGCGGCAAAAGCGATCATTGAGCGCTATTACGGCGCGCAGGCGGCCTATTCCTATTTCCGCGGCTGCTCCACGGGCGGGCGCGAGGGGCTGAGTGAAGCACAGTTCTTCCCTGAGGATTTTGACGGCATTATTGCCGGGGACCCCGCATTTCCCGGACGCCAGGGCCCGCTGGCTAACAATTGGGACGCGCAAAGTCTGTTGACGGCAGACAATCAACCCGTGTTTTCGCCAGCGGCGTTGCGAACGATCGCCACCGCAGTAATGCGCGCATGCGATCAACTGGATGGAGTCCGCGACGGCATTGTCGATGATCCGCGCTATTGCCGTTTCGACCCGCGCACGATCGCCTGCCCCCGCGGGCAGGCCCGCGATTCCTGTTTGTCACCGGCGCAAGTTGAGGCCGCACGGCGTCTTTATGCCGGCGCGCGCAATAGCCGCGGCCAAGCGCTTTCGATTGGTGGCTCACCCTTTGGAGCGGAACTGCAGTGGGATGGAGCAGGGCGACGCTCGATTGCCGAAGCTTGGCTGCGCTTCCTGGCGTTCAGCGAACCTCGTCCCGATTACAATTATCGCGATTTCAATTTCGATACCGATGTCGCGGCGACCGAAGCGTCGGCGGCGATGTTTGATCCGGTGCCCCCGCGGGGCACGCCGGACCTAAGCGGGTTTGAGCGCCGAGGCGGCAAGCTCATTATCTATCATGGCTGGGCCGATCCCGGCGTATCCCCGCTCGCCACGCTCGACTATTATGCGAATATCACCGAAAGTCAGGGCGGTCTCGATAGCGTGCGCAACTGGTTCCGGGTGTTCATGGTGCCGGGCATGTATCATTGTCGAGGTGGCAACGCCCCCAATACGTTCGACTTCTTGCCGCACTTGGTGCGATGGGTCGAAGGGGGCGCTGAGCCGGATGGAATCATCGCCACGCAAAGCGAGAACGGTGCGGTCGTGCGCACGCGTCCGCTTTACGCCTATCCTAATGTAGCGCGCTATGACGGCTCGGGCGATGTCAACGACGCCGCCAATTGGCGTTCGGCGCCGCCGCGCCGCCGCTTCAACGACCGCTACGATTGGATTTGGGCGCCGCGGGCCAATTGATTTAGGCTTGCCGCTCCATGGCGCGGTAACGATCAATTAGCCAACGATTGAATCCGCTCAAGATCGGCTCTCCCGAGGCGATAGGGCCGCGCGGCGCGAAATGTGAGCGCAAGCCCTGTTGCACGCTCTCGAAAGCGACATCGTCCTGCGACACGAAATAACGTGCCGCCACTCTTTCGGGCGCGCGCTGTGCTAGAAAATCTGGTAGGTGCAGTGTTGATTGTGGGTACATGCGGAACCGCTTCATCCGCATGGATTGCGCGCGCTTGGGGAACCAACAAAGCAGGATCACGCAGTCCGACATCAATTGCATGAAGATGTTGGGTGCGATGACGATGGAATAGGAAAGCCAGCGCTGTTCTTCCGAAAGAGTCGGCACCGGCGGAAGCACCGCTTTGCCGAGGTGGTTTAGCGTGTGATCGATCGCCTTAGTGCGCAGGCTGAATGCGAAGGCGCCGTTGTCAGGTTCGTTCACTAGCATGTTCATGCTGGCGAAATCGATGCCATGCATGCTGGGCGTATCGCCGTGCAGCTTATCGCAATGGTAGCACTCACTCTGCCCTTCGGCGTAGATCTTCCAATTCCAATCGTAATCGAAGTGCATTTTCGCAGTTGGATCGACCACGCTTTCGTTTTGCAACTCCGCCAGCCGCCAATCGCGCACAATCGGCGCTAGTGACGCCAGCCGCGGCGCCAAGGGCGGCGCGGCCGCATCGAAGTTGACGAAGATGACGCCTTCCCAGATCTCGGTTCGAACCGCCGGGAGTCCATTTTCTTCACGCCTAAAGCCTGGTGCATCATGCATGCCAGGCGCGCCGACGAGGTTACCGCGGCGGTCATAGGTCCAATTGTGATAGGGGCATACGAACCGGCCCTTGCAATGGCCTGCGCCGTCAGCGACCAGCATGCCGCGGTGGCGGCAAACCGCTGACATGGCGTGGATCGCCTGGTCGTCGCCGCGGATGACGATGAGCGGGTCCTCGCCGATGCTGACAGTGAAATAATCTCCAGGCGCGGCGATTTCCTCACAGCGGCCCACCGCTATCCATTCCTTGCGCCACACCGAAGCGAGTTCAAAGGCGTGAAATTCCTCCGAATTGTACGCAGCAGGCGGCAAGAAGCGCGTTGGTGCGGGGGCCCCATTGATGGGGGCTAGGTCCGAAAATGGGATGGGGCAGCGTAAGCTCATGCAGCGCCTCGCTAAACAAACACAAAGCCAGCGTCGACGGGAATGACTTGCCCGGTTAGCGGCAGCGCTGCGGGCGTCAGCAGAAAGGCGATTATGTCGACGATGTCCTCGGGAAATTGCGGCCCGGGTACAGCGCGGCCCTTTTCGTTTTGGGCGTGGCGCTCGGCGGGTACGTATTCGGTGGCTTCGTTGCGCATCAGCCCGGGCGCGAGCGCCACAATGCCAATGCCGCGCGGCCCCAATTCGCGCGCCAGTGAACGGGTCATGGAAATCACCGCCCCTTTGCTCGCTACATAGGCCAGGAGCCGTTGCGGTCCCCATAGCGCGGTGTCGGACGCCATGTTGACGATGCGGGCGTCCTTGCCGAACAGCGGAGAAAGGGCGCGTGTGACAAGCCACGTGCCGCGTACATTGACGCGCATAACCTTGTCCCAGAGCGCTGGGTCGATGTCCTCAAAGCCCGCGCCGCCGACATTGGTAGCGATGGCGGCGTTGTTCACTAAGCCGTCGACGCCACCTTCGTGCGCTTTGATATCAGCCGCAAACGCTTCAATCGAAGAGGGGGCGTCTAAATCGATGGATACGAACCGGGCCTCGGCGCCGCCTTCGACTAGGCTTTGGGTTTCGGCCTTGCCGAGGTCGATGAGTAGGTCAGCCAGGACGAGTCGCGCACCATGGCGAGCGCACGCTTTGGCGGCGGCCAAACCTACGCCGCGCGCGGCGCCGGTGATAACTATTGTGCGCCCCTTGAGCATCACGCTCCTGCTGCTAGCATCAGGTCGAGCGTCTCGTAGGCCTTATCCAAGTCGGCGTTGATGCGTCTTAGCTCTTGTTCAAGTGATTCCGGCGTCCAAGCGCTTGTTTCACCGGACGGGCGCTTCACGTCCCTGTCAGCGAGTGCTTTGGCGACACCTGCAAAGTCGTGCTGGCCGCCAGCAAAGATCTGCTCAAGCGCCAAAGCGAGTCCCGCTTCGTCGGGTGTGAGTGGTCGGCGCAGAGATTGCCGCGCCAAGCGGGCATGAAGATCGGACATGTGGCACCTAAGATTGTCAGACAAATCATCGCGCTCGCGGCCGGCGGCGTCAAGTCCGCGGCGGTCACGGTTGAAGCACGATCTTCCCAAGAAAGTCACCAGATTCTAAGGCCTCGTGAGCCTCCGCAGCTTGCGGCAGCGGAAATATCCGGCCCGCGTCGAGAAGCGCGGCACGGTGAAATTGTTCACGCATGGCAGCAGTAGCGGCAGCGAAATGGGGCGTCTTCAGGAAATTGTCGGCGTTGAACGACTTTATGCTCAGCGTGCGGTCGAGGGCGAAGAAGTCGATCGGCTGTTTGCCAGCGACATAACCGTAGCAGATCAGCTCACCGAAAGGCGCGAGCAGAAGCGGATCGCGATTAATGGTGTCGCCGCCGACGCCGTTGAAGCTGAAGTGCACGCCTCCGCCCAATGCCTCGATCGCCGCGACATAATCGTGTTGGCTTGCGTCAATCGCGTGTGCGGCGCCGAGGCGGCGGCAGAAGTCCGCTTCCATCTCGTTGCGCACCATCGCGATGGTTTCGCAGCCCTGTTGCGCCGCCAGTTGCAGGAGCATGGCGCCCATGCCGCCCGCCGCTCCATGCACCATGATGCGCGCATGAGGCGGCGTGCGTGCCCAGGCATGAAACAAAATGTGCGCCAGTCGGAAGTTCACGAGATAGACCAAGGCCCGCGTGAAGCTCACCCCATCAGGCAACGCAATGATGTCAGAGGGCGCGCCTTCGCTGCCGCTGGGAAGCTGGTGCGGGGCGGTGCGCGCCTGCACGTATTCGGCGTAGCAGCCTCCGCCCATGACCAGGGCCGCCACCCGATCGCCCGGCTTGAACCCGGTCACGGCCGATCCAATAGCAGCAACAATCCCGGCTGCTTCGCGACCTGGAAACCAGGGCAGGGTGGTTTTCCGGTAATAAGTGCCGCGCCGCGCCTCGGCGTCGGCATAAATGATACCGGCATAAGCGACGCGGATCAGCACACCATCTGGCGCCAAGACCGGGCGATCGGTCTCGATGCAGCGCAAATTCGCCGGCGGCCCGGTTTCGTCCAAGCGTATTGCCCTCATCGATTCGGCCATTTCCTGCTCCACGTGCCCAGCTTCGCTAGATTGCCAGACAATCTGCGGCAACTTATAGTCATCGAGCCGTCAAAATTCCACGCATGCAGAGGCGCCCATGAGCTACGCCACAATCAAGGCCTCCCCCATCACACCGCGGATCGGGGCGGTCATTTCCGGTGTCGATCTGACCCAGCCTTTGAGCAATGCAGCTGTCGACGATCTGCACCAAGCGTTGGCCGATCACCAAGTGATCTTCTTCCGGGATCAGAGGCTCGACCCCGGTTCATTGTCTCGGGTGGGGCAATATTTCGGCAAGCTGCAGCGCCATGCTTTGAAAGGCATGCCGGACTATCCCGACGTGCGCAAATTGCACGCCGACGAAAACTCAAAGCATGTCTCCGGCGAGGAATGGCACACGGATATGTCGTGCGCCGCAGTGCCGCCAATGGGCAGCATCCTCTATCTGCACACGCTGCCGCCACAAGGCGGCGACACGATTTTCGCCAGCATGTACGCGGCCTATGATGCGCTCTCTGACCGGATGAAGACTTATCTCGAGGGTTTGACGGCCACCCATGACGGCATCCTTGCGTTTGGCCGTTTCGATCCGGAAGGCAAGTATCCCAAATCTGTGCATCCGGTTATCCGCGTTCACCCGGTGACTGGCCGCAAGGTGATTTTTGTCAATCGAGGCTTTACCAGCCACATCAATGAAGTCTCTCCGAGAGAGAGCCGGCACTTGCTGGAGTTCCTCTACCAGCATTGCGAAGATCCGTATTTCGCCATGCGCTTCCGCTGGGAGCCGCATTCGGTGGCGTTCTGGGACAATCGCTGCACTCAGCATCTGGCGATTTGGGATTATTTCCCGCACGTGCGCTCAGGCTACCGCGTGCAAATAGAAGACGCCGCGAACCGCGCCCCGTGAGACGCGACCGCACTGTGCTGAGATATTCGCGCCTGTATCGATCGGCCCCAGGCAAGTGCGTGATCGCCACGGACAGAGACAAAGAAGCGCACAGTCGCGGCTACTCGCAGTCAAGCGGAAAAACACGATCCGCCGTCAACGCGCGAAATCAACGGACGCATGCGTTATGGCTTGGTCGTCGATTCTGTTGGGCAAATCGCGCGCCACGCGTCAGCGAGCGCGCAAAACCCTGCTCCATCGATCTTTTCCGCGCGCGCGGTAGCCGATAAGCCCGCTGTGCGGAGCAAATCCTCGGCCCCCGGCGTCAGTGCGCGCAGCGCGCTGCGGAGCATCTTGCGGCGCTGCCCGAAGGCTGCCGCAGTAACGCGTTCGAGTGCATCGAGGTGGGGGTAGGGCCCGGCGAGATTGGTAAGGCGCACGACTGCCGACGCGATTTTCGGCGGCGGCGTGAATGCGCGCGCGGGGATCGTGAACTCGAGGCGACACTCGCAGCGCGCCTGGGCTAGCACCGCGAGGCGTCCGTACGCCTTCGTTCCCGGCTTGGCGACGATGCGCTGCGCTACCTCCTTCTGGAACATGAGCGTCATATCACCACGCCAAGGTCCAGCCTTGAGCCATTGCACCAGCAGCGGCGTGCCGATGTTGTACGGGAGGTTCGAGACGATCTGGACCGGCGTTTCGTCGGCGGCGCTCGCGGCGTAGGGCGGCGCGTAATTCAACGCGTCGCCGTGCACAATGTGCAGGCGTCCCCCGCTCCACTCCGCCAGCGGCTCTAGCAGAGGCAGAAAGCGCGCGTCCTTCTCGATAGCGATCAAGGGGGCGGCGCCGGCTTCGAGTAGTGCGCGCGTCAACCCGCCAGGACCGGGGCCGACCTCGATCACTGGTCTGCCAGCGATGTTGCCGGCGGCGCGTGCGATGCGGCGCGTGATGTTCATGTCGAGCAGGAAATGTTGGCCGAGCGCCTTGTTGGCCCACAGGCCGTGCGCTTCGAGCGCACTGCGGAGTGACGGCAGATCGTCGGAATTCATGCTGAGGCGCGGCGCTTCGCCATCGATGTAGCCAAATTGAGCGCCGCACGGAGACTATCGGCGCGCGCCACGCCCTTGCCGGCGATGTCGAAGCCGACGCCGTGATCTGGCGAAGTGCGCACGATGGGCAGTCCGAGCGTGACGTTGACCGCGTCCCAGAAGTGCAGCGTCTTGATCGGGATCAGGCCCTGGTCATGGTATAGCGCAATTGCTGCGTCGTAGCCAGCGCGCGCGCCCTCATGGAAGAGCGAGTCGGCGGAGCGCGCGTCGGTGATGTCCCAACCTTCGTTGCGCAGAATCGCGGCTGCTGGGTTGATTATTTCCCGTTCCTCGTGGCCGATGCGGCCGTTTTCTCCCGCGTGCGGGTTCAGTCCGCATAGGGCGATGCGCGGCTTTGCGACGCCGAAATCACGCCGCAGTGCTTCGCCCACAACGCGCCCGATCTGGGTGATGCGGGCGCTCGTGATTTGAGGTGAAACCTCGGCCAGCGGTGTGTGGATGGTTGCGAGGGCCACTCTCAGCTGGGGTCCTGCCAGCATCATCACTGGCCCGCGTGCGCCGTCATAGGTGTCGCCCGCGGTGAGGTGGGCGACATATTCGGTGTGGCCTGGAAAGACAAAACCGGCCTCCTGCAGCACACTCTTCGCGATGGGAAGGGTCACCAGTGCCGACGCGGCGCCTAAGCGCACGGCGGCGACCCCACGCTCGATGGCGCAAACAATGGCAGGCGCGTTGGCAGGATTGGGAACGCCAGGCGTCTCTTCGTGGGCGAGCGGCACGTCCAGAAACGGCAGCGCGTCAGGCTTGGCTTCGCAAAGCGAGGTAGGGTCGGAAGCGACATGGATTTGGGGCCGCGGCAGGCCAAGCCGCGCGCTCGCGCGCTCGAATGCGCCAGGGTCGCCTACCAGAAAAAACCGCGGCGCCTTGCGTTCCGCCCACAAGCGCGCCGCCAGTTCGAGTCCGATCCCGCTGGGATCGCCCATCGAAACCGCGAGCGGCTTCATCTCATTGACGCGTGATGATCGTGGCCTCGCGCCGCAGATTGCGCAGATAGCGCTCCGACAGCATGGTCAGTTCCTGCTCACGCAGGCGACCTTCGATCTCCTGGCGATCAGGCACCGCCGAACCGCCGGCTTCGCGCGAGCAGACGACAAAGCTGGAGGCGAGGTCGCCGTCGACCTGAACACGCGACGCCGAGCCCACAGCGACGCCGGCAATACGCTCAACGACAACCGGCGAGAGGTCAGCTTCCGCTGCTTGTCCGAGGTCGATGACGCTCGCGTCGGGCACACTCGACACTGCATCCTCAAGGTCGTCGCAGCCGGCAATCCGTCGCTGCACCCGTGCTAGCGCGTTTTCACGTCCAGCAGGCGCGGTGATCTGGCGCAAACGCACCAGCGAGGTCGCGCCCGCGGGCGCGCCAGCGCGCCGTTCGCGCATCGCGAGGAGGTAGACGCCATTCGGCGTGCGGATTGGCAATGAAACCTGGCCTTGCTGCAATTGGTCGGCCACGGGCTGTAGTTCCGGCGCCAATTCCGGCGCCGAAATCCAGCCGATGTCGCCGCCTGCGGCCGCCGACGCGGACCGCGAGAACTGGCGCGCAACCAGGGGAAAGGGAGCGCCGCGCTGCATCTCCTGCAGCAGCCGCATGGCGCCTTGTTCCATCTCGGCGAACTCGGCTTCAGTCTCGGCGGGGAGGAAGATTTCCGACAATTGGTACTGGGTCTGCGTGGCGCTGGCGGCGATGCGCTCTTGCGTCTCGCGGACCTCCACCTCTGAAACGCGGACTCGGCTGCCATACATTCCCGACATCAGCCTTTGCCAGGCAATGTCGGCGCGGAGTTGCGTGCGCAACGTTGAAATCGAAATGCCCTGGCTTGCGAGCTGCTGGGCAAGCCCCGCCAGATCCGTCTGGTTTTGGCGGGCGATGTCGGCGATGCGTCGTTCGACCTGTTCGTCAGAGACTTCAATCTCGAAGTGTTTGGCCTCCGCCAGCTGTAGGTGTTCGTCCACCAGATCGCGCAGTGCCTGCGCGCGGGCGCGTTGCTCCATCTCCGGTGTCGACTGGATGCCTGCCGACACCAGCAGCAAGTTCGCTCGCTGGCGCACGTCGAATGTCGAAATAACGGTGTCGTTGACGATCGCCGCCACACCCTCCGCCAATTGCGCCGAAGCTGGCGCGGACAAGCCGACAATCCCTGCGAACAATGCCGCCGCGGCGACTTGTTTCATTTGTCTCATAAGTCTTGGCTCCGACCTCAGCTTCCGCCGAACACCCCAAGCGAACGCAGACCGATCTTGATCTGCAGGCCCTCGTCGGGACCGATGGTGCCGCGCTGAGTCTCCGAGCGGGTGTAGGCGATCTCTAGAAACGTGCAATCATCCTCGTAGATGGCGCGGATGTCCTGGCGCAGATTTATGTCTGAATCGAGGTCGCGTGTCAGTCCGAGCTGCATTCGCCACCCTCCCGCCAGATTGATTCCGGCCTGGGCGGTGATTTCTTCGCCAGGGTCGCCTGGCGACAGAGTGTCTGCGACGCTAAAATATCGCGCTTGAGCCGAAAAACGTCCCGCCGAGGCGCGCACGCCGAGATCGATGCGGTTGAGTTCGAGGGTCTCGTCATCCAGGCGGATGCGGGCTTCGGCCCCCAATTTAGGCCCAAGGTCGGCTTGGAACGCGCCGACCCAATCGCTCGCCCGCCCGTCCATATTGTTCTGCTGGGTGAAACCTGGCGCCTGCTGCTCGCGCCAACGTCTACCAAACAACAGAGTCGCGCTTTCTCCGCTATGGGCGCGGGCGGTGGCGCGAACGCCCAGGCTGACGCGCGAGCCTGGCTCCCAGAGATCGTAATTGGGAGCGCCATTGGGGCGGAACAGGTTTGAATCGTCTAGTTCGAAGGCGAGGCTATCTTCGTTGACGATGCGCGGATCGGGCGTGGCGTTGCTCGCATAGGCGGCCATCGCCACCGGTTCTACGATCAGGTCGAACCTTTCGCCCGGGCGCATGAACGGCCAGCTGACCTCGACGCCCGCAAGCCCCAACCCGCGCGTGAAACTCTCGACATCGCTCTGGCTGGTTTCCACCCCGTAGAGGTCGCCTCGCGCCTGGGCGAACGGAGACAGCACCATACCCGGTCCAAACACCGTGTCGCGACGCCAAGTCGCTGACAGCGACAAACGCGCGTCGTCGCCCTCAAATGGAAGGGTAGCGGGATTGTCGCTGCGCGAAAGGACGGCGGCGTTCGCTTGCAAACGCATCTGGCCGCCCAGTAGCGGCAGCACGCGCTCGGTCTCAGCGAACGGCAAAATAACCGGCAGCAGGTCGGAGCTATCGGTTTCGCGTAAACCTTGGAAATCGACAAACGAAACCGAGGTGTAGGAATCGGCGTTCTGGCCGATCGCGAACAATTGCGAAATCAGCCGCGTGTATTGCCCAATGTATGGCCCGTGGCGCTCGCCCGCCCCGCGGACGCCGTAGCGGCGCAGGTAATCGTCATCGTAGATGTGCTCGACGCCGAAGCCCCAATCCCAGTAATCGCTGATTTTGAACTGGCCTTGTGCGAAGGCGCTGAACCGGAATCGCTCTTCGCCTAGAAGTTCGCCGTCATTGTTGAACAAGCGCTCCTGGGTGAAGGTGGTCTGGGCAGACAACTCGCCTGACCAAAATCGCTTGCGATAATCCAGCGACACCATTGGGTTGACGTTGCCGTGCACACGCAGCGACGTTGTCAGGTCCTGGGACGGGGAGATGGCCCAATAATAGGGCTGCTCATAGAATGTTCCGAGCGGACGGTTGCGGCCGATGCCTGGGGGCAGCAGGCCCGAGGCGCGTTCAACGGTCGGATCGGGGTGGGCGAAATATGGGAAGTACAAGACCGGCACGCCAGCCACTTCGACGACGGCGTTTTGATAGGAGACAGTCCGGGTGTCGTGATCTTGGATGGCGCGCCGCGCACGCAGCGCCCAGGTCGGAGGGCGCTCGCCCGTCTCGCAAACTGGGCAGGAAGTGTAGATGACATTGCGAAGTTCGTTCTCGCCTTCGCCGTGGCGGAGCGCGGCGCGCGCCGCCAATGTGCCGGTCTCGCCCAGCCGCGCGCGCAACTCGCGCGCTGCGCCAACATTGAGCGCTTCGTCGGCTTCGATTTCTTCGGCGTAGGTTGTCGAACCGTCGGGCAGCACCACCTGGACATTGCCGATGGCGCGGATAGCGCCGGTGTTGAGATCATAGACCAGGCTGTCGGACCGAAGGGTTCTCCCATCGTAGCGAACTTGTACATCGCCTTCGGCGGTCACCGTGCGGGCGGCCTGATCGTCGATGATCTGGTCGGCCTCGAGCAGAACAGGGGTGCGGTCTGCTGTGGATGCGCTCGCGGGGGTTTGTGCAATAGCGTTGGGGCTGGCGCAAACGGCAAGCGCCGCCGCGACCGCGGCCCAGCCGAACGGCGTCCGCTCAGCCGGCCTGTTGGCCATTTCCCCCACGCGGCTCATTCGCACATCCCTAATGCGACTCCCCTGAATACCTAATCCCCTCGGACCGGGGCCGTCCAGCGCTCGCCGCCGCTGGGCGAACCGGGCGCTGCTCAGCCATCCTCCATAAAGGCGATCATGGCGAGCGCAATGAACATGCCTGCAAAGGGGGCGCTCCAGGCCGCCACCGCGGTGGGCACTGTCTGAGTAATCGCGAAAGCGCCCGCCAATTGGCTGTAGAAAAACAGAAATAGCCCAATTCCCACCCCGGTCGCCCCCCACCTGGCCAAGTTGCCAAGGCGCTGCAATTGCAGCGAAAAGGCCGCGCCAAGGCTCGCCATAGCCGCCAAAAGCAGGGGATAGGCCAACAGGGTCTGGAGTTTTAGTTCGTAACGCGTTGGTGCGAACCCGGCCGCCCTGGCTTCGTGCACAAAAGCCGGCAGCGCCCAAAAAGAGAGTGTCGCTGGGTTAACGAAACGATTGATGAGTTCTGATGAATCCAGCGACGATTCTATCGCCAGGTAAGGCTGCGCTGTCGGTGGCGAACCAGGGGCGGCCTCCACCACATCCGTGAGTTGCCAATGGCCGGGCAGGAGCTGGGCCACCCTGGCGCGAAGGCGGTGCGTGAAACGGAGTGCGCCCTGGCGCTGCTCGAAGAACATGAAGGTCGCCTGTTGCAGGGTGGCGCCGGAGGCATCGACGCCGGCGGCTTGGATGACAATCTGTTCATCGCGATTGCCCTCGCGAATCCAGATGCCGTTGGCGCCTGCGTTCTGGCCCCGCGGACCTGAAATTGCATCCGCCTTCCCGGCCTCGAATTGCGCATAGAGATGTGCGCCCAATGGGTTGAGCGCGACTACCGCCAGCGCCCCAAGTACGGCGCCCGTCAACGCCGCTGGAGCAAGAAAACGCCAGGCCGAAACGCCTGCCGCGCGCATGGCCACAAGCTCGGAGGAACGGTTTAGCCCGATCACAGCCATCATCGTCCCGGCTAGCACGACAAACGGCAGCGTCTGCTCCACCAGCATCGGCGCCTTGAGTAAGGTCAGCCGCGCCGCTTCCAGCAAAGTTAGGTCGGCGCGCGTTCCAACGGTGCGCATCTGTTCGACGAGATCGATCAACAGGATTGAGGCGAGCACCCCCGCCAACGCGATCGTAACGCCGCCGAGAATCCGCCCAATGATGTAAACACCAAGACGCGACCCAAGAAAGCTCATGGGGCCGCTCCCGCGATTGCGGAGGGGCCGTCATGCGCGCGTCGCCGCCGTGGGCGCTTGCCGCCTAGCAGGGCCGAGCACACCAGGATGACCACAACCGGCAGCGCATACTGAATCGCGTTAAGCTCAGGTTCGTCGGCGGCGGCGGCAGTGATCGCGAGCGCGAAAAGCCGGACGAGAAGGGCCGCCACCGCAGCCCAGGCGATGCGCCGCCCATAGCCGCGCCGGCTGAATTCGCCAACCAGCACGCCTGCCAGCGCAATCGCCGCCAAGGCTAGATTTAGAAGCGGCGAAGACAGCCTTGCATGCGCTTCGGCAAGGAATTTCTCGATGTTGCGTTGGTCGAAATGGGCAGTGCGGTCGGGGAAGAACAGTTCAAACAAAGTACGGTCTGAAGCCTTCAGGAAAAATAGGCTCGGTTCGTCGAATCCGTCGCCGAGCTGCAACACGTAGCGGTCGAAATCGAGCACCTCGACCGCGCCTTCGTCGGTTTGACGCTGAATCTGGCCGTCGCGCATGATGATCGCCGGGCGCCGGGCGCCGTCAACTTCAATCGAAGCGATCGCGCCAGCGCGCGCCGTGTAGGTGATCGGCAGGCGCGGGCGTGCATCGTTGATGAGCAGGTTCTGCAGCTCGCCGCCGCCGCCGCGGCCGCTGGCATAGAGCGTGAGATCGTCGGTCGGAAAGGTGAATGCGCCTTCCTCCACCATGCTTGAGGCGACATCGTTACGTAGCCCGTAGAGCACAGTTCTGCGTTGCTCGAGCGCGGCTGGTTGGATCACAAGATTGATCGCAAGGTGAGCAAGCGCGGCCAGGGTGGCCAATTGGATCACAGGCCGGCCGATGGCGCGTCGTGAAACGCCGGCGCCGTAGAGCACCGCGATCTCACTGTCGCCCTGCATCCGGTTCAGCGCGTAGATGACGGCGATGAACACGGCCATCGGCAAAATGAGCGAGATCAGTTGCGGCAAGGCCAGTAGGGTCACCCAGGCGAAGGCCAGGCCAGCGTTGCGGTTGGTGATGATCAAATCGAGCTGATTGAGGCCTTGGGTGAGGATCGCAATAGCTGCGAGTGCGCCCAGGATCGCCAAGAGCGGACCCAGCGCCTGTCGGAAAACGTAGGCCGAGATGGTGTCCATTGCGCTCCCTTGACGCTCGCCGGCGGGACCGAGAGGCGTAACGCGGTTTACTAGACTGGTTTCCCTTTGGGAGGAAACTGGGTTAGCGCAGGGCCGTTCGATGGCTTTTCAACCGGGGTCTGCATCGTTAGGCCGGCGGCTCAGGCCCTACAATTTGAGGATGGCATGGACATTCGTTTTGTAACCGCAGGCGGCGGCGACGTATTGGCGGTGATGGCGAGCGAAGGGGGGCAATTGTCGGCCTCAGCCCAGTCTGTGGACGCCGCCGGCGGCGGGCGGTTGAGCAAGGCCATGGGCGCTGCCCGCTTCACCGGCGGCGCTGGCTCGGTGCTGGACCTATTGGCGCCTGAGGGTGTGGATTATGCGCGCGTGCTCGTAATCGGCGTCGGCAAGGCTGAAACCGCTGACGGGATGGCGGTGGAGCGATGGGCTGGCCACGCCATACGCCGTGTCCTCACATCGGGAGCGGAGAAACTGGTGCTTCAGCCGGACGCACTTCCTGGCGTATCCAAGGCGGAAGCCGGCGCTCATGCCGCTTTGGGGGCGCGGTTGGCCTCGTATCGCTTCGACGCCTACCGCACCAAATTGAAGCCCGACCAGACGCCCTCGCTCAAGTCGGTGGAAATTGTCATGGAGGCGCCGGCGCCGGCGCGGGCGCGCGCCGACAAGGACGCAGCGCTCGCTGAAGGCGTGTTCTTTGCCCGCGATCTGGTCAACGAGCCCTCGAACGTCCTTTACCCCGCGAGCTTTGCCGAGCGCCTGCGCGATCTCGAAACACTGGGCGTTGAGGTCGACATTATCGAGCCGGCGACGATGGAAAAACTCGGCATGGGCGCCCTGCTTGGCGTCGCCCAAGGCAGCGCCAATCCGGCGCGGCTGGTGGCCATGTCGTGGAACGGCGCGCGCACCAAGGGGACGCGCCCACTGGCGCTCGTGGGCAAGGGCGTCACCTTCGACACCGGCGGGATCTCGATCAAGCCAGCGGCGGGCATGGAGGAGATGAAGGGCGACATGGGCGGGGCAGCCGCTGTCGCCGGCGCCATGAAAGCGATCGCGCTGCGCAAGGCGAAGGCGAATGTCGTGGGCGTCGTGGCGCTGGTGGAGAACATGCCGGGCGCTAATGCGCAGCGCCCGGGCGACATTGTCACCACCATGTCCGGCCAGACCATCGAAGTGTTGAACACCGACGCGGAGGGGCGGCTCATTCTGGCCGACGCAGTTTGGTACGCGCAGGACAAGTTCAACCCAACCGCTGTTATCGATTTAGCCACGCTGACAGGCGCCGTGATTGTCGCGCTGGGGCACGAGCACGCGGGGCTTTATTGCAACGACGATGACCTCGCCCACGCGATCACGATTGCTGCAAACGCTGAAGGCGAGGCGGTGTGGCGGATGCCGCTCGGCGCCGGCTACGACAAGATGATCGACAGTCCCACCGCCGACATGAAGAACATCTCCGGCAAACCAGCGGCAGGCTCGATCGTTGGCGCCCAGTTTATCAAGCGCTTCATCAAGGACGGCGTCCACTGGGCCCACATCGACATCGCCGGCACCGCCTGGAAACCAGGCCCCTACGAAGACCCGCTCTCGCCATCCTGGGCCACCGGCTACGGCGTGCGGCTGTTGAACCGTTTGGTGGCGAACAAGTTCGAGGAATGACGGCGAAGGCGGCAATGCCCGAACTCTGGTTCTACCACCTTGAACGCAGCGAGCTCGAGCGCGCCCTGCCGCCGCTTTTGGAAAAATGTCTGCAACGCGGATGGCGGGCGCTGGTGCGTGGCGGCAACGCCGAGCGCCTGGATGCGCTTGATATGGCGTTGTGGACATTTCGCGAGGACAGTTTCTTGCCGCATTCGCAAGAGGGCGATCCCGCGCGACAGCCCGTATGGCTAACAGCAGCGCCGGGTAATCCCAACGCGGCGCAGGTTCTGTTTCTGATCGACGGCGCCGAACCGGGCGACATTGCCGCTTTCGAGCGCGCTTGCGTGGTGTTCGATGGACGCGACGAGGCTGCCTTGGATTTGGCGCGTTCTCGCTGGAAAGCCGCCAAGGAAGCGGAGTTACTCACGGTCTACTGGCGCGAAGGCGCCTCGGGAAAGTGGGAGAAGCAAGCATGAGGCTGTTGGCGGCGCTTGCTTTGTTGGCCTCGGCATGCGCGCCGCAGCCTGCGGCATCGCCGGGCACGCGCGCGGAGGCGGATGCCGCGGACGCTTGCGGCGCGCACGCGATGGGCGGGATGGTCGGCGTCAGTATTGCGGCGGCTACTTTCCCAGCCGGCACGCGTGTGATCGGGCCCGGCGTCATAGTGACCGAGGATTTCCGCCCTGATCGGCTCAACGTCCTGGTTGACGCCAATGGGAATATCACTGGATTTGGGTGTTACTGATGAAAGCACTTCCCATCGCCGCGTTGTTCATGGCCGTCGCATGTACGCAGACGCCTCAGACCTATCGCGATCTCGACCGGATCGGACGCGATTATCAGCGGGAGGTCGCGACCGCGCCACAGAGCGCGGCGGAGGCGACACGGCGCGACACGTGCGGCGCGAGCGCATTTCGCACGCTGGTCGGGCGACCGGCGGCGGAGATCGAGCGTGCGCGGCTGCCTGCGGGCGCGCGCGTCATCACCCCCGACATGATGGTGACTCAGGATTTCTCCCCCAATCGGCTCAACGTCATAGTAGGCAGCGACGGCATGATTGGGTCGCTTCAGTGTTTTTAGAGTCATTCTCTGAACCCCATGCAACGAGCGGCGTCTCATGGTGACAGGAATTGGTCTTAGAATAGCGACGATCGGGCTTCTGGCGTTGGTCGGATGCACGAACGCCATGGCGCCGGGCGGCAGTATGTCCGCCAACCCCAAGATTGTCCTTGGCGGCGACGCCTGTGGCGCAAGCGGGTTGCAGCACCTCGTTGGCGAAGAATTTGCGACAGTGCGCCAGGCAAGTCATTTCCAGGATGCGCAGGTGCAAACTCATGTCAGGGCGTTGACCCTCGAGTTCGAGCCGCAACGGCTCAATGTCGTGTTGGACAGTAGCGGCCGCATCGCGGCAATCGGGTGCTTCTGACGCACTTGGCGGTCGCGTGCTCGACCGCTATAGACCCCACTCCATCTGCCCCGACCCGCTGGAGCCCCCATGCCCGCCGAACGCACACTCTCAATCATCAAGCCGGACGCGACGGCGCGCAATCTGACCGGCGCCATCAACGCGGTCATAGAAAGCGCGGGTCTGCGGATCGTCGCTCAGAAGCGCATATGGCTTTCAGAGGGGCAGGCTGAAGGTTTCTATGCGGTGCACAAGGAGCGGCCCTTCTTCCGCGACCTGGTGACTTTCATGATCTCCGGCCCAGTCGTGGTGCAGGTGTTGGAGGCCGAAGGCGCGGTGACGAAATATCGCGACGTGATGGGGGCGACCAATCCCGCCAATGCTGCTGAGGGCACCATCCGCAAGCAATTCGCGGAATCGATCGAGGCCAATTCCGTGCACGGTTCGGACTCGCTTGAGAACGCCGCGCGCGAAATCGAGTTCTTTTTCGCCGATCAAGAGATTGTGGGCTAAGCGGGAGCCCCAGGGCAGGTGTTCCGCCTGCGATTTCAGACGGTTCGTCGCTACAACGCTATACAATAACACCCGCCCGTTGTAGAAGCGGCGGGTGAAGTTGCTCACCAGCACTTTGTCGCGGGCGTCTCGCGAGACCGCACGTCGGTTGACGGCGCTTTTGGCCGTTGCCGCGCTTCTGCTCAACGGCTTGTTTGTTCAGACCCACGTCGATGTGTGGACATCAGGCGCGCCTTCGGCTTTGGCCGGGTTCGCTTCGGCGGCGCAACCCGACGGCTCGGACGCACTCGAACAGGGCGTATGCCAGATCTGCCAGGTCGCAGCCTCCGCCCGGGGCTTTGGACTTGCCACAGGTGCTGCGCTTCGGCCGCCAACATTAAGCGGGACCCAGATTGCGTCGCCGGCCGACGCCCCTGCCCCAAGTCTGCGCTGGTCGCACCACTGGCGAAGCCGCGCGCCTCCCTCCCTCGTCTGAAGCTCACTGAAATCATGCGCCGCGTCAGCGGCGCCGGCCGCCCGTGCGTGCGCCGATCCAGCTGTGAACGAATAGACGAGGAAGATTTTCGATGGCTACCAATTCAAAAGACCGCGCGGCGCTCGTGGCCGCTGCTTTCGTCGGCTCGATGTTGCCGGCGCTTGCAACCGCTCAAACTAACCAGGAAGACGAGATCGTCGTCACTGCCCCGATCGAAGGGTCGCGCATCGAGAGCCTGCAGGGCGCGACCGTGCTTAGCCGCGACGATATCGTTGAGAGCCTGAACGGCGGCTTGGGCGACACGCTTGACGCACAGCCAGGCGTCACCACCACGTTTTTCGGCGCCGGCGCCAGCCGCCCCATTATCCGCGGGCTCGGCGAAGACCGTGTGCGCGTGCTGGAAAACGGCATCGGCGCTATCGACGCGTCATCGGCCAGTCCTGACCATGCGGTCACCGCCGATGGTCTCGACGCGCATCGCATAGAAGTGCTGCGCGGAGCAGCCGCTCTGGCTTATGGCGGCAACGCTATCGGCGGGGTGGTGAATGTCATCGACGAGAGCATACCGACGCGAGCGGCGGCCGCGCTGAGCTTCGAGGGATTCGCCGCATTTTCGGACGTTGACGAAGGTCGCCAGGGTTTCGGCTCTGTCACCGGCGGGGCCGGGCCGTTTGCGTTCACAGCCAGCGCCGCCGCGCGCGAAACTGACGATTACGACACCCCGATTGGGGCGGCGCTGAATTCCTGGACCAGCTTCCGCGCCTATTCCGCCGGCGGTGCGCTGGTAGGCGAACCCGGCTTCGCTGGGCTCGCGATCAAGCGCACGGAGAATGAATACGGCCTGCCGCCCGGAGACCCAAGCGAGCCCGGCGGGCATATCGAACTCGAACAAACCCGCGTCGAAGCGCGCGGCGATGCGAGGGTGGATTTCGGGCCGTTCGATCGGCTCGATTTCGGCGCACAGCATTCAGATTACGAACACACGGAGTTTGAAGGCGACGGCGCCGCCGGCACGCGTTTTGTCGTCACCGGTTGGGAAGGACGCGTGGAGGCGCATCACCGCGGGGAACGCCTGCGAGGCGCGTTTGGGGTGCAGTACACGAACGCCGACTTCGCTGCGGAAGGCGAAGAGGCGTTCATTACGCCATCCAACACTCAAGATTTGGGTGCGTTCATCGTTGAACGCCTGGATCTCGGCGCCTGGGGGCTCGAAGGCGGCGCGCGCATCGAACGGCGTGAAATCGACAACGTTGGCGGCGGTGCTCGTGAGTTTGAAAATGCGAGTGGGTCGGCCGGCGTCTTCTTCCGCCCCGCGGAGAATTGGTTTGTCGGGGCTACTTTGGCGCGCACGCAGCGCGCGCCAACTGCGATAGAGCTTTTTGCCGATGGGCCTCACCTGGCCACCGCCAATTATGAAATCGGCGACCCGACGCTCGATCAGGAGACGGCGACTTCGTTCGAAATTTCGGCGCGTCACGAATCCGGACGCTTCCGTCTCGAGGCGAACCTCTATCGCATCAATTTCGAAGATTACGTTGCGCTGGTTCAGCGTGGCGATGTGTTCTGGCTCGATGAAGCGACCGAGACGAGCGGCTTTGCGCCGGACGGGAGCGACCCTTCGATCCCTGCGGGCGCTGCGGTGCTGCCGGTGTTCGTGTTCACGCAGCAGGACGCGACGTTCACGGGCGGCGAAATTTCCGTGCGGGCGCCCTTGTTTGAGATAGGCGGATTCCAGGTTTCGGGTGACGTCGCCTATGATTTGGTGCGCGCGGACTTCGATGCCGGAGGCCGGCCGCCGCGGATTCCGCCGACCTCTCTGACGATCGGCCTGGACGCGGAGAATGCGCACTGGCGGGGCCATGTCGCGGCGGTTCGCACCGGCGAGCAGGAGCGCCTGGCCGCGTTCGAGACGCGCACAGAAGGATACACTTTCCTCAATGCCGGGATCGCGTTCCGGCCTGACGGCGAGGACGGCGCATTCACGTTGCGCCTCGACGGGCGCAATCTCACCGATGAATTGGGTCGCGTGCACGCCTCGTTCCTGAAAGACGACCTGCCGCTCCCGGGCCGCAATATCCGCTTCTCGGTGGCGGCATCGTTCTGAACCATCGTGAGCGTGCATCCCTGTCGTACGGGGATGCACGCCGGCCGCTATTTCCGCGCCACGATCTCCATCACCAGCGGCGTCGCCATCAGCGCACCGGGTTGGGCGGCGTCGCGCGCGAATTGCTCGCGCATGGCGGCCGCGGCTTCCGTATCGATGCGGCCGAGTTCGAGCAGGCGGTCGATGTGGAGATGGAAGAAGCTTTCCGGCCAGCGCCACATAGGGTCGCGCGGGGACAGGAGATCGATGTGCGGGCGCGTGCTTTCAAGTGTGAGGCCCATCTCGCAGAGCCAGTTTGGAATGAAGCGTCCGACATCGGGGTCGCCGCCTGAGCCCTTCCAATTCGCCACCACTTCGTCGACGAAGCGATCGAAACTCTCGGATGCCGGCGTCAGGCCGAGCGAACGGTAGTGGAAATATTCGTAGATCACGAGCACGCCGCCGGGCTTGAGCGCGTCGACCAGTTTTCGTAACGCCGGTTTGGGATCGGGCAGAAACGCAAACACCCAGCGCACCCAGGCTGCGTCGGCGTTGGCTGCGGGCAGCGCGTCGGTAGCGAGATCGAGCTCATTAGCTTGAATATTGGAGAGGCCGCGCGCAGCGGCCTGCGCCGCCAACACGTCGAGAAAGCGCCGCGAGCGTTCGAGTGCGATGACTTTGCCCTGTGGGCCGACGATCTCAGCCAGGTCCATTGTGGCGAACCCTGGCCCAGCGCCAAAATCGATGACTGTCGCTCCCTCGCCGATGCGCGCGCGCGACCATGCATCAAGCACGCGTGGCCGCCAGACCCGGTGCTGCAGGCCTAGCCGGTAGATTTCGTCGTCGTGAGTGCCAAGCACGTAGTCGCGGTCCGCCATGTTTAGTGGGCTCCTCTATTCCTCCCTATAGCTGCGACGAACCGGTGCGTCTCGCCGTTTTGGGACTAGATTGCCGCCAAAGACCGGAGCAGAGTCGATGCCAGGATTTTCCCGCGCGTATTCAGAGGCCGCATTCAAGTCAAAACTTGGCGCGCTTGCTGGATTGAAAGACGTGTGGATTGCGGCCTGTGAGCTGCACACGCTGCTTCGTGACCCCGCAACGCCGGTCTGGGTGAAGGGCATTTGTGTGGCAGCCCTGGGTTACCTGATCTTGCCAACGGACGTGGTGGGCGATTTCATTCCAGGCCTGGGTTATGGCGACGATCTGGTCGCGCTCAGTACTGCTGTCGCGACCATCGCTGCGCGTTGGGGCGCGTTGTCAGCGAGGGCTGAGGGCTAAGGCCAGCCGCGCCAAACATGGTGGGTAAAGCGCGTGCTCCAATTCCAGCACGCGCGCGGCGAGGGTTTCTGGTGTGTCGCCGGGAAGGATCGCCAGCCGCGCTTGGCCGAGGATTTCGCCTGCGTCTACCTTATCCACAACCAGATGCACGGTGCAGCCGTGCATGGATTCGTTTGCCGCCAATACGCGAGCGTGGGTGTCGACGCCCGGATATTTTGGCAGCAGCGACGGGTGGATGTTGAGGAGCCGCCCCGCCCAGGCGCTTACGAAGAACGGCGTCAGCACGCGCATGAAACCGGCTAGCGCGACGATCTCGATATTTCGCTCGCGCAGCGCTGCGTCCATCGTGCGTTCGAAAGCCTCGCGATCCTTGCCATAATCTTTGTGGTCGACGATCAGCGCTTCAACGCCTGCGCCGCGCGCTATCTCAAGACCGCCCGCATCCGGGCGATTGGAGATGACGAGCGCAATTTCGTAACTGTCCTGCTTGGCGGCCAGCAGCGCCTGCAAATTACTGCCGCGGCCTGAGACCAGGGCCGCCACGCGCTTGCGGGTCGCTGCCGACATTGCGGTCCCCTCGAATCGAGCCGGGGCCCTGGATATCTTTGAATCCGCCGCGGGTGAAGCATATGCGCCTGTTCGCGGGTTGTGCGCCGGCTCCCGATGCGCTTGATCGGCGGTATGAACGCCTTCGCTTTCGAAATCAGCGCCAGGGATGGCGCGGCGCGCGTGGGCGTGCTGCGGACGCCGCGCGGGGATGTCGCCACACCCGCCTTTATGCCGGTGGGCACCGCTGGCACGGTGAAGGCGCTCACCGTGGAGCAGATCGCCGCCGCTGGCGCCCACATCATCCTGGGCAACACCTATCATTTGATGCTGCGCCCTGGCGGGGAGCGTTTGCAAAAACTGGGCGGCCTGCACCATTTCATGCGCTGGGATGGCCCGATCCTGACCGATTCCGGCGGGTATCAAGTCATGTCGCTATCGCAGCTGAGAAAGCTGGACCCGGACGGGGTGACTTTCAGAAGCCATATTGACGGCAGCGAGCACAGATTGACGCCGGAGCGCTCCGTGGCGCTGCAAGCCGATATGATCGGCGCCGACATCGTTATGCAGCTGGACGAGTGTCCGGCGCTGCCGGCGCCGCGCGAAACCGTGCAGAAGGCGATGGAATTGTCGCTGACCTGGGCCGAGCGCAGCAAGCGCGCATTCGGGACCCGCGAACGGCAAAATCTGTTCGCCATCGTGCAAGGCGGCATCGATCCGGAGCTGCGGCGGCAGTCGGCGCAAGCTTTGGTGAGCGATGGCTTCGACGGTTATGCCGTGGGGGGACTAGCGGTCGGCGAAGGGCATGAGGCGATGCTGGGTGCGCTCGATGTCGTTACGCCGCTGCTGCCGACTGATCGTCCGCGTTATTTGATGGGCGTTGGCAAGCCAATCGATATCGTCGAGGCCGTGGCGCGTGGGATCGACATGTTCGATTGTGTGCTGCCGACGCGATCGGGTCGCCACGGCCAGGCCTGGACCGACGAAGGGCCGCTCAACATCACGAACGCCCGCTTCGCGGAGGACATCTCTCCGCTGGATGAAAGCCTCGAATGCCCGGCAAGCGCTGCGTATTCGAAGGCTTATCTGCACCATCTGTTCAAGTCCGGCGAGATTCTGGGCCAGGTGCTGCTTTCGTGGCACAATCTCGCTTATTACCATGCGCTGATGGCGCGGCTGCGCGCGGCGATTTCCGCCGGAGAACTCGACGCATTTCGCGCGCGTTTTTGCCGCTAACGGCGGGGTTGCTGAGGCGGCGGTTGCGGCGCCGGCGGGGCTGGGATCATGTTGGGGCATCCGAGCGATGCGCCGTAGCCGCGCAGGAAAGTCCGCCGCTGTTGTCCGTTGGCGACCGCGCGCAGGGCATCGCGCTCAGCGCGGCTGGCGCCCGAGAGCCGCCGCACCCAGGAGCGGAACGGGATCAGGTCCTGAGCCGTACTCTCGGCGGCCTCGATGGTCTGGTCCTCGACGAAATCGCCGGAGCGGTCCCAGGCGTTGCGATTGGGCCCCTGCTGGTAGCTTTCAGGGCCCAGCACCGCGTCAAACTGGGCAATCTCCTGCGCGACAGCTGCGCAATTGGTCAGCGTGGCGGTGGAGTACGGATATTGCAGATTGCGCAGCAGCAGCGGGATTTCTGGGCGGATCAGGCCGACATCGCGAAACGGGATTGAGGCTGCGCCGCCTACGCCCCGGCGAGTGTCGGCGGTGCGCCCAGTCGAGCAAGCGCCGAGCGCCAGGGCGAGGCTCAGTCCTATGGCGGCGATGGTTTTACCCTTTGCGTGCATGACCTGCTCCCTACGGTTCAATGCTGGCTATACCCTTCCGACCCAGCCGCGCCAATGTGGCCAATGCCGCAAGACAGCGACGCGACGAGCGGCTAGGTCGTGGCTCATGCTTCCGGTCGAGGTCGTTTTGCCCCAATTGCGCGAAGCGCTTATGCAGCGCTCGGAGGCGGTGCTTGTCGCCCCGCCGGGTGCGGGCAAGACCACGCGTGTCCCTCCCGCGCTGCTCGGCGAGCCGTGGGCCCGGGCAGGCAAGATCGTGCTACTGTCGCCCCGACGCATCGCTGCGCGCGCCGCCGCGGCCCGGATGGCCGCCGAGCGCGGCGAGCGGGTTGGGGAGACCATCGGTTATCGCGTGCGGCTCGATTCCAGAATTGGGCCCAACACCCGCATCGAGGTGGTCACTGAGGGTGTGTTTACGCGTATGATCCTCGACAATCCGGAACTGCCTGGCGTGTGCGCGGTGCTGTTCGACGAATTCCACGAACGCAGCCTCGAGGGCGATCTCGGCCTGGCGTTGGCGCGGGATGCGCAGAGCGGCTTGCGGCCGGAGCTCAAAATCGTGGTCATGTCGGCGACGCTCGATGCGGCTCGGGTTGCGACTCTTTTGGGGGAAGCGCCTGTGATCGTGAGCGAAGGGCGGCTGTTTCCAATACGCATGGTCTACCGCGAGCGCGATCCGCGAGCGCAGCTGGAGGAGCAGGTCGCCAGCGCCGTGCGCGTCGCGCTTGCGGGCGATCCCGGCAGCGCGCTGGTGTTCCTGCCGGGGGTGCGTGAAATTGAGCGGGCCGCAGAGGCCCTGCGTGCGACGCTGATCGACCCGTCGGTAGACATCCGCCCGCTCTATGGCGCCATGAGCCCCGCCGACCAGGACGCCGCCATCGCCGCCGCTCCTGCGGGACGGCGCAAAGTGGTGCTCGCCACCTCCATCGCAGAAACCAGCCTGACAATTGATGGCGTGAGCATAGTCGTTGATTCCGGCCTGGCGCGACGGCCGCGGTACGAACCGGCTCTGGGTCTGTCGCGTCTGGAAACCGTGCGCGCGAGCAAAGCCTCCGTCACCCAGCGCGCCGGCCGCGCCGGCCGGCTGTCGCCGGGCGTGTGTTGGCGCTTGTGGGGCGAAGGCGAGACGCGCGCGCTGCCGGAATTCGACCGTCCGGAAATATTCGATTCCGATCTCGCGGGCCTTGCGCTTGATCTCGCCGCTTGGGGCGTGAGCGATCCCGGTTCGCTAGCTTGGCTCGACCCGCCGCCGAGACCGGCCTGGAACGAGGCTGTCGCGCTGTTGCAGCGTCTGGGTGCGCTGGATGCTTCGAGCCGGCTGACAAATCACGGCGCGGCGGTCGCTTCCATGCCGCTACCACCCCGTCTCGCGCACATGGTCTTGGCGGCCCATGCGGACGCGCCGCTCGCTGCGCGCATCGCTGTGTTGCTCACTGAGCAGGGATTGGGCGGGCGCAGTCCCGATCTGCGCGAGCGGCTGCGGCGCTTTTCCAGCGAGCGCGGGCAGCGCGCCGACGCCGCGCGCAATTTGGCGCGGCGTTTGGCGAAAGGCGGCGACATCGACGAGAATAGAGCCGGCGCTGTGTTGGCGCTCGCCTACCCTGACCGCGTCGCCAAGGCGCGCGGCGCGCTCTACACGATGGCGAACGGTCGTGCGGCTGCGATTGATGAAGCCTCGGCGCTGGCGCGCGAACCCTTCCTTGTCATCGCCGATATCGCCGGTGCGGCGGGGCGTGCGCAAATTCTGCTGGCTGCGCCGATCACGGTTGAGCAAATCGAGACGATGTTCGCTGACAAGATCGAGACGAGAAATTCGGTGACCATCGATCCGGACACTGGCGCGCCGCGCGGCCGACGCACACGCGCATACGGGCGGGTGGTGCTTTCTGAAGGGCCATTGGAAAGCCTCCGCGGTATTGATCTGCAACAGGTGCTGTTAGACGCGATTAGGACGGATGGGCTGGGGCTTCTGGATTGGAGCGAAGGTGCGCGCCAATTGTGCGCCCGCATCGCGTTGCTGCGTGGGATCGAGGGCGAGACTTGGCCCGACTGGAGCGACGAGAGTCTGCTAGGGAGCATTGACCTGTGGCTGGCGCCAGCTTTGACGAGTGTGCAGAGTCTGCGGAGTGTCGACGTCGCTGGCGTCTTGTTGGATTCACTGCCCTATGATCGACGTCGCCGCTTGGATCAGGAGGCGCCCGCACGATTTGAGACCCCTGCCGGGTCAGCTTTGCAGATCGATTACACAGCCGAAGGCGGCCCCGCTTTGGCTGTGCGGTTGCAGGAGATGTTCGGCCTGGACCGGCATCCGAGCATCGCGGGCGGGCGGGCGCCGCTTACGTTGTTTCTGCTTTCGCCGGCGCAACGGCCGGTTCAGACAACCAAAGACTTGCCTGGGTTCTGGCGTGGATCGTACGCGGCCGTGCGCAAGGATTTGCGCGGGCGCTATCCAAAACACCCCTGGCCGGAAGACCCGCTAAGCGCGCCGCCCACCCGGCGCGCCAAACCACGAGGCTCATAATGCACATTCCCACCATCGAAGACGTCAAGCTCGCCGCCGCGCGCATTGCCGGCATTGCCGTGAGAACGCCGCTGTTGTGCAGCGACACGCTCGACGAAGCGACCGGCGCGCGCGTGTTCGTGAAAGCTGAGTGCCTGCAGCGCGGCGGCGCATTCAAGATGCGCGGCGCGACCAACGCCATAGCAGCGCTTGCGCCAGAGCTGCGCGCGCGGGGTGTAATTGCGTTCTCATCTGGCAACCACGCCATCGCGGTAGCGACCGCGGCGAGGCATTTCGGCATAGGCGCAACTATCGTCATGCCTGCGGATGCACCCAAGATTAAACTCGATCGCACTCGCGCCATGGGCGCGGAGGTGATCACATACGACCGCGAAGGGGAAAGCCGGGAAGAAATCGGCGCGCGACTATCAACTGAACGCGGCGGCGCGCTGATCAAACCGTTCGACGATCCAAACGTGATCGCCGGGCAAGGCACGTGCGGCCTCGAAATCGGCGTGGAGATCGCGCCTGACATTGTGTTTGTTCCCGCAAGCGGTGGCGGGCTCGCAAGCGGCATTGCGTTGGCGCTGCCGGGCGCACGCATCGTTGCGGTTGAACCGCGGGGGCATGACGATATCGCCCGCAGCCTCGCAGCTGGCGCCATCGCGCGTAACGAGCCAGGCGTGCGCTCCATTTGCGACGGGCTGCTGACCGAGCAGATGGGCGAGATACCGTTCGCCATTGCGCGGGAGCGGTTCGATCAGGCGGTCGCCGTTTCAGACGACGAAGTGCTGCGGGCGATGAAGTTCGCGTTCCTCAATTTGAAGATCGTGCTGGAGCCTTCGGGCGCGGCCACGCTCGCGGCGTTGTTGAGCGGACGGGTAGAGGCGCGCGGCAAGAGCGTGGCGTTGATCGCCAGCGGGGGGAACGTGGATGCCGAGACGTTCGCGCGGGCGCTGGGTGTGTGAATATGGACCGCGGCGCCCTCGCCGGCAGGCGGCGCCCGCTGACGTGCTGCACATTGGATTGAGGCAACGAGGCCGGCGCGGGCGCCGGCGGTCCACATTGGCTTAACGGCCCCGACGCAAATCCGCTTCCAGCGTAATCGGCGTCGGTGTTCCCGCCAGGCGGTGGCGGTAGACCTGCGCGTTCTCCAACACGCGCTGGACGTAATTGCGCGTCTCCGAGAACGGGATCAGTTCTACCCAATCTACGACATCGGTCGCGCCCGAACGTGGGTCGCCATAATCGGCGATCCATTCCCGCGCATTGTGGGAGCCGGCATTATAGGCCGCGGCTGCAAGTACGTAGGAGCCGCCAAAATCGTCGATCAGATCGCCGAGGTGGGCGGCGCCAAGCGTGACATTGTATTGCGGGTCGCTGGTCAGGGCGCCGCGCTGGTAGGACATGCCTTCGCGCTGCGCCTGCGCGCGCGCGGTGGAGGGAATGAGCTGCATCAAGCCGTGAGCGTTGGCGTGCGATACCGCGCCGGCATCAAACTCGCTTTCCTGGCGGATGATGGCTAGGACCATGGCCGGCTCAGGACGCCCGCGCGCTTGCACGACGTTCGGTAAGTCGAGCAAGGGGTAGGCGGCGTTGGCGGCGACGACGTTTCGGAACAAGCCAGCCTTGGCGCTGCGCAACGCCGTGCGCGGATAGGATTGCTCCCGCGCCATCTGCGACAGCAATTCGATCTCCATCGGATCGTCGAGCGTGTCGTCGAGGTAGAACGCGATGGATTCGAAATCGCGCTGATCGCCGAAATCGGAAATCAGCCGCAGCGCCCGCACCAGTTCGCGGTTCTCGAAGCGCGTGCGCGCCTCGTCGCTGACCTGCGCCGTCTCCGGCAGCGACAGCATCGCCGTGCGCTCGCCGCGTGTGGCGGCGAGCTGGCCATAATAGGTGAAATTGTAGCGCGCAGCTTCGTTCAGTAACCGCTCGCTCTCCGCGTTCTGGTCCAAGGCGCGGGCGGCTTCGGCGCGCCAATAAAGCGCACGTGCGCGGCTTACGGGTGCGGAGACGTTTTCGCTCAGATGCGAGAAATGTTCGGCGGCGCGTTGGGGATTGCCGAGGAACCGCAATTGCAGCCAACCAGAGAGCCATTCGGCGTCAGCGAAAGACTCCCCAGATGTGAGTCCGTGGTTGGAAACCAGATTGTAGGCGAGGCGATGTTGCCCAGCGCGCATGGCGCGCGGCACATACAGGCGCCGTTCGCGGAAGATGTCGTCGCGCGCCATCATCGGCGCCTGGCGTGCGTCGATCTCAGCGGCGATCGGCATCGCTTCTTCGGGTCTGCCGCTGCGGCGGCGATACTGGGCGCGGTCATAGACAAGGCCCGGATCGTCGCGGCGCGAGGCTGGGACTGAATCCACGAGAGCTTGCAACCCGCGACGTTGGCGGGTCTGCAGGCCGATGCGCGCTTGCGCCAAGGCGCGGTCGGCTGGCGAGAGGCGAGGATAGAGCCGCTGCGCTGCGCTGCGCTGGTCGCGCCACAGCAACGCGCCCACGCGCGCGGCGTGATCCTCCTGCGAGAACGAGAATTCATCAAGTGCGCGCGCCTCAGCCGTCGTGTTGAGCGCATCTTCGCGCCAACTGGCGCGTGCGATCTCCTCAGCCTCGGAACGTCGGCCCAAATCCTTCAGCGCGATGGCGAGTGCGATGCGCCCATCGCCAGTCGCGGGCCCGCCGTCCCGGCGCAGGAAATCGACTCGATCGGAGGCCGAGAGGCGGGAGTCGAAAATCGCCTGTTCGGCGCGGGCGCGCATGCCCGCACGCCCCGGCCAGCCCTGCAATTCGTTAAGCGCCTGCGCGAGATCGGTGAAATAAAGCGGTGCGTCGTTGGCGATCGCCCAGCGCCATTGCAGCACCTCTCGCACCAATGGGTCGTTGGCGCCGTCGCGCAATTGCGCCAATCCCGCCCAATCGCCGTTATCGGCGGCGGCGAAGCCGTCGCGCAGGCGCATCCGTTCACTCGCCGCCACGGTCGGGGGCGGGGTATACGAGATCGCAGTCGCCGCTTGCGGGCTTGACGCCGCACCTTGGCCGGCATCGGACGCCGCCAGCAGCCCAGCCGCCGCCAGCGCCATTGTCGCGATCCGGACCAGCGAGGTTCCCAACATTGGACAGTTCCGCCTTTCGCAAGCCGATCGGTCGGCGCGCTTTGATCTGCCCCGACACTGTGGCAGGAATCGCGCCAACACCAGCCCCCGAGGCTGTAGCAGGCGAAAACCACCATGTTCCAGGGTTCTATCCCGGCTTTGATCACCCCGTTCCGGGACGGCCGAATCGACGAAAAGGCGTTCCAGAATTTTGTTGCGTGGCAGATAAGCGAGGGTTCGCACGCTCTCGTGCCGTGCGGAACCACTGGTGAGAGCGCGACGCTAAGCTTTGAAGAACATGTCCGCGTTGTCACGCTCTGCGTCGAGGCGGCGGCGGGGCGTGTGCCGGTAATTGCCGGGGCCGGCTCCAACAGCACGGCTCACGCAGTCGAACTCGCCAAAGCCTGCAAACAAGCCGGCGCCGACGCGATCCTCGTGGTTGCGCCCTATTACAACAAGCCGAGCCAGGAGGGCATGCTGGCGCATTTCAGGGCCGTCGGCGCGGTGGGAATCCCGGTCGTCGCCTACAACGTGCCGGGGCGCACCATCGTCGATATCAGCGTCGAGACCCTAGGCCGTATCGCGGCGCTGCCAAACCTTGTGGGTGTAAAGGATGCAACCGGGGACCTGACGCGGGTCGCGCGTCACCGTGCATTGTGCGGTGATAAATTCGTTTTGCTCTCAGGCGACGATCCCAGCGCGCTGGGCTTCAACGCCTATGGCGGGCGCGGATGCATCTCTGTCACCGCGAACGTGGCGCCGAAACTTTGCGCACAGGTGCAAGAGGCGACGTTGAAAGGCGATTTCGAAAGGGCGCGCGTCCTCGATGCGAAATTGGCGGCGTTGCACAAAGCGCTGTTCGTCGAGCCTTCGCCGGCGCCGACCAAATATGCGTGCTCACTGCTTGGCAAAGGCGGCGAGGAAGTGAGGTTGCCTCTGCTTTCGTGCACGGACGCCGCCAAAGCGGTCGTGCGTGCGGCGATGACGGAAGCGGGCCTACTCTGAGATGGCCAAGAAACCTGAACCCGACCGTAAGCTGATCGCGGAAAACCGCCGCGCGCGCTTCGATTATTATGTCGAGGACACGCTCGAGGCCGGCATTCAATTGCTGGGTACGGAGGTGAAATCGCTCCGCGCCGGCCGGGCCAATATCGCCGAAAGCTACGCCAGCGCCGAGAAAGGCGAACTCTGGCTGATCAATGCGACGATCCCGGTCTATCCTCCCGCGGGGCAGTTCAACCACGAACCGACGCGGCCGCGAAAGCTGTTGGTGCGCCAGCGCGAGCTGAAGAAGCTGGCGAGCGCGGTCAACCGCGAAGGCCGCACGCTCGCGCCCCTGAAACTCTATTTCAACGACCGCGGGATCGCGAAGCTCCAGATCGCGCTGGCGAAAGGCAAGAAGGCGCCCGATAAACGCGAGGCGACCAAAGACCGTGAATGGAAACGGCAACAAGGGCGGCTGATGCGGGACAAGGGATGAGGCGCGCTTTTTTCTTCGTGTTTTGCGTCATAGCGGCGGCCTGCGGACCAACCGCTCAATCCGCGCGCAACACGGACCGGGACTGGTTCCTGTGCGATGTGGTTGAAGGCGACGCGGCATCCAAGGAGGAGGCGTGCAACGCGGTCATCGCAGATATGGATCGGCTCGCCGGGGAGCGCGCGGCGGCTTATGTCAATCGCGGCGTGCTGCGGGGAAACCAGATGCAGGACGCGCGCGCTCTCGCCGATTTCGGCCGTGCGTTGCGGCTAGGCGGCGCCGACGCTCAGGCCTTTCTTGCACGCGGCGTCCTTCACCTCAGTCGCGACGCCTTTGACGAAGCGATCGCCGATTTTGACGCTGCCTTGGCGCTCGCACCTGATTGGAGCGATGCGCTGCGCGAACGTGAACGCGCCATGATCTGGCGCGAGGACGCTTATTATGACCGACTTGATCAGGTAGAGGAAGGGCTAGCAGTCGCGCCCGACAATCCCAGTTTCCTGAACGAGCGCTGCTGGCTGCGGGCGGTCGCCGGGGAGGAGTTGGACCAGGCGCTCGAGGATTGCGACCGATCGCTGCGCGCCCGTCCGGACGACGCCAATACGCTCGATAGTCGCGCGCTTGTGCATCTCAAGCGGGGCGAGTTCGCCTACGCGCTCGCCGATTATGAGTCGGCGCTCGCGTTGGCGCCGGGGAGCGGGCGCTATGTCTACGGGCGCGGGCTGGCGCAAGTCGGGCTCGGCAGAAGCGCGGAAGCGAAAGCAAATCTCGAAGCCGGCGAAGCGGCGGCGCCAAACATCTCGCGGACCTTCAGGCGCTACGGGGTGGGTGCGTCTTAGATACCTGCGATTTCCTTAGCGCGCGCCATCACGGTTTCGAACATTTCAGTCGTCAGCCGACGTGTCTGCGTGTTGTAGCGCGAGCAATGATAGCTTGAGACCAAGGTGCGCCCCGGCGTGAGTTCCACTTCCGCACCGTGCGCGAATTTCGCGTGCGATGGTTTCAGATCATAGGCCCGCAGCACGCTCTCGTGCGCGATAGAGCCCAGCGCCAGGATCGCGCGCAATCGCGGCAGCGCCGCCAGGCGCGCGACAAGGTAGGGCCGGCACTGGGTGATTTCTGCGGGCGTAGGTTTGTTCTCCGGTGGGGCGCAGCGAACGGCATTGGTAATCATGGCGTCCTTGAGCGTGAAGCCGTCCGCGGGGTCGGCGCGGTACTCGCCAGCGGCAAGGCCAAGCTTTTTTAGAGTGCCGTAGAGAAGATCCCCGGCATAATCGCCGGTGAAAGGTCGCCCGGTGCGATTGGCCCCGGTGCGACCCGGCGCGAGGCCGACAATGACCAGACGAGCTTGAGGATCGCCGAAAGAGGGCGCGGGGCCGTTGAACCAATCCGGTTCTGCGCGCGCGTTAGCGCGCCGGTAGTCCACGAGTCGTGGACACAAGGCGCAGTTTCTGGGGGCTTCTGGCGTGCTCACGCTTCCTCATCGTAATGTGGTCGGCCAGCCAAATCGCGGCCGACGCCATGGGGTCAAACAAATATGCTCGCGCTGATCGCCTTGGGAACCAATCTGCCCTTCCAAGGCAATGGCGGAGCGGAGCTTCTGATGCAGGCAGTCGCGGCGCTCGCCAAGGGCGGCCTTCCGGTCTCAGCCTGCTCTTCTGTCTGGGAGAGCGAGGCTTGGCCGTCCGGCAGCCGACAGCCGAACTATTTCAATGCGGTAGTAGCAGTGGACGCCGGTGGGCGAGCGCCGGAGACTCTGTTTCAGCAATTGCTCGCGATAGAGGCCGCGTTCGGGCGGGAGCGAGGCGAGCGCTGGGGGCCGCGGACGCTGGATTTGGACCTCTTGGCGATGGAGGGGGCGGTGGGCGGGTTTGGCGACATTACGCTCCCTCACCCGCGCATGCACGAGCGGTCCTTTGTGCTGCTGCCGCTCGCGGAGGTCGCTGCCGATTGGGTTCACCCAGTTTTGGGACAGACTCCCGCGGAGATGCTGGCTATTTTGCCCCCGGAAACCCGACCTTGGGTGGTCGCCAAGCTCGGCTGAGGCGGCATATTTCGCAGGTGCGGCAGTCCTTCGCGCATTGCGAAATGGCGCGAGCCGCTTTAGGCTGTTTGTTCGTCCCGCCCCACCAGCCTCGAGAAGGACACGCCTTGGCTCGCGTAACCGTAGAAGATTGCGTCGATAAGATACCCAACCGGTTCTCGCTGGTGCTGCTCGCGGCCCATCGCGCCCGCAACATTTCTTCAGGCGCCGAGCCATTGGTGGATCGTGACCGGGACAAAGATCCGGTGGTGGCGCTGCGCGAAATCGCCGATGCGGCGGTGACCCCTGCCGATTTGAGGGACAGCTTCGTCACGCTCTACCAGGACGTGCAGCCAGCGGCCCAGGCCGAGGACGAGCAGGACCGCAAGGCGCTCGCAGCGCCGGTGGAAACCAGCGAAGAGGACGTGCTGCGCGCTCTGCAGCAAGAGGCCGAAGCTCAGCGCGACGAACGGTACTAGGCCGATGGACGACGGCGACGTCGTCCTTGGCAAAGGCCCTGCCGGTCAAAATCAGGCTGGCGCGGGTGACGCGCTCACGCGTGCGCCCTATCTACGCCAGTTCGAACTGGTCGATCGCATGCGCGCCTACGACCCCTCGATCGACGACCAGCTGATCAATCGCGCCTACGTGTTCACCACGCTGAAGCATGGCAGCCAGGTGCGCCATTCCGGCGACCCGTATTTCGCGCATCCCATCGAGGTGGCGGGGCTGCTCACTGAGTACAAACTCGACACCACCACCATTATCGCGGGCCTACTGCACGACACCCTCGAGGACACCGACGCCACGCCTGAGGAGCTCCGCGAAAAGTTCGGCGACGAAGTGACCGACTTGGTCGAAGGCGTCACCAAATTATCCAAACTCGAAGTGCTGTCGGAAGAAAACAAGCAAGCGCAGAACCTGCAGAAATTCATTCTCGCCATGTCGCGCGACGTTCGTGTGCTGCTGGTGAAGCTTGCCGACCGCCTGCACAATATGCGCACGCTCTCGCACCTGCCGGAGCCCGGGAAACGCCGGCGCATCGCTTTGGAGACGCTGGAGATATACGGGCCGCTGGCGCGCCGCATTGGCATGGAGCGGATGGCGCGTGAACTGGAGAGTCTCGCTTTCCACGAGGCCTTCCCGGACGCCGAATCCGCCATCAATGCGCGGCTCGAGCAATTACGCATCGAGAAGGGCGCCAACGTCGCCATCATCGTGCAGACGATCATGGAGGTGTTCGAATTCGCCGGCGTCGATGCGCGCGTCTATGGGCGTGAAAAGCAGCCATACTCAATCTGGCGCAAATTGCAGCGCAAGAGCGTGGAGTTTTCCGATCTCGCGGACGTGTACGCCTTCCGGGTCGTCGTCAACACGCCGGACGATTGCTATCGCGCACTTGGGCTCATCCACCAGACATGGCGGTGCGTGCCGGATCAGTTGGAGGACCACATCTCCAATCCGAAGCCGAACGGTTATCGGTCTATCCACACCACCGTGATCGGTCCCGGTAATGTGCGCGTGGAAATCCAGATCCGCACCGACGCTATGGAGCAGATCGCAGAAGTCGGCGTCGCCGCGCACTGGCGCTACAAGAACGAAGCCTATGGCTATGACGAGGAGTTGGCGGCCTCCGCCGGCCTTGACGCGCGCGAAGTGACGCGCTCGCTGCTCGAAATCGCCGAACACGGCGCCGATCCTGAAGAATTCATGGAGCACGCCAAGCTCGAAATGTATCAGGATCATGTGTTTGCGTTTACGCCCAAGGGCGCGCTGATCCCGCTGCCGCACGGCGCCACGCCGCTCGACTTCGCCTACGCCGTGCACTCCGATATCGGCGATCGCTGCACCGGCGCCAAGATCAACGGGGTCGAGCGCCCATTGCGCACGGCGCTACGCAATGGCGACGTGATCGACATCATCACCGGCGACAAGGTGGCGCCGCTCCCTGGCTACGAAGCGCTGACCAAGACCGGGCGCGCGCGCTCAGCGCAGCGGCGTCTGCAGCGCCAGGCCCAGCGCGAGGATTTCGCGCGCATCGGCCGCGAATTGGTGGCGCACGCGCTGCATCGTTATGGCCACGAACTTGCCGACACCGCGTTGAAGACGGCTGCCGCGCGGTTGGGCAAGCAGGAGGAAGAGGAATTATTCATCGCTGTCGGCGACGGCGCGCTCAAAGCGAGCGCCGTGGTGGTCGCGGCGTTTCCTGGGTTGGAGGAAAAGGTCCGCAAGGATGAAGGCCGTCGCCCCATGGAGCGGGAGAAGGCGAAGCTTTACGTCAAGGGCAGCAATCTCACCGCGGGAGTCGGGCTGCACTTCGCCGAATGTTGTACGCCGATACCGGGCGACCGTATTATCGGCGTGCAAACGCCAGGGCAAGGCGTGGTGATCCATACTATCGACTGCGAGCAATTAGGCGCCCTGGAAGGCGAGGGCGAGTGGATCGATCTCGCCTGGACGCCGACGGCGCTGAACCGGACGCTCGCGGTCGGACGTATCGTCGTCGTGGTCGAGAACAAGCGCGGCGTACTTGCCGAACTCTGCGGTATGATTGCCGAGAACGAGGGCGATATTCTCAATCTGCGCTTGGCCAAACGCACGGTGGATTTCTTCGACATGATCTTCGACATCGAAGTCGCCGATGCGAGGCACCTGACGAACATCTTAGCTGCGTTGCGGACGAGTAAAGCGGTGAAGGATGTGGAGCGGGTTAAGGGGTAGGGTTAGACGCCAAATGCAAGGTCCGACAGGCAGATATCATGCCGAGGGCGGTGAGCGTTGGCGCGGCGGTTCTCACCCCTCCGTCGCCGCAAATTCCACGCCGTCGTAAACTTCGGCCAGCGGCAATTCTGCATCGATCGAGGCAAACGCAAGCGCCCCCTCCATCCCGCTCGCGTCAACCCTCGCCCACCCACCGCCAGCAGGGGTCCATACCCGGCCAAAGGCGCGGTTCTGCAACAGGAACGCGACGTGCGCGACGCTCGGGATGGACTGGCATTCCTCCAGCTTCTGGGTCTGGTCGAACCATTCGGTGGAGGGCGAGAGTATTTCGATGATGACGCGCGGTTCTGCGGCCCAGAGATCGCCCGGCTTGGGCTTGCCGCAATCGACGGTTACGTCGGGGTAGCGCACATTGCCGGCGGGGATGCGCACTTTGAAGTCCGAGCCGATGGCGCGGCATGGCTTGCCCCGAAGACGGAGGTTTAGGGCGGCTGCGACGTTGGCGCCGATCAATCCATGGGCCCAAGTCCCGCCCGCCATGGGGTGATCGCCCCGTCCACAAGCTCGTGCTTGTGTTCCTGGGTTTTCTCCCATTCGATGTAGCGGTCGAAGCTCATAGTGAGGCGAGCCGGCGCGTTCATCGGGCCACATTAGACCAACCGTGTCTTTGCCGCTAGAACCCGGCCATGAATCAGGCACAAGTCCTCGATGAGTTCCGCGCCGCCGGGGCGCTGCTGGAGGGGCATTTCGTGCTTTCCTCCGGCCTGCACTCGCCGGTGTTTTTCCAGAAGAACGCCGTGTTCATGGACCCGGCGCGGACGGAACGATTGTGCAAGGCGCTGGCGGAGAAAGCGCGCGCCGCGTTCGGTGAGATCGACGTCGTCGTGTCGCCGGCAGTGGGCGCGATTATTCCCGGTTACGAAACCGCCCGCCATCTCGGCGCGCGCGCGATGTTTGTCGAGCGCGAGGCCGGCAAGTTTCAGTTGCGCCGTGGGTTCGAGATCAAGGCCGGCGAGCGTGTGCTGATGGTGGAGGATGTCGTCACCACCGGCCTGTCTTCGCGCGAATGTCTCGATGCGATCCGTGGGCATCCGGGGACGCTGGTCGGTGCGGCGTGTCTGATCGATCGCTCCGGGGGCAAGGCCGATATCGGCGCGCAACTCGTGTCGCTCGCGTCGGTGGAGGCGCCGGCATATCCAGCGGACCGGTTGCCGCCTGAACTTGCCGCGCTGCCGGCGGTGAAGCCGGGAAGCCGGGGGCTTGGATGAATCGCCTCCGCCTCGGCGTCAACATCGATCATGTCGCCACCATTCGCAACGCGCGCGGCGGGACTCATCCCGATCCCGCGCGCGCCGCCATCATTGCGCTCGAAGCCGGCGCCGACGGCATCACCGCCCATCTGCGCGAAGACCGCCGCCATATCTCTGACGCCGATATTGAGGCGCTTGCATCGATGTTGCGGGAGCGCGGGCGGCCGTTGAACCTCGAAATGGCGGTCACTTCCGAGATGCTCGATATCGCACTGAAGCATCGTCCGCACGCCGTGTGCCTGGTGCCCGAGCGGCGCGAGGAACGCACCACCGAGGGCGGGTTAGACGTTGTCGGCGGCCACAATTGGATCACGCCGTTCGTCGCGAAACTGCGCGACGCTGGATCGCGCGTGTCTCTGTTCATCGCGGCTGACGCTGCGCAGATCGAAGCGTCGGTGCATGCGGGCGCGCAAGTGGCGGAGTTCCATGTCGGCGCCTATTGCGACGCGGTGCGCGAGGGCCGTGTAGAAGCCGCTCGCGCGGCGTTGCAAGCGTTGCGCGACGGCGCAGCGCAGGCCGGGCGGCTCGGTCTCGAAGTCCATGCCGGCCATGGGATCGATTTCGTGACAGTGGCGCCGATCGCGGCAATCCCGGAGGTGGCGGAACTCAACATCGGCCACTTCCTGATCGGTGAGGCTGTCTTTACAGGGTTGGAGGTTGCCGTCGCGCGCATGCGACGGCTCATGGACGAGGCTCGCGTATGATCGAGGCGCGTTGATGATTCTGGGGGTCGGCACCGACACGATCGACATTCGCCGCATCGAGCGTTCGCTTGAGCGCTTCGGCGACCGCTTCACCATGCGAATTTTTACCGAGACCGAGCGTGCTCGTGCGGAGCGCCGCCCAGGCCAGCGGGCCGCCTCCTACGCAAAACGTTTCGCCGCCAAGGAAGCCTGCTCCAAAGCGCTGGGCACGGGGCTGAAAAAAGGGGTGTTCTGGCGTGACATGGGGGTGGCGAACATGCCAAGCGGGCAGCCCACGCTTCGCCTCACCGGGGGCGCGGCGGCGCGATTGGCGCAGCTGACCCCGGCAGGCCGCGAGCCGTCTGTGCATCTGAGCCTGACCGACGACTACCCCCTGGCTGTTGCCTTTGTCATTATTTCGGCAGAGTTGAGCCCGATGCAGGCGCCTTGAGGGGCGTATTCAGTCTAAAATATTCCGCCATCAAGAAGTCCAGCACTCCGAAACGAGAACGAATGACCACTTCAGCTGCAACGTCAACGCCCAGGTCGATAATGGGCGAAATATGGGAATTGGTGCGAATTGTATTGCAAGCGTTGGCGTTGGCGATGGTGCTGCGCTTTGCTGTCGCGCAGCCGTTTCGTATTCCGTCCGGCTCGATGCAGCCCACCTTGCAAGTAGGCGATTATATCGTCGTGACCAAATGGTCCCACGGCTATAGCCGCTATTCGCTGTCGCTTGGTCCGATTGAGGCGCTGTTTCCGCATGGGCGCCTGTTCGCCAGCCCGCCAGAGCGAGGCGACGTGGTCGTGTTTCGGCCGCCGCCACATCTCGGTACCGATTACATCAAGCGCGTGATCGGCATGCCGGGCGACCGCATCAAGATGATCGACGGCGTGTTGCACATCAACGGGCAGGCGGTGCAGCGCGAGCGTGTGCGTGTCACCCCCGACTGCCCAAACGCCGAGCGAGGAATTGTTGAGGCTACGTTGTACCGCGAGACGCTTCCTAATGGCGTGCAGCACTTCACATGCGACGAAGGCCGAAGCGGGTTGGACAACACCCGTGAATTTCTGGTGCCGGAGGGCCACTACTTTATGATGGGCGATGATCGGGACAATTCCGCCGACAGCCGCACCAGCGAAGTCGGTTTTGTTCCGTTGGAAAACATGGTCGGTCCGGCGCAAATCGTGGCGGTGTCCTTCGACAACACCACAAACCTCTTCGCGCCCTGGACCCTATTCACCGGTTTTCGCGGCGACCGCTTCATGAAGAGCGTGGAATGAGGCGCCAGCGATGAGCGGGCCAAAGCGCGACGAGTCCCTCGCGGCGCTGGAGGTCGTCCTGGCGCATCGATTCAAGGATCCAGCTTTGTTGCGCGAGGCGCTGACTCACGGCAGCACCACTGATGGCGACAAGAGGAAGCGCTCCTACGAGCGCCTGGAATTCGTGGGCGATCGCGTGCTTGGCCTAATCATCGCCGAACACCTGTACGCAGCGCACGCCGATGAGGAAGAGGGCGAACTGGCGCCGCGTCTCAATGCGCTGGTCAATCGTCACGCTTGCGCGCGCGCAGCGCGGCGTGCCGGTCTCGGCGAATTCGCCTATTTGTCCGCGTCCGAGGTGGCGCAGGGTGGGCGCAATAAGGAGGCGATCCTCGCCGATCTCTGCGAGGCCGTGATCGCAGCGCTCTATCTGGATGGAGGCTACGTCGCTGCGCACGCGTTCGTTTCGCGTTTCTGGGCGGAAGAATTCGCGCAAGCCGACGCCAGTCCGCGCGACGCCAAGACGGTGCTGCAGGAATGGACGGCGTCAAAGCGCCGGGGGCTCTCCTATTCGTTGATCGAACAGACCGGCCCCGAGCATGCGCCGGTGTTTGTGATCGAAGCGCAGGTGGACGGGTTTCCCGCGTCGCGCGGCGAGGGCGGCTCCAAGCGTGAGGCCCAGCGCGCGGCGGCGACTGCGTTCCTGAAGGCGCGAGGCGTCGATGTCTGAGCAACGTTGCGCCGTAGTGGCCGTGATTGGTGCGCCGAATGCCGGCAAGTCGACCTTGGTCAACGCGTTGGTCGGCGCCAAAGTGGCGGCGGTGACGCAGAAAGTGCAGACCACGCGAAATCTCGTGCGCGGGATTGCAATGCGCGATGAGGTGCAGTTGGTGCTGATCGACACGCCTGGCGTGTTCGCCCCGAAGCGGCGGCTCGACCGCGCCATGGTGGCGGCCGCCTGGAGCGCGATCGAGGGCGTGGACGCGATCGTGCACGTGGTGGATGCGGCGGCGCACGAAAACCAGGCGACCGGAGCGGAGCGGCATTCGGTGGAGGATTCTGAGAGCATCACCAAAGCGCTCGACCAACGCGAGATCGCCTCGATCCTAGTGCTCAACAAGGTGGATGCGGTTGCGCGGCCAGCGCTGCTGGCGATGACCAGCAAGCTGGTGGAGCAGGGCCGCTACACTGACGTGTTCATGATCTCCGCCAGGAAGGGCGATGGCGTTGACGATCTCGCGCGCACGTTGGCCGAGCGCGCGCCGGCTGGTCCGTGGCTCTTTCCCGAAGACCAGATCATGGATGCGCCCGCGCGCGTGCTGGCCGCCGAAATCACGCGCGAGAAGGCCTTCCTGCGCCTGCATGACGAATTGCCGTACGAACTGATCGTCGAGACTGAAGCCTGGGAAGAGCGCAAGGACGGTTCGGTGAAAATCGACCAGACCATTTTTGTCGCCCGGGAAAGCCAACGCAAGATCGCCATTGGCGCCGGCGGGCAGTCGATCAAAACCATAGGCGAGCTCGCGCGCAAGGAAATGGAAGGAGCCTTCGGCCGCCGCGTGCATCTGTTTCTGCACGTGAAACTGCGCGAGAACTGGACCGAGGAGCGCGCGTTGTATGCGCGTCTGGGGCTGGATTGGGATGCGTAACGCCTGCGCGCCAGCTCCCAGCCGGCATAAGGCTGGAAGCCGGCGCTCCGAAGGTGTAGTACCCCCCCCATGAGCCTCCTGGATCGCATCACCATTGAGCCCGGCAAGATGGGCGGCCGCCCCTGCATTCGCAGGATGCGCATACGCGTGACCGACGTTCTCGAGATGCTGGCAGGCGGGGCGACTCAAGCGCAGATCCTCGCGGATTACCCAGATCTCGAAGAAGAGGACATCAGGGCCTCGCTCGCCTATGCCGCGGTGCAACTCAATCACCCAGTGATCATTGCAGCGGAATGAAGTTCCTAGTCGACCAGCAATTGCCACCGGCTTTGCTGAGTTGGTTGAGGGCCCGCGGTTACGACGCGGAACACGTGCGCGAAATAGGGTTGCGCGACGCACCGGACGGCGACATCTGGCGTGCTGCGCTTGATCGAGGCGCCACAATAATCACCAAGGACGCTGATTTCGCCGATCGGCGAGGGGCGGCTGCGAGCGGTCCGCAAGTCGTTTGGCTACGCATCGGCAATTCCACCGCACCTGAATTGTTGGCTTGGCTCGACAAATCGTGGTCGCGCGTTGAGTCGGCGCTAAAGAACGGTCGCGCCGTCATTGAAGTGCGCTGATGCACTGGACTGACCACGCCATCGTGCTCGGCGCGCGCCATTTTGGCGAGGGCAAGCTGGTGGCGGAAGTGTTCTCGCGCGAGCATGGGCGCTTTGGCGGGGTGGTGCATGGCGGCCGGCGGGCCGCACCTTCGCTGCAGGCGGGCAATCTTGTGCATGCGACCTGGAAGGCGCGGCTGTCCGATCAATTGGGGTTTTTTTACCCGCTGGAATTGGCCGAGCCGCATGCGACGCGCCTGTTGGACGATCCCGCGGCTCTGGCCGGTCTTTCCTCCGCGGTGTCGCTCATTCGCGGTGTCGCGCCCGAGCGGCAAGCCTATCCCCAACTCTATGATGCCCTGATGGTGCTGATCGAGGCGATGCCACATCGTGATATTTGGCCCGCTCTCTATGCGCGATTTGAGCTGGGATTGCTGGCCGCGTTGGGCTACGGGCTCGACCTGTCACGCTGCGCGGTGACCGGGGAGAACGAGGGCTTGGCATGGGTGTCCCCGCGCACCGGCCGCGCCGCCACGGCTGAAGCCGGCGCGCCGCACGCGGATGTGCTCCTCAGGTTGCCGCCGTTTCTGGTTGATGCGGAAGCGGAACTGAAATCGGGCGACGTAGCGGACGCATTCGCGCTGGCCGGCTATTTTCTGGAGCGCCGGCTGTTCGACCATAAGGGCGAAGGCATGCCGGAAGCGCGGCGAAGGCTGATCGAACGCTTGGGTTTTGCGGGGCGACTCTGATGGATGCGGAAGAATTTTGGGACGGCTTGGGGGCGTTCACTATTTTACAAGGTCCATTTGGGGTCGGTACAAACTGATCGAACCTTTGGGCATTGCGGGGCGACTCTAGCTACAAGCACCCCCGTCATTCCGGGGCCGCTGAAGGCGGAACCCAGAACCGAGGGGCCGCAAGCACCGCGCTCGACGATCCCCGGGCTCCGGATCGCGCGGAGTTCATCCTCGGGCCGGCCTTTGGCCGGACCCGGGGGCGCGACCGGAATGACGATGGATATTTTGGGCGATAGAACATGGCCGACGACATTACTCACCCCCCCGATCACGGCGGGCGCATTGTGGATGAGCCGATCGGGGAGGCGCTGTCCAAACGCTACCTTGCGTACGCGCTCTCCACCATCACTAGCCGCGCATTGCCCGATGTGCGCGATGGGCTAAAGCCCGTGCACCGGCGCGTCTTGTACGCCATGCGCCGGCTCAATCTCAGTGCCGACGCCGCGTTCCGAAAATCGGCGAAGGTGGTCGGCGACGTGATGGGCGATTTTCACCCGCACGGCGACCAGTCGATCTACGACGCATTGGTGCGGCTCGCGCAGGATTTCAACGCGCGCTATCCGCTGATCGACGGGCAAGGCAATTTCGGCAATATCGACGGCGATAACCCCGCGGCCATGCGTTACACCGAGAGCCGCATGACCAAGGCGGCCGAAGCGCTGCTGGAAGGTATCGACGAGGACGCGGTCGATTTCCGTCCCTCCTATGACGGCACCAAGGAAGAGCCGGTCGTGCTGCCGGCGGCGTTTCCCAATTTGCTGGCCAACGGCTCGTCAGGCATCGCCGTCGGCATGGCCACCAACATTCCCCCGCATAACGTGGCCGAGTTGATCGACGCCTGCGTGTTCCTGATCGATAATTCCAAAGCGACTACCGACGATTTGCTAAAAATTATACCCGGTCCGGACTTTCCCACCGGCGGCATTGTCGTCGAGCCGCCGGAAAATATCCGCGAAGCCTACGAAACCGGCCGCGGCGGCTTCCGCGTGCGCGCGCGCTGGCACACCGAAGATCTGGGCCGCGGCATGTGGCGCATCGTCGTCACCGAAATCCCGCATCTGGTGCAGAAGACCAAATTGCTCGAGCACATGGGCGAAATTCTGGAATCGAAGAAAGCGCCGCTGCTGGGCGATTTCAACGATGAAAGCGCGGAAGACATCCGCCTGGTGATCGAGCCAAAATCACGCACGGTCGAGCCCGAGATGCTGATGGAGAGCCTGTTCAAGCTCACTCAACTCGAAGTGCGCATATCGCTCAACATGAACGTGCTTGACGCCGACGGCGCGCCGCGGGTGATGAGTTTGAAGGAGGTGCTGCGCGCGTTCCTCGATCATCGCCGCGACGTGCTTGGGCGGCGGACCGCGCACCGGCTCGAGAAGATTGCCCAGCGTCTCGACGTGCTGGCAGGGCTGTTGATCGTTTTCCTCAATCTCGATGAAGTGATCCGCATCATCCGCAACGAGGACGATCCGAAGGCCAAGCTGATCGCGCGTTTCAAGCTGAACGATGTGCAAGCCGAGGCAATCCTAAACACACGGCTACGCCAATTGCGTAAGCTCGAGGAAATGGAAATCCGGCGCGAGGACGCGGCCTTGCGCGAAGAGCAGAGAGACCTGCAAAGCCTGCTCGAAGATACCCGCAAGCAATGGCGTAAGATCGCCGGGGAATTGAAAGAGACGCGCAAGTTGTTCGATCCAAAGTCGAGCCTCGGCAAGCGGCGCACCGAGCTGGGCAAGGCAGTGGAGGCCGCTTCGGAACTGGATATCGAGGCCTTCGTCGCGCGCGAGCCGATCACGGTGGTGCTCTCGGAGAAAGGCTGGGTGCGCGCGATCAAGGGCCACGTCGCCGACCTGTCGGAGCTCAAATTCAAGGACGGCGATAACGCCCAACATATTGTCCAGTGCGAGACCACCGACAAATTGCTGCTGTTTGCCTCCGATGGCCGCGCCTTCACGCTCGACGCGCACAAGCTGCCGGGCGGGCGCGGCCATGGCGAGCCGATCCGGCTCACGATCGAACTCGGCGACATCGATGAGGTGGTGGCGCTGTTCGTGTACGAGGAAGGCGCAAAGCGCGTGGTCGCCAGCCACGAAGGCTACGGCTTTATCGTGCCCGAGAGCGAGATGTTGGCCTCCAAACGTTCCGGCAAGCAGATCATCAACGGCCGCGCTATGCAGGCGGCGAAGATCGTGGGCGACCAGGTGGCGGTGATCGGCGAGCGCAAGAAGTTGTTGATCTTTCCGCTCTCCGAACTGCCTGAAATGACGCGCGGCAAAGGCGTGAAGCTGCAAAGCTACGCCGACCGCGGGCTCGCCGATGTCAAAGTGTTTGAAAAGGAGGAAGGTCTCACCTGGGAAGACAGCGCCGGCCGCGTGCGCGCCGTGGCGGAATGGAAGGAGTTCCGAGGCAAACGTGGCGGCGCGGGCAAAGTGGCGCCCAAGGGGTTCTCGCGGTCGGGGCGGTTCAGCGATGTGATCGGTTAGGGCCAAGGTCACGTCCCTTGCACCGGCTGCCATATAGCGCCCGCGCCAAGCTTGGTCTATGAGAAGCCAAGTCTTCCTGAAGGGACCTCCATGGAAATCGGCCTCATCCTGCTAATCGTCGCCGCCGTACTCGCGGTGCTGCTGATCGGAATTTACAACCGTCTGGTCGCGCTCAGGCAGAACTGCAACCAAGCCTTCGCCGATATCGATGTGCAGCTGAAGCAGCGCCACGATCTCATCCCCAACCTTGTAGAGACGGTGAAGGGATATGCCGCGCACGAGGCCGGAACGCTCGAGGCCGTGATCAAGGCGCGCAACAGTGCTATCAGCGCCGAGAAGACTGGCGACGCAAAAGCCATGGGCGCGGCCGAGGGCATGCTTGGCGCAGCGCTTGGCCGCCTCATCGCATTGGCCGAGGCCTACCCCGATCTGAAGGCCAACGCCAACTTCCAGCAACTACAGGCCGAGCTCTCCGATATCGAGAACAAGCTCGCCGCCGCGCGCCGCTTCTTCAACCAGGCCGCTGGCGAGTACAACACCAGCCGCGAGCAATTTCCGGCGGTGTTGTTCGCTGGCCCCTTCGGCTTCGGTCCACGCGATTTCTTTGATGTCGGCGCAGACAGCCGCGCCAGCATGGATGCGGCGCCGCCGCAAGTTAAGTTCAACTAGGCGCGGACGAAGCGCATGGCCGCCTACGGCCTGCAGACCCACATCTGGAACAACAACAGCAAGTCCGTGCTGCTGATGGCGGGCTTTCCTGTGCTGTTGCTGCTGCTGAGCTATGGGCTGTTCCTGCTGTTCGCGGGGCTGTCGGGCGCGAGCATTGGCGAGGATGAAATTGCGGGGCCGTTTCTTTGGGCTGCTGACGCTTTGGCGCGAGCGTGGCCGTTTGCAATCGCGGGTGCGATTTTCTGGTTTGGGATCGCCTACGCCTTCTACCAAAACATGATCGACGCCGCGACCGGGGCGCGCAAGGTCGAGCGCGCGCTGGAGCCGCGACTGTACAATTTGCTCGAAAATCTCACCATTTCCCGGGGCATGCGCATGCCGGAGCTGCGGGTGATGGAGACGGCGGGGATGAACGCATTCGCTACCGGTCTGCACGAGGGCCAGTATTCCATCACGGTCACGCGCGGTTTGATAGAAGCCCTGAACGACCAGGAATTGGAGGCGGTGCTCGCCCACGAACTGACCCATATCCGCAATCGCGACGTGCGTCTGTTGGTGATCGCGGTGATTTTCGTCGGCATCTTTTCCTTTGTTGGCGAGATGGCGTTTCGTGGCCTGTGGCATTCGGGCGGGCGCCCGAGTTCGCGGCGCTCCAGCCGCGACAATGGCGGCGGGGCTATTGTGGCGATCATCGCTGCGCTGGCGATGATCGCGATCGCCTATGCATTGGCCATTGTGATACGGTTTTCGCTGTCACGTCGGCGCGAATTCCTGGCTGATGCCGGGTCGGTGGAGCTCACCAAGAACCCGGACGCCATGATATCGGCATTGCAAAAAATCTCAGGAAACGCCGTGGTCAATGCGCCGTCGGAAGTGCGCGAGATGTTCATCGAAAATCCGCACTCTGACTTCGCGAGCATTTTCGCTACCCACCCCCCGATTGAGAAACGCATCGAGGCGCTGGCGCGCTATGCGGGCGGGCGCGTTGCGGCGGTCGCGCCGGTGAAGCCGGGGCCTTGGGGCTAAGAAAATGGGCGTGGGCTGGGACGAACCCAACCCACGCCCCAGGCTATGGAGCCGGCAAAAAACTCAAGACGTGTGGGCACGCAGGTAATGTAGCGCTTCCTGCACCCAGTCGCGAAAATCGGGCAGAATTTGATAGGCGAGAGCGCCGCCAGCGAGCATCGCAAAAAGGGTGATGAGCCCGTCGGCGCCGCCTGCGTAATAGCGATAGCCGCTTGCGGTCGCGTAGGAGGAGCGGCGCAGATGCGCGAGCGGCGAGGAGATGGCGGCGTACACGATGCACAAAACCACAATAGCGAGCCACAACGGCGCGCCGTCCGGCATCGCCCAATGCCACACCGCGCCAGTGTTCAGGAGTGAGAACAACGCCACCAGAAATCCAATTAGCAGCGCCGCCCCGATCAAGCTGAGCACCAGCGCCAGCAGCCCGGCGAACACGCGGGTCAGGTATCCGACGGGCGCTGGCGTCGCCACTGGCGGAGCGCGCCAGGCATGACGTTGGGCCCGCACCTCATCGCGCCAGGCGCGCCGCTGCGCCCGCATGGACGTGCGCCAATCCTTGGCCGTGGTGTCGGTGAACTTGTGATATTCGCGTTTGGCGCGGTCGATCACTTCCTGGGCGTTGAACGGCATGCCGTGCGCGGCGGCCCATTCCTCGCTCGTGTGCGCGGAGGGTAGCAGAAACATGAGCGCGACGTAGACGATGATCGCCGCACCGCCCGAGAACAGCGCGGCGACGATGAAGAGAAGACGGATGATATTGGCGTCGATGTCGAAATAGGCGCCAATGCCGGCGCAGACGCCCGAGATTTGCGCGCCTTCCTTGATGCGATAGAGCCGTTTGCGGGGCGCTTCGTAGCCGGCGGCGTTTTCCTCACGCGGCGCCTCTCCGTTCGCCTCGCCGGCGACCGGGCCCATTTCCTCCAGTACGCGCACCATCTCGGCGGCATTCACCACGGTTTTGTTTGGCCCAAGTTGGCCCGCGCACTTGTCGGCGATGGCTTGTTCGAGATCGCGCACGATTTCAGTCTTGTCCGGATTTTGCGCCAGCGCTGCTTCGGCGCGCGCGAGGTAGGTGCGCAGCGCGTCATAGGCTGGCTCCTCAAGCTGATATGAGTTGCCGTTGAGATTGATGGTGACGACGCGTTCCATGGTTCAACGCCCCAGTTGAGAGAGTGTGTCGGTGAGCAGGCGCCAATAGGCGCCTAGATCGGTGAGGCGCGCTTCGCCCCGTTCCGTGAGCGAATAATACTTACGCGGCGGCCCGGCTTCGGACTCCACCCATTCGTAATCGAGCAGCTCCTCGCGTCGCAGGCGTGAGAGCAGGGGATAGAGCGTGCCCTCCTGCGTCGCGAAAGGCGTGGCGGAAAGCCTGGACATGATGTCGGCCACATAGACCCGCTCGGCCGCGATCAGGGTCAGGAGCGCGAACTCCAGGAGACCCTTGCGCACCGCGGAAAATTGCTCGTCGGCCTGTGACATAAGCTACCTTGTATAACAAAGGTAGAGGGCAATGAAAAGGAAGTCAAGCCCAGGACGTCGTTGCCGCTCCGGGAGCTTCGTTATGCTTCGCATTCCTTCCTCCCCTCCGGGAGACGGGGCGCGTTGTCGGCGCCGAGGTAGTCTCTAGG
>CADEEA010000006.1:29339-81613 GCA_902826245.1 uncultured Alphaproteobacteria bacterium | reverse complement strand
CCGGGGGGGCGCCGATCGCGTTCGATCCGCAGGGCGAAAGCCCCACGATCGGGCGCGACGGCGCAATACGGGTGGCCGGCGTCGAAGCCGGTCGCATCGGAGTGGCGTCTTTCGCCGCGCCTGGCGCGCTCTCAAAGGTCGGGGACAACCTTTGGGACGCGCAAGGTCAAGCGAGCCAGACGTTCGAGGGCGTCGTCGTGCAAGGCGCGCTGGAAGGTTCGAACGTGCGGCCCGTAGTCGAGCTCACAAGGCTCATAGAAATATCGCGCGCTTACGAATCCGCCGCCAAAATCGTTTCGGGCGCGGATGATTTGCGTCAGCGCGCGATCGAACGGCTTGCCCGTTAGGAGTTAGTCCCAGATGCGCGCCCTTTCCATCGCTGCGAGCGGCATGCAAGCTCAACAGCTGAACGTCGACGTCATTTCGCACAACATCGCGAACATGAACACGACCGGCTACAAGCGCCAGCGCGCCGAGTTCCAGGACATGCTCTACCAGAACCTAGAGCGTCCTGGTTCGACATCGTCGGCGTCGGGCGCGATATTGCCGCTTGGCATCCAGATCGGCGTCGGCGTGCGCGCAGACGCGGTCGGGCGCGTTACCGAACAGGGCGGGATCGGCCAGACTGGCAATCCCTACGATATCGCCGTCGACGGGCGTGGTTATCTGCAAGTCACACTGCCGTCGGGCCAGACCGGGTATACGCGTTCGGGCAATCTGGCGGTCAACGCCGACGGCCAGATCGTCACCAGCGACGGCTATGCGCTCGAACCCGCGATCACCGTGCCGGCTGAAGCCACTGCGGTGCAGATCACGCGCGACGGCGTGGTTGAAGCAACGCTCACCGGCCAAGCGACGCCACAGCAACTCGGCCAGATCGAGATCGCGACCTTCATCAATCCGCCTGGCTTGGAAGCCATCGGCGACAACCTCTATCTGGAGACGCCCGCGTCCGGCGCACCCAATGTCGCCACGCCAGGATCAGCGGGCTTCGGCAGCTTAATGCAGGGCTTTCTTGAACTCTCCAATGTCAACGCCGTGGAGGAAATTTCCGCGCTGATCGTGGCGCAGCGCGCCTACGAGATGAATGCGCGTGTGATCACGGCGGCGGACGAAATGCTGCAATCCACCACGCAATTGCGTTGAGGCTGACAATGATGCGCGCACCTTCGTTGTTCATTTGTTTGTTCCTGTTCGCCAACGCTGCGTTGGCCGACACAGTTACGTTGCGTCCGCATATCGAGGCCAGCGGCCGCGCCGTCACCATGGGCGATATTTTCGACGGCGTGCCGGCGGCGATCGCAGGACGCGCGGTCGCCCCCGCCCCGCCCGCAGGCCAAACCGCATCGCTCTCCATGCCCGTGCTCGCGGCGGCGGCTTCCGCGGCTGGGCTTGAGTGGACCGCGCCGGAGGGCATCCGCGATGTTCGTGTTGTACGCCCCGGCGGCATGCGCGCGACCTTGCCGGCGCAGAACATAAGCACGGGCGGCGGCGATCTCGGCGTGCGTCGAGGCGACACCGTGACAATTGTGGTTCAGGCGCCGGGGGTGACGCTTTCGTCACGCGCACGCGCGCTTGAGGACGGCGCAGTGGGCCAAACGGTTCGTTTCCTCAACTTGACTTCCAACCGCACCATCGAAGCCAGCGTCACCGGCCCCAACGCCGCGCGCGCGGAGTTGCAATAATCATGGAAAATCCGATGCGCGCGCTTGCCCTCGTCGCACTTGCCGCCAGCGCGGCGGGCTGCGCCAGCATCGATCCCGGCGCGCTCACGCAAGATGCGCTGGCCGCGCCCGGACAAGCTTGGTCCGCCGCGCGACGCGGCTTGGCGACGCCACAACTTAGTCCCGTCGCCACCCCGGAGGCGCTCACGGGCGGAAACCAACAGAGCATGCCGCAGCCGGCGCCGGCCGCCTACGAACAGGGCTCGCCCAATTCGCTTTGGCGCACGGGTTCGCGCAGCTTCTTCAACGATCAGCGCGCTCAGCGGGTCGGCGACATTCTGACGGTGCTGATCGAGATCGACGACAGCGCTCAGCTGTCAAACACTTCCAACCGCACCCGCACCGGCTCCACATCCTCCGGGTTCTCCAATTTCTTCGGGCTCGAAGACACGATCGGCAACGCGCTCGGGACCGATCCGGCCAACCTGGTGACAGCAGAATCGGAATCCAGCCACAACGGAACCGGCGCCATTAATCGCGCCGAGAAAATCGCGTTGACGGTAGCCGCGGTGATTGTCGACCGCTTGCCCAACGGCAATCTGGTGCTGGCGGGTCGCCAAGAAGTGCGCATCAATGGCGAGGTGCGCGAGTTGACAGTGTCAGGCGTGATCCGCCCTGAGGACATCACCTCCTCCAACACCATCAACCACACCGAAATCGCCGAAGCGCGCATCTCCTACGGCGGACGCGGCCAGATCAGCGCCGTGCAGCGTCCAGGCTGGGGTCAGCGCTTGGGAGACGCGCTAAGCCCGTGGTGAAGTCGCTGCGCACCGACATGTGACGCGCACGACAATCCTGCAAACTCGACGCGCCGCCCCGGCGCCGTCACGCGAGGTCGAAGCGATCTGCGTTCATCACCTTGCTCCAGGCCGCAACGAAGTCGTTCACGAACTTAGCCTGCCCGTCGCTGCACGCGTACACTTCCGCCAGCGCACGCAGCTGCGAGTGCGAGCCGAACACGAGGTCGACGCGGGTCCCGGTCCACTTGACCTCGCCGGTCTTGCGGTCGCGGCCTTCATAGACGCCTTCAGTGGCGGTCGGTTGCCACTTCGTGCTCATGTCGAGCAGATTGACGAAGAAGTCGTTGCTCAGCGTCTCAGGCCGCTTGGTGAGCACGCCGTGCTTGGGCTGGCCGACGTTCAGCGCACGCAGGCCGCCGACGAGCGCGGTCATCTCCGGCGCGGTCAGCGTCAGCAATTGCGCCCGATCGAGCAGCGCCGCTTCGGGCGCAAGGCCTTGGGCGTCGCGTAGGTAATTGCGGAACCCATCGGCCTTCGGCTCTAGATACGACATCGAGTGGACGTCGGTCTGCGCTTGCGAGGCGTCGGTGCGTCCCGGCGTGAACGGGACGGTCACATTCTGGCCGGCCTTCTTCGCCGCCGCTTCGACGGCTGCGGCGCCAGCAAGCACGATCAGATCGGCGAGCGATACCTTCTTGGCCCCAGCGTTAAACTCCTTCTGGATCGCTTCGAGCTTGGCCAGCACTTGGGCGAGCTCGGCCGGCCGGTTGACGTCCCAATCCTTTTGCGGGGCGAGGCGGATGCGAGCGCCATTGGCGCCTCCGCGTTTATCGGAGCCGCGGAACGTTGACGCTGACGCCCACGCCGTCGTCGCAAGCTGTGCAATCGAGAGCCCGGAGGCGAGCACCTTGGCCTTCAGCGCCGCGGCGTCCTGATCGTTGATCAAGGGATGATCTACCGGGGGAACCGGGTCCTGCCAGATCAGCGTCTCCTTCGGCGCAAGCGATCCGCGATAACGTGCGACCGGCCCCATGTCGCGGTGCGTGAGCTTGAACCACGCGCGCGCGAATGCGTCGGCGAACTGCTCCGGATTTTCGTGAAAGCGACGTGAAATCTTCTCGTACTCAGGATCGAATCGCAACGAAAGGTCGGTCGTCAGCATCATTGGCGTGACGCGCTTGGAAGGGTCGTGCGCGCCTGGTGCTGAATTGGCGCCCGCGCCGCCCTTGGGCTGCCATTGGTGTGCGCCGGCGGGACTTTTGGTCAGCTCCCAATCATAGCCAAACAGATTCCAGAAGAAATTGTTGCTCCACTTGGTCGGCGTCGTCGTCCAGGTGAGTTCAATGCCGCTGGTGATCGCATCGGCGCCCTTGCCCGATCCGAACTTATTGCTCCAACCCAAACCCTGCTCCTCAATCGAAGCGGCTTCGGGCTCGGGGCCGACATTGCTCTCGAGCGCAGCGCCGTGGGTTTTGCCGAATGTGTGGCCGCCAGCGATGAGCGCGACCGTCTCTTCGTCGTTCATCGCCATGCGTGCGAAAGTTTCGCGAATGTCGCGGGCGGCGGCGACGGGATCGGGATTTCCGTTAGGGCCCTGCGGGTTGACATAGATGAGGCCCATCTGCACCGCGCCGAGATTGCCTTCGAGTTGGCGATCGCCGCTGTAGCGCTTGTCGTCCAACCATTTGCCTTCGGGACCCCAATAGAGTTCCTCCGGCTCCCAGACGTCGGCGCGACCGCCGGCAAACCCGAAAGTCTTGAAACCCATCGACTCCAGCGCGACGTTGCCAGCGAGGATCATGAGATCGGCCCACGAGAGTTTCCGGCCGTACTTCTGTTTGATCGGCCACAAAAGCCTGCGCGCCTTATCGAGGTTGGCGTTGTCCGGCCAGGAATTGAGCGGCGCAAACCGCTGTTGCCCGGCACCGGCGCCGCCGCGGCCGTCTCCCACGCGATAGGTGCCCGCACCATGCCAGGCCATGCGGACGAACAGCGGTCCGTAATGACCGAAATCGGCCGGCCACCATTCCTGGCTGTCCGTCATCAGAGCAGTCAAGTCCTTGGTCACCGCGTTTAGATCAAGGCTATCGAATTCCTTGGCGTAGTCGAACGCCTCGCCCATCGGATCGGATTTCGGCGAGTGTTGATGCAACATCGCCAGGTCAAGCTGGTTTGGCCACCAATCCGAATTCGTCGGTCCGCGCGCGCCCGACATGGGGCACTTGCCTGCGTCAGCCATGGTCAAATCCTGTTCCTTTTGCCTATTGGCGCTACAAGCGCCATCGGGGCGCGTCCGTCAAATCGGTTCAGCGATATTGAGGAATAGAACGCGTCTATGAGCTAAGAAAAAGCGGCGCTTTTGACGCAGCGGTGCCGGTCTACCGAATTCTCCATCGCAATTTTTTCGCATGGGCTTCTGACGATCACGCGCCGATCCCGCGCGCCATCAGCGCGGCCAACAGAATGACGAGCGCCAGCAAGTGCACTTCCGCGGTCACCAGTCGGCGCACTTTCTTGATTTCGTCTTCGCCAGCAACGAACGATTGGTCCGTCAGCGCGCTCTTATTCCAACGAAAATATGCCAAAGTCGGCCAGACCGAGAGCAGTCCGATGAGCGCGAACGTCGCCAGCTTGGCCCAGAAAAAAGGTTGGGCGGCATAATATTCCCAGCCTCGCGCGCCCCATGCCACGCGTGCAGCGCCAGCCAGGATGAGTCCAGCCGCTGATATCCCGTAAGACAGATCGATCCGCAGCAACAGCCGCGCGACCTGCCCGTTCACGGGCAGCCTGAGCACGAACGCCTCCGCGCTGAGCGCCCCCGCGAGGATCAGCACCAGAGTGAAGTGGAGAAACGAAAGGCCGGCGTCGAGGTAGGGCATAGCACAATCTAGCGGGGCCGCGCCCGCCGGATCAATCGACGCGGAGACTAGGCCGGCGCTCCAAGCGCCGGATTCGACAGGCGATAACCCCGATGCTAGCTTTCCCTCTCAGATTTTGGGGGAGATCAAAGATGGCTGAGCGCGAGACCTTTTCCACTGTGGCTGCGGCTTGGGCGCAGGTTGCCTCGGCGCTGGTGGGGGTTGTGGCCGCCGTTGCCGCGACTGTCGTCGGCATCCAGTCCAACGCCCAGGGAGAACGGCAAAACGACCAGGCCAAGACACAACAGGCGCTCGAATTTTTCGCCACCTTCAACGCCCAGGACATGCTGGAGGTGCGACGCAATCTAAGCAACGAGGATTGGTGCACGCGTTACGGCTACATCTCCGCGGCGCAATACGAGGAAGAACATGGTCAGAAATACCAGACCATAGTGTCTCAGGAGCAGGTGCTCGTAGCCGTGGACTTTTTCGACACGTTGAATTCCTGCAAGGAAGGCGGACTGTGCAACGGCGATTTCGTCAACCAATTGTTCGGCCCCTACGCAAAGGAATTCTATGACGACCTCGCCAAGGCCATCAGCGACGTCCGCAGCGGCGCCTCCGGGCGCGGCGCCAGTTTTGGCGAAGGCATGGCCGCCCTCGCAGAAGACGCCGCCCCTTTGAACGAAGTCGTCGCGCGCTACCAGCAATCCTGCGGCGGATAACCGCGAGCGTAGCCGCTCGTCGGCCGCCGGCGAACCCCAACTCAGGCGAACCCCGACTCAGGGAATTTCGTTCACGATCAGGTCGAAACTTCCATTCGCCAGGGAGCTCGCGCTGACGCGAAGGACATAGCGCCCCCTGTTGTCGGCGCGAAACTCCACCACATTGGGCTCGCGCTCGCTTGCCGGGCCGTCATAAAAATCGACCTCTGTAGCGCCCTCCCTCCCCATCAGGCCCACATCGACAACGGGAAGGAAGTCGTTGGAGATAGCGCGTACACTGTAGCTCTTGCCCCGCGCTGCTTGGAACTCGAAATCGACGTGGTCGCCATTGGCTTCCGCAGTGAGCGCACCGTGGCGCATCCAGGCATTGGCGTTACGCTCGATCCGCTCCATTGAGCCCACCACAAACGGCGTCAGCTGCACTTGAAGGTCGTAATCTCCGTACTGACCCTGCCCGAATGAACGCGCGCGGATCGCGTATGCGCCGCTCTCGGTCGGATAGAAGCGGAGCAACGAGTTGAAGGTTCCGTCGCCGCGATCGTCATTGCTGTCGATCTGCTGGAACTCGCCATCGACCATGCGCCCGAGCAACAGGTAAGTGTCGAGATTGGAATCATTGCGCGCATTCATGGAGATTTGCAGGCGCTGGCCCGCTTCCGCCTCGAAAGTCCAGACATCGTAGGCGACGCCATTGTCGTCGGCCGGCGATTCGGCAGTCAGACTGCCATTACTCAGCTCTCCGATCGCGATCGGGCGCAGCACAGCCGCTGGCGGCGCCACGAACGGCCGCACTACGAGATCATAGGCGCCGTATTGCCCAGCCCCGAACGAACGCGCCCGAATTTCGTAATCACCCGTTGCGTCAGGGGTGAAGCGCAGCATGGAATTGAAGGTGCCGCCGCTGTCGTCGTTGCGATCGATCTCGACAAATTCGCCGCCCTGCATGCGGCCGAGAATGAGGTAGGTATCGAGGCCCGATTCGCCGGCTTCCGCCATCGAGATTTGCAAAGCTTGCCCTGCCTGGGCGCGAACCGTCCAGCGTTCGAAGGCCACGCCATCACTATCGACGACGCTCTCCGCCGAGAGGTTGCTCGTGACGGATTGATCGATCGTCAGCCGCCGCGGACCCGCGCTCCGGGGTACGCCGACTGGCGTTGTCGGTATGGTTGGCGTGAGGGGCGTCGCGATCGACGGCAGCGTGGGATTTGACGGTGGCGGCGGCGCTGCGCCTGCCACACGTTGTATGATCCCATCGATTGCGTTTTGGGGATTGGCCTCGCACCCGTTGGCCTGAAGCCTGAGTGTCCTGAGTTCGCTCAACGCAGCTTGTTGCGGCGTCGCGCCGCCCTCGAATTGGGTGCGGATGCCGCGTGCGCGCTTGACCATGTCATTGCACGATTCGGCGTGCGCCTGTTCTACCGCGCCAAATGTCCCCAGCAGCGCAGCCACTCCGACGAGAAGACGCGTTTTCATGATTTTCCCCCTCCAATTCGAACGGCATGTGGCGGCGCGCACATGCCCCCAAACACGGTTAACGGGGATGTTAGTCACCCCGGGAGGGAGAGACAAGCGCGGAGGACCTCAAGTGCGGGCCTGAAGTGAATTATTGGATCCCGGCAAGCTCAATCGTCGCGATGGATGCGCTCGCGCCGCTCGTGGCGTTCCTGGGCCTCCAGTGAAAGCGTGGCGATGGGGCGGGCGTCGAGTCGCGACAGCGAAATCGGCTCGCCGGTTTCCTCGCAATAACCATACGAGCCGTCCTCGATGCGGCGCAGCGCTTCGTCGATCTTTGCGATGAGCTTGCGTTGACGGTCACGGGTGCGCAGCTCCAGGGCGCGGTCGGTTTCGCTGGTGGCGCGGTCAGCCAGGTCGGCCTCCGCCACCGTGTCTTGCTGCAGCGTAGCGATCGTGGAGCGGCTTTCCTCCAGGATTTCGTCTTTCCAGGCAATCAGCTTGCGCTGGAAATATTCGAGCTGCCGTTCGTTCATGAACGGCTCGTCGTCACTGGGGCGATATTCTTTCGTGACCGTCGAAGCCATTTCCGCACTCCGTCCGCCCCCGCGAGGCGCCGCCTTATAGCCCCGCCCATGGGGCTCGTCCATCGAGCAAGGACGGCGCCAAAGTTTGTCTGAAATCCTAAGGTTAAGGCGGATCATTGCGGTCCCCCGCAAGCGATTCCGGGCTAGCCCCTCCCGGAGAACCGGTCCAGTTTGGCAGCCTCGACCGCCAATCGTGTGTCGATTTCAAGCAGGACCGCGTCGAGCCCCGCTTCCCCGGTCGCCTCCCCGCGGCGGCGGAGCGTGTCAAGTTCGGCCCGCAACGAAGCTGGCGCCCGCCCCAATACCAGCCCGCGCTCAAGCCGCTCCAAAGTGTCGAGCGCTTGGCCGCCGCGTTGCAGCTGGCGCGCGCGCCGACGCTTGGGCGATTCATCCCCTTGCAGGGCCAGAACCGCGTCTAGCGGCGTAACGCCGCCCAGTCCGGCCGCCGCATTTGCAGGTTGGGCGTCATCAAGTTCAGGCGCAAACCCCGAAGCGGCGCTTGCGCCCTGACGGCGCGGTGCGCCGAGCGAAGTAATACGGCCGCCATTCTCGATCTTCATGACGCGCGAGCATCGAGTGCTGCTGTTTCCGCTTTGTTAAGGCGGAGGTTGAACGCGCCATTAACCAAACCTGGCGCCTATGTTCGCCATGAATTTCGCAACCCGGACTGGGCGCGCGGCGTTGCTTGCCGTCGCATCGCTTGCCGCCATCGTCGCACCGCTGACGCCAGCGCCCGCCTTGGCGGGACCTCGCATCAAGGACGTCGCTGATTTTGAAGGCGTGCGCGAGAACCAATTGGTGGGCTACGGTTTGGTTGTGGGGCTCGCCGGAACTGGCGACAGCCTGCGCAATTCGCCGATGACCCGCCAGGCGTTGGCGGCGATGCTCGAGCGCTTGGGCGTTAACGCCTCCGACGGCAATCTTAACACCCGCAACGTCGCAGCTGTGATGGTGACTGCCCACCTGCCGCCGTTCGCCTCCCAGGGTTCGCGCATCGACGTGACAGTTTCGGCGCTGGGCGATGCGCGCAGCCTGGCGGGAGGCCAATTGCTGGTGACGCCGTTGATCGGCGCCGATCAGCAAGTCTATGCGGTGGCGCAAGGGGCGCTGGCGGTGGGCGGATTTTCCGCCGCCGGGGCTTCGGGATCGACAGTTTCGCGTGGCGTGCCGACGGGCGGGCGCATCGCATCGGGCGCGCTGGTTGAGCGCGAGATCGCTTTTGACATCGCCAGCCAACAGGAATTGCGGCTGTCGCTGCGCAACCCGGATTTCACCACCGCACAGCGCATTGCAACCGCAGTCAACCAGGCCGTTGGCGCGGAGGCCGCCCACGCCGCCAATCCGGGCTCGGTGGTGCTTCGACGTCCGCCTGCGTTTGCCGGCGACATGGTCTCCCTTGTCGGGCGGATAGAAAACCTGGAGGTGGAGGTCGACGCTCCCGCCCGCATCGTCATCGACGAAAATTCCGGCATCGTAGTGATGGGCGACAATGTACGCGTGTCGACGGTCGCCATCGCGCAGGGCAACCTCACCATCTCAGTCCAGGAGGATCCGTTTGTCAGCCAACCCGCGCCGCTGAGCCGCGGTGAAACCGTGGTGGCGCCATCGACCAATATCGAGGTCGAGGAAGAGCCTGGTGGCTTGGTCGTGGTTCCAGGCGGCGTGCCGCTGCGCCAATTGGTGAACGGCCTTAACGCGCTCGGCGTATCGCCGCGCGACATGATCTCGATCCTACAGGCGCTGAAAGCGGCGGGCGCGATCCAGGCCGAAATCGAGGTGATGTGATGGCTGACGCCCCAATTCCGTTGGCTGGCGCGCCGCTGCCAATGCGCGCGCCAGCGGCTGCGCCGCAAGATGAAATCCGACGGGTGGCGGCGGAGTTCGAGACGATCTTCATCGGACAGATGCTGGCGCCGATGTTTGCTGGGCTGAAGACCGATGGCCTCGGCGGCGGCGGCGCTGGCGAGGAAATGTTCCGGCCGATGCTGATCGAGCGTTATGCGGAAGCGCTCTCGCGCGCCGGGGGCGTCGGCATCGCCGACAGCATCGTCGCCGAATTGACGCGGATGCAAAGTCAACAAAGAGCCGATCTGGGCGTGGAGGCCAGCGATGGCGTTGATCGCTAACAACGCAGCCGATCGCGTCGAGCAGATACTCATCGTCACCGAGCGGCTGACCACTTTGATCGAAGAAGAAACGCGCCGTATCGAATGCCGCCAGCCTCCCCTTTCGGGCGCCGAGGCGGAAGAGAAGAACCGTTTGGTTAACGCTTATCGCCTGGAAATGACCCGTATCGGCCATGACCGTTCGCTGATCGAGGGCGCGTCACCCGCATTGTTAACGCAGTTGCGCACGCAAACTGCGGTCTTACACGAGCAGCTCGCACTCCATGAAGAAGCGCTCGGCGCCATCAAGCTGGTTACCGAGGGCCTGGTTCAAGCCATGGCTGAAGAAGTCGTTCGCCAGCGCGGCGGCGGCGCGGGCTACAGCGCCAACGGTGCGCTTGGAGCCCAAAAATCACCGCAGCCAGCGCTCGTCGACCGCTCGGTCTAAATCTTGCGTCCTGAAATGGCGATGATTTCGCCTTTCCTGCATTTCATCTTGCCCCGCACACGCGGGTAGGATTTGTATCGGCGTTTCATGGGTGAGGGATGAGGCACGATTTACCGTCGCACGCGTGGCGGCCGCAACGGGCGCTGAGACGCCGCTCCCACGGGGTGCTGAGCGCTTTCGTCTTTAATCTTTGCCTGCTGCTCGCCCCGCTCGCGGGGGCTGGCGCCTATTTGATCATCCAACGCGACAATCTCTACGCCTACGAATTGTCCCCGGCCGGCGCGAAAGTCGTCGCGGCCCGTGTGGAGCGTCTCAACGGTCAGCTGATCCAGCTTGATTATGACCGCGAGCGTCTCTGGGATGACTTAGTCGCCATGGAATTGATGGGCGAAGATGCCGCTGCCGCGCGGGGCTTTCTATTGTCGGCCCGCGGCATGCTGCCGGCGCGCAGCACGGCGTCCATGGCCCGTGTGCTTTCCCCTGATGCGAGCGACGCCGAGATCGAAATGGCGGCGCTGCAATTGCTGACGCCAGGGACGCGCGCGCGCTACGAGCAAATCGTACCTTTGCTTTCGAAAAACCCGCCCAGCATGGCGGCAGCCGCGACACCTGCCCCTGGCGAAGGCGATCGCGAGAATTTCGAACTCATGGCGCGCGCGCTCGCCGCGGAGCCAGAGACGGACTCAATGCAATTCGTGCTGACGGGCATGCGTCTCGGGCTCGCCGGCGAATTGGGGCCGCGCGCCGCCGCAGGCGCTGCGGTACTCATAGACGCAGCCAGGCGCGACGATTACCCGCTCGGCCTCCAGGCCGATGTTGCTATGCTGCTGACGCAGGCTCTGCCCGTTGACGCGTTCCGGAGCACTGCCCTCGCGAGCGCCGCGGGTCGCGACCCTGGCGCCGTCGCAACCGCCGGCCCCGCCTTCACCGCTTCGGTCGATGCATCGGCGATGGCGCGAGCCAAAGATATGCTGGCGAGGATCGGGGCGATGGCGGAGGCCGCATCCCATGACGGCGCCGTGGCGCTGCTAACCCACGCAAGCGGCCTGCGGGACCTGCAGCGGTTGCAATTAGTGGCGCAAGGCGCCGGCGATCGCGCGGCCGCCGCCGCCAAGCGACTGCAGCGTGACGGTAGCCTGTTGGCCGCGGCCCGCGGCGAACTGACGGTCACCCGCGATCTGATGGCGGCGATCGCGATTGCAGCGCTGGCGTTGTTGGTGCTGGTGGCCATCGTGGCGGCGAAGACATTCCGCGCCGGCCGCAAGCTCCTGACGCGGTCGCGAGACGACGACTACGCTGCCGACCTCGTCGAGTTGGGCGGCAATTACTAAGCGCGGAACAGCGCAAGCACAGCTTGTGGCTCGACGTTGGCGATCGGCGCCGAACCAACGGCCTCCAGTCCCTGGCGCACTTGCAACGCCAGCAAACGCGCGCTGTCCGCGTCCAGATCGGTGCGCACGCCGGCGGCCGCCCTGTCTACGGCGCTGAGGAAGCCCTGATGCGCCTCCAACGCCTGAACGGTTTCCAGTAACTGACCCATCGCCGCCTGCAACGCCTCAAGCGACTTCTGCACGGCTTGGGGTAGCTCTGGATCGGCGATCTCGGCGTTCCTAGACACGGCGATGATATTTTGCGGACCAGGATCGTCCTTCAGCCGCAAGTCCGCGCCCGGGATACTCAATGGCGCCGCATCGAGTTCGGCCTGGACCGAGACGCTCGCGCCCGACAATAAGGTAGCCCCGCCCTCGATGGCTGCGTCGAGCTTTTGCGAAAACGCCTGCAGTACCGCCTGGAGATCGACTTGCGCCGCGCCGGAACGCGCCAGCGTCTGGACGTTCACCAGCATCGCCTGGGCCTCGTGCCCCAGGGCGAGCGCGTGGTGAGCTTGGGCGACGCCGTCGCGCACGCTCTGGCGCACCACCGCCAGCGATGCGCCACTCAGCTCGACGCGGTCGCGCAAGAACGCTTCATCGTGACGCTGCGGCATCGCTGCGCCGTTGCGGGCAAAGCGAACATCCGCGCCGAGCGCGCCAAGGCCCGTCGCACCCGGCATAATGCTGGAAACCATGTCGTCTGCTCCTTCGGATCGCACGCCTAAGGCGTGCGGCGCGTTCCGCCGCAAACGTGTACAAAGCGTAAATGCGTTAATAGATCGTTAACAACATCTCGCCCGAAACGATTATTTTACTCTTTTTTTACCCTTTCTCGCCCCGCAAAACAAAACCGCGCCGACTGGAGGTCGGCGCGGTTTCATTTTCGATAGAGAGCGGAACGGCGCTCTCGTATTTCTTAACGGAAGAAGGACAGCACGATCGACGGCGCCGAATTGGCGATCGACAATGCTTGCGCGCCCAGCTGCTGCTTCACCTGCAGCGACTGCAGGCGGGCCGATTCTCTGGCGAGATCAGCGTCGACCAGCTGGCCGATGCCCTTTTCGACCGCGCTGGAGAGTTTCCCAAGGAACTCTTTCTGCGTCGCCAACGCTTTCGACTGCGAACCGAGCGAGGCCAGGTTCGAGTTGAGCGTGGTGATCGCGGCATCAATCGCGGTGGCCGCAACGCCCGCGGTGGCGGCGCTTGTGCCGACATCCCAGGCCGCCGCGCCGTTCAGCGCGCCAGTGCCGCCGACGGTGAAGTCGAACGTAGTGATCGTGGTGGTCGTAGACGGACGAGTATCAGCCGCTGAAGCCGAAGCCGAAGCCGTCGTGCCAGCAACGCCGTTGACGAAGTCCGAACGACGCGCCGTGCCCGAACCGTCCGCCGCTGAATTGACGGTGATAGCGAAGGTGTCGGTGTCGTTCTGGCCCTGATAGGTGATCTGGCCCGTGGTTTCGTCGTAGGTAGCGATCACGCTCCCGCCGGTCGCAGTGCCCACGGAATTGACGAACGACGCAATCGTCGTCGTCGCCGTGATCTGCAACGCGAAAGTCGTCGTGTTCGAGCCGCTGGTCACTGCAATGCGAACGAAATCGTTGGCCGCCAACGTGTTGTTGGTGGCGTCATATGCTTCCGAGGCGTCGACTACCTCGGCGTTGCGCGAGGGAGCGGGCACCGTGGACGGCGCCGCCGCGCCGGTCTCGGTTTGCACGTTGCCGGTGCCGACCGAGCCGCCGACGTCCGACAAAAGCACACGCAGTGGGTTCGACCCCGAAGCAAGGCTCAAACCGTTGACGACGTTGGCGCCGTTGAAGGTCGCCGAGTTGGCGATGCGGGTCACTTGGTTGCGCAATTCGTTGAAGTCGGCTGCAACCGCGGCGCGCTGCTCCGTGGAGAGATCGCCTGCCTGAGCTGCGACCGCCTTTTCTTTCATCTGCGTGAGCAGGTCAGAGATCGTCTCGCCGGCTGAGAGGCCAGTGTCGATCACGTTCGTGGTCCGGTCGATGCCGTCAGCGATTGAGGCGATCGAAGCAACGCGCGAACGTTGCGCTTGAGCGATCGCGTAGACCGCGCCGTTGTCCTTCGCGGATGCGACTTTCAGGCCGGTATTGATCCGGTTCTGAACCATTTCGAGTTCGCCGGTGGTCTTGGTGAGGTTTTGCAGCGCGACGAGCGCGCTGAAATTGGTATTGACGCTAGCCATGACGAGGTCCTTCTGGACGGTGTTGCCGGTCGTGCTGACCGGTGGGACGGTTGCGCGCCCCATGACGCCGAACGACGTGCGCCCCCCATCGGAGAACAGCGCCGCTTGAGGCGTTAGTCATAAGCAAAGGGGGTTAACGGCCCGTTGACGACACGGAACAATTGCAACCGTGCGATCAGCGTGCGGCCAAGCCTTCCATCATGGAGCGATTGACTTCCATGAGCGGCTCGATATCGGCGCCGTCGCGCAGAACTTCGCCGGAATAGCGAGCCACCCAAAGCGCCAACGAAATGATCTGCCCACGCAGTTCCAATGGCAGCTGGTTTTGCGGCAGCGAACAGTCCGCCGCCAGCATGCCCCAGAGCTGGCGGTTGGCGGTCAACGCCTCCGCCACCTGCGCCGTCGACAGATTTTCCTGCTTGGCGCGCAACAATTCAGCCGTCACCAGTCCGAAAGCCCGGTACTCCAACTCTCGCGGCGATTCAGCCTGTGTGGCCGCGCGCTGGTAGGCTTTGATCGACATCCCTTAACCCCAGACGTTCGGCTTCATAGGAAATGAGTTTCCTGCAGCGCATCAACGCACGGTAGTATTCACGGGCTATTACTTCTTTGGAAACGCCGATGCATTCGGCGAGAATTTCCGGGTCGCGTACAGCGCCCATAAATTCGGCCAGTCGGGTAGCGAACTCGACGTAGGCTTTTTCCCGGCCGTCTTGGTCCAAATACATGAGCATGATCGGGAAATAGATGCGCTTCGCCGGGGTGACCGCATCCTCCGGCTGCATGATGTCCTTCTCACGCAACACCGAGGCCTTGTTTTGCAACACCAAAGCGGCGCGCCGGTCGCCGTTCTGAACAACCGCTCCGTTGACGACGAATTTCTCGCCCGGCCGCAAGGAAAGTTTCAACGGCATTTTTCCCGCCTTTCCTCCCGCTTCTGGGAGTCACGGCGCCAGGGTCGCTAAGCTTGGTTAACGAGAGGTTGCGGCGTGCGCCAAGCACCGTGCCCGAAGTGCGTGTCGTTGTGGTCGCGCCGGTTTGGAATGAGCGGCGGCCGGATTGATCGTCGCAATTGCGGGAACTAAGTTCGTTGCGCACTCGCACCGGATCGGGCGCACAGCAGAATCGGAAACGAGTTCGAGAGACCTGGGCCGCGACGCGCCAGCGCCGCGGCACGGCCGCCCCGCGCCCGCCGCAGAAGCGAAAGGAAAAACCATGCCCAATGTCCTCGATGTCGCGCCGGTTCGAAAATTCGCAGCCCGCGCCGCCGCTCTGATCCCAGACGCAGCGATTTCAGCGCGCTACGAGAAGCTGGCGTTCGGCCGCATGCTCCTGGACGACCGCAACTTCCGCGCGGCGACTTTTGGGGAAGTGATGCGCGCACTGCCCTGGGCGCAGGACGCCCACGCGCGCGGCGAATTGTTGAGCGTGTTCCGCTTGCACCCGAGCGCGGCGAGCGGGGTGCGCACGGCTGCGCGCCGGCTCGCCAGGACCTGCGCGCTCGCCGCCCTCGACCCAGCCATGTTCGTGACGCACTCTGTCGGCATCGGCGAAGCGGGCGCGTTTCTCGATAAATTTTCGCGCGTGGATTTCGACACGGCCGCGCGCAAAGCACTCGCCTTCTCCCGGTTCTACGCGGCTATCGAAGACGAGCTTGCCTGCGAAACGCCAGCCGCCGAAATTTCAGCGACCTCAGGCCGCGTCTGGCGGCGCGTGCGCACCGTGTCGGAATTGCGCCTGGTCGGGCGCGAATTTCACAATTGCCTGGCGCACACCGCACGCCACGCCTCTTATGGCGCCATGATCGCTCGCGGGGGGCAATTCTGGGTGCTGCGCGACGCCCTGGGCGTCGGGCTTATTGTCGCGTTGGCGCAGCTGAGGACGCCGATGCGATTTACCGAGGTGCGCGGCCCGCGCAACGCGCAGGTCCCGCACGATCAAGAGGACCTGGCTCTACTTGCGGGTGCGCTTGGCATCGCGCCCCCCGCCGCGCTCCTGCCCTTACGCCACCCAGAAATCATTACCTTTATCGAGCGACTGCAGATAGCTGCCGAGCTTGATGCACCCTTGCGCAGGTTCGTCCGCGCCCATTAAGTGCGCACGAAGCGAGGGAGCAGGCATGCGGTTTGAGGGCACCAAGGATTATATCGCCACCGACGATCTGAAGGTCGCAGTGAACGCGGCGGTGACGCTGGAGCGCCCGCTCCTGGTCAAGGGCGAGCCCGGTACCGGCAAAACCATGCTGGCGATCGAGGTGGCCAAGGCATTGGGCATGCCGCTGATCGAGTGGCACGTGAAGTCCACCACCAAGGCGGTGCAAGGGCTTTACGAATACGACGCGGTGATGCGGCTGCGCGACAGCCAGCTGGGCGACGAGCGCGCCACTGACATCGCCAATTACATCAAGCGCGGCAAACTCTGGGACGCGTTCGAGGCGCCCGAACGCCCCGTGCTGCTGATCGACGAAGTCGACAAAGCCGACATCGAGTTCCCCAATGATCTCCTGCAAGAACTCGATCGGATGGAATTCTACGTCTACGAACTCAATCGCACGGTGAAGGCCAAAGTGCGGCCGGTCGTGATCATCACTTCCAACAACGAGAAGGAATTGCCCGACGCCTTCCTGCGCCGCTGCTTCTTTCACTACATCAAGTTTCCCGACGAAGAGACGATGCGCGCGATCGTGGACTCGCACTTCCCCAACATCAAGACGCGACTCGTCAACGAGGCGCTGCAGATTTTCTATGACATGCGCAAGGCGCCGGGCCTGAAGAAGAAGCCGAGCACGAGCGAATTGCTCGACTGGCTGAAATTGCTGCTCACCGACGACATCGATCCAGAAACGCTGAAACAACGCGATCCGGCAAAGCTCATTCCGCCCATGCACGGCGCGCTGCTGAAAAACGAAGCAGACGTGATGCTGTTTGAGCGCCTGGCGTTCCTGGCGCGGCGGGAGCAGCGGGGGGGCGGGAGTTGATTACCACCGCCGCGGACGTCCTAAACCTTGGAATCGACAGCTGTCCCAGCCCGTTCTAATATCCCCCCGTGGGAGGAGGACGCATGCGGCGGCTCTTAACTGCGTTCGCTTTGATTTTGGTGTTGGCGGCGCCGGCGGACGCTGAGGATTCCGCCAACGGCGCGGATGCTGACGCACTCGCCACAGCGCCGATCTCCGGATCGCAGGCCATCATAGCTTCGGCGAATGCCGACGGCGTGTTTGCCCCGGGCGAGACCGAAGGCAGTGTGCGCCATCTGGGCAGCGGGCTCGTCTGCCATTTCCAGAGCGACGGCTCGGGCGCGCGCCTTGTGTTGTTTCCCGGCCTGCCGCGCGGCGACGACGTGGCCTGCGAGTTCGTCGACGGAAATCAGGGCATTCGCCTATACGCCACGCGCCTGCCTCAACGCGCTTCGCTGGATCAACTGGTTGATGCGGTCCAGGCAGCGGTAGGCCGCGCGGCGCCGGGCGCCGCTCCTTACTCCCCCACCCTACGCATCGCCAACAGCGTCGGCCTGCCGGCGTCACGCAGCGCGCAGTATTTGGTCCCCGGCGAGAATGGAGCGCGCGACTATTTGCGCGTCAGCGTCGCCCAGATCGGCGTCTGGACGATCAAGATGCGCTACCGTGCGCCCGCGCCGGACGACGCAACCGCGCGGCGGCTGGAGGAACGCTCGGAGCTGACCTGGCGTGGCGTGTTGGGGGAGATGGGGCGATAGAACTGCGGCGGAGCGCCGGCTTCCAGCCGGCAAACTTTGCGAAACATCCCCCGGGCCTATGGAGGTTGAGACACCTTATGCGAGCTGGAAGCCGGCGCTCCAAGGTAGCACGTCGAGGGCGCAGCCTCTAAGCTCGCCCCATGTTCCAACGCTTCTTCACCGAACTCCGCGCCGCGCGCGTGCCTGTCAGCCTCAAGGAATATTTGATGCTGGTCGAGGCGCTGGAGAAGGAAGCCATCGATAGCAACGTCGAGGGCTTCTATTATCTCTCCCGCGCGGTGTTGGTGAAGGACGAAAAGAACCTCGACAAATTCGACCGCGTGTTCGGCCATGTATTCAAGGGGCTGGAGAACACCGCCGAAGCCATCAACGCCGAAATCCCGTCCGAATGGCTGAAGCTGCTCACCGAAAAATTCCTCAGCGACGAAGAGAAGGCGCAAATCGAAGCGCTCGGCGGCTGGGACAAATTGATGGAGACGCTGAAGCAGCGGCTCGAGGAACAGAAAGGCCGCCACGAGGGCGGCTCGAAATGGATCGGCACTGGCGGCACGAGCCCCTATGGCAATGGCGGCTACAATCCAGAAGGCGTACGCATCGGCGGCAAGGGCGGCCAGGGCCGCGCGGTCAAAGTGTGGGACAAGCGCGAGTACAAAAACCTCGACGACAGCGTCGAACTCGGCGTGCGCAACATCAAGATCGCGCTCAGGCGTCTGCGCAAATTCGCCCGCTCCGGGGCGCCCGACGAACTCGATCTCGACGGCACCATCAAGAAAAGCGCGCGCGAGGGCTATCTCGACATCGTGCTGCGGCCCGAGCGGCGCAATACCATCAAGGTGCTGCTGTTCTTCGACATTGGCGGCTCGATGGATTCACACATCAAGCTGTGCGAGGAATTGTTCTCCGCCGCGCGCGCGGAATTCAAGCACATGGAATTCTTCTACTTCCATAATTGCCTCTATGAGAGCGTGTGGAAGGACAATCGCCGCCGTCACGACGAAAAAACCATGACCTGGGATGTCCTGCACAAATTTCCGCACGATTATCGTGTCGTGTTCGTCGGCGACGCCACCATGAGCCCATACGAAGTGACCTATCCCGGCGGCTCGGTGGAACATTGGAACGAAGAGCCCGGCGCGCTGTGGCTGCAGCGTGTGGCGCAAATCTACGAACGCTGCGTCTGGCTCAACCCCACCCCGCGCGCCCACTGGGACCACACGCCGTCGATCCAGCTCGTGCGCGAGATCATCGGCGAAAAACGCATGTTCCCGCTGACGATCGAGGGGCTGGACGGGGCGATGCGGGAGTTGAGTCGATAGGGGACGAGATTGTACAACCACCTCCGCCGTCATTCCGGGGCGCACGAAGTGCGAACCCGGAACCCAGGTGATAGCAGAACGCGATTGTGGCCCCTGGATTCCGGGCCTCGCTCCGCGAGCCCGAACGACTCATGAGCGACGCACGCACCTGTGATTTCTATGACGCCGAAGCAGCGGCCTACGCCGCCAGCGCTCGCGTCTCCCCCTACCTCAACGACTTCATCGCCGAGCTAGCGCCTCACGCCGCGGTGCTCGACCTCGGCTGCGGCGCCGGCCAGGACTCAGCGGTGCTGCGCGACGCGGGATTCGCAGTCACATCCATGGACGCGTCGCTGGCGCTCGCCGCGAAGCTAAGCGCCTGTACAACATCGATGTGCGCGTGCTCGACTTCGGGCAGCTCGATTACATCGCCGCGTTCGGCGGTGTGTGGGCAAGGGGATCGTTGCATCACGCGGATACAGCCGCCCTCCCCATGATCTTCGACGCTCTGCGCAGAGCCCTGAAGCCCGGAGGCGTCCTGCATGCTTCGCTCAAAGCCGGAGACGCGGATCGCCGCGACAGGTTCGGCCGCTTTTTCTGCGCGATGGGAGAAGAAAAACTCGGAAGCCTGGCGGCGGGTTGGCGCAATGTGCAGATCGAAAGCGGCCAAGGCGGCGGCTACGACAACGAACCAACGCCCTGGCTAAGGCTGCGCGCCCGCGTTCCACACCAGCGCTGACACATCATACCCCAGTGCGCGCAGACGCGCCTGGAACATCACCCGCTCCTCAGGCGTGACGCGTTCGGCTCGGGTGAGCACCCAGAGATAGCGCCCGCTCGGCTCGCCGACGATGCTCCAGGAATAATTCTCGGCGCGCTCAAGCACCCAATAATCGCCCCAGAACGGACCGAAGAAGCTCACTTTAAGCTTGCCCTCCTCGCCCGTGCCGACCCGGCGGGCGCGGCCCATGGCGTCACGGGTGGAACCATCGGCTCGCGTGCAGACATTGTGCACCGCGATGAGCCCGTCCTGGCGCAGCCGATACTCGGCGCTGGCGCCCACGCAGCCGCGTTCAAATCCGTTCGGCAGGCGCGCCGCTTCACGCCAGACGCCAAGGTAGCGCTCGGTCTCGATTGAGGCGACCGGAAGCGGATTTGTGGCCATTCGGTTGACCGGTTGCGAGGCGCAGGCGGCGAAGAGCATGAGAACGGGAAGCAAAAGGGTGTAGCGCATAGGAGTAATACGCTTAGCAGGGCGCCTTGGTTCACTGGTGTGACAATGCCAGCTAGGCCAGACGATTGAATTGGAGGACAAGGCATGGGCGGAGTGAGAACAGCGCTGGCCTGGTGCGTGGCGGCATTGTTTGTTTTCGGCCTCGGCGCGGCCCATGCCGAGACCACGCTCATCCGCGCGGGTCGCGTCATCGACGTGGTTGCCGGCCGGGTCCTTTCCGATCAGCTGATCACCATCGAAGACGGGCGCATTGCATCGCTCGCTCCGTTCCCGGAAAGCCCACCCGCAGGCGTGTTGGACTGGTCCCCCTACACGGTGCTGCCCGGCCTGATGGATATGCACACGCACCTGGTGGGCGACATCACCTCCTCCAACGTCGCCGCACCGCTCTTGAGTTCAGCCGCGCGCGACGCACTGATCGGCGCCGCCAATGCGCGCGCCATGCTCCATGCGGGCTTCACCACTGCGCGCGATGTCGGCGCCTATCGCGCTTTCACCGACGCTGCACTGCGCGACGCTATCGCATCGGGACAGGTCGAAGGACCCCGCATGTTCGTGGCCGGCGCTTATGTCACCGTCACGGGTGGCGGCGGCGAAGTTACAGGAACCGCGCCCGATGTTGTCGTGCCGACGGAGATGCGCCGCGGTGTCGCCGACAGCGAGGCGCAAGTGCGGCAACGCACGCGAGAATTGCTCGCGGGCGGCGCGGACTTCATCAAGGTCATCGCCACCGGCGCGGTGCTGACAGCGGGAACGACGCCGGCGGCTTCCGAATACACCGAAGTGGAAATCCGCGCCGCGGTTGAAGAAGCCGCGTCGCGCGGAACCTTCGTGGCTGCGCACGCACATGGCGCGGAAGGCATCCGCCGCGCCGTGCGTGCGGGCGCGCGCTCGATCGAGCACGGCTCCTATCTCGACGACGAAGGCATCGCGCTAATGCGCCGGCACGGAACCTGGCTGGTGGCCGATGTCTACAACGGCGATTACATCGACGAAATCGGCCGCCGCGACGGCTGGCCGGAAGAAATCCTGCGCAAGAACCTGGAGACAACCGACATCCAGCGCCAAGCGTTCCGGCGCGCGGTGCGCGCGGGCGTAAACATCGCTTTCGGCACGGATTCGGGCGTTTATCCCCACGGCCAGAACGCGCGCCAGTTCGCCTATATGATCCGTTACGGCATGACGCCAATGCAGGCGATCCAGTCCGCCACCATCAATGCCGCACGGTTGCTCGGCCGAGAGGGCGACATCGGCTCACTGCGGCCCGGCCGCCGCGCCGATCTCATCGCCGTGGCCGGCGATCCGCTGGCCGATATCGACCTGCTGCGCACGGGGATCGTGGCGGTGATGAAGGACGGCGCGCTGGTGCGGGGGCCGTGAACTCAATCACGCACCCCGCCTCGCGCCTGTGAATTCCATATGAACACAAGCTTGCGCGTGAGTTCAGGGCTGCGCGTGCAACTTCCTTCCAACGCCAGGGAGGATCCCATGTTCGCTTTCGCCGCCGCCCGTGAACACCGTGACCAAGGGCACAGTCCGACGCTTCGCGCCAAGCTACGCACAAACCGCACGCAAAAGCCGAAGGACGAAGCCATGAGCACGATCGCCGCCCGCATCGAAATTCTCTCCAGACTCTTGCTGGCAGTGGCGGCCCTGTACGCCGCGGACGAAAATCGCGCGCGGATGCTTGCAAGCGTTGCGCTGGACCGCCTGCTCGATCGCGATCCTGGCCTCACGAATTTCTGGCATGTCGCCAGAGTGCTCCGCGATGAGTTCACAGCGCGGAAGGAGGACAATTCCCCTCCCCTCCGCGCCTATTGCGTCGCCGCCTAAGCTCCGGCGGCTGACATCACGGACGCGGCGCGCACCCCTCCCGCGCGCCGCGTCCGTGATCGCGCGTTGTTTCGTTGTGAGACGCGCCAACCAGCGCACAACCCCCGTCAGCTGATGTGCGGTCTTACGATTTCTCCCCTGGGGCGATTCTTCGGGCCAAAACCGTTCCCTACCCGGTACAAGAGTTGCTGTGGACATTGCGTGGAGAACCGCAGGCTTTCCTGTGGAATTCTCCCGTTTGGGGAATTGGGGGACTGCCCATGCGTGCTCGGAAGCTTGGCCTTGTGACGGCGACGGTTTTGTTGGCCTTGGGTGTGGTCGGAACGGCCGCCGCCAGCGGGGGCCATGATGATGACGACGATCATTGCTCCAGCAGCTGCGGCTACGGGGCGATGAACGGCCAAAATGGTCTCAACGGCCAGAACGGCGCCAATGGGCAGAACGGACTCAACGGCCAAAACGGGGCGAACGGCCTCAATGGCGCGAATGGCCTGAATGGCGCTAACGGCCAAAATGGCCTCAACGGCGGCAACGGTTTGAACGGCGCAAACGGCTTCAACGGCGAGAATGGCCAGAACGGGCTAAACGGCGCGAATGGCCTGAATGGCGCTAACGGCTTCAACGGCGAGAACGGCCAAAATGGTCTCAACGGCGCCAATGGCCTGAACGGCGGCAATGGTCTGAACGGCGCCAACGGATTCAACGGCGAAAATGGCCAGAATGGTCTCAACGGCGCCAATGGCCTGAATGGCGGCAATGGCTTGAACGGCGCCAACGGCTTCAACGGCGAAAATGGTCAGAATGGCGCGAACGGCCTGAACGGCGCGAACGGGCTAAACGGCGCTAACGGCTTGAACGGCGCCAATGGCGCAAACGGGCAGAATGGTTTGAATGGCGGGAATGGCCTCAATGGTGCTAACGGTGCGAACGGCCTCAACGGCGAGAACGGCCTGAATGGCGGCAACGGCATCAACGGCGCCAACGGTCAGAACGGCGCCAATGGCCAGAACGGCGGCAACGGCATCAACGGCGCCAATGGCGAGAACGGACAGAATGGCCAAAACGGCCAGAACGGCGAGTCGGGCGACGATGGCCGTGACGGGCGCGATGGCCGCGACGGGCGGGCAACCGAAGTTCCTGTTTCCACCGCGTACGCCGCGCCGACAATCGCCACAGAAGACACCTGCATGGGCTCGAGCTCGGTTGGCGCTCAGGGCGTCGCCTTCGGCATTTCCGTGGGCACAACCTGGCAAGACGATAATTGCCGCCGCCTGAAGAACTCACGCGAACTGGCGGCCATGGGCTTCGGCCGCGCCGCTGTGGCGCTGCTCTGCGTAGACGAGGAAGTGCGTGACGCGATGCGCATGGCCGGCAGCGCTTGCCCTGGCGACAGCTCTGGCGGCGGCGGATCTTCACAAGCGCCCGCACCGCGCGGACCTGAAGAACGCGCTGACGCAACCGCAGCACGCCGCCGCTAAACCAAAGGACACAGTCCAATGGCGCGCGCGCACACTCTGGCTCCCGTGCTGGCAAGCGTGTTGCTCAGCGCTGCGGTGATCAAGGTCGCCGAGGCGGAGGATTCCTGCTCCAGCTATTCCTGCGCGCTTAGTGGCGAGCCGGGACAGAATGGCGCCAACGGCGCCGATGGGCTTGCTGGCGCCGAAGGAGCGCCGGGCTCGAACGGCTTCGCTGGTGCAGCCGGCCAAAGCGGTGCTGATGGCTCGAATGGACTTCCCGGCCTCAGCGGCGCGAACGGCGCGGTTGGCGCAGCCGGCGCAAATGGCGTCAACGGACTGAGCGGTCTGTTCGGCGCTGGCGGTCAGAACGGACTTGGCGGCGCAAACGGCCAGGCTGGCGCCAATGGCGCAGCTGGTCTTCAAGGCGCAGACGGCCTGCAGGGAGCAAATGGCGCGACCGGCTTTGCGGGCGGCGCTGGCGCCAACGGTTTCGCGGGGATCGATGGAGCGCAGGGCGCCTCAGGCCTTGCCGGCGCTAACGGAAACAACGGCGCGAACGGCGGCGACGGAGCGGCCGGCTTGGCAGGGGTGGCCGGCGCGAACGGCTTAGACGGAAGTTCAGGCGCCGACGGCGCCGTGGGGCTTGCCGGCGGCGGGGGATTAAGCGGCGCGTTTGGTGCGGCTGGCCAGAACGGCGCTGTCGGCCAAGCGGGCCAATTGGGCCTTGCTGGTCTGGCGGGCGCGAACGGCGCTGATGGGGCTGCCGGCGCAGACGGATCGCACGGCGCTGCAGGACAAAACGGCGCCGCAGGCGCGTCTGGAGAAGACGGCAGCGCCGGCGCCAGTGGCGTGAGCGGCCACGATGGCGTGGACGGGCGCGATGGCCGCGACGGGCTCGATGGCGTGGCCCGCCGCATTCCCGTCTCCACTGCATACGCAGCGCCGCTCACGGCTTCGATGGACACCTGCATGGGATCGAGCATGGCCGGCGCGCAAGCGGTCGGCGTCGGCGTTTCCGTCGCGCACACTTGGCAGGACGACAATTGCCGGCGCCTGAAGAACGCTCGTCAGCTCGCAGCGCTTGGTTATCAGCGCGCCGCTGTGCAATTGCTCTGCGTCGATGATGAAGTGCGCCAAGCCATGTTTGTGGCCGGCACGCCATGTCCCGCCGACGAGCCTGTGATGATCCCGGTAGTCGAGCAGGCTGCCCCGCCGCCCGAACCGCTCACCGGCTACGCGGTGTTGTTTGATTTCGACAAGGCGATTCTGAAGCCGGAATCGACGCCGATCCTCGAAGAAATGCTCGCTGTCGTGCAAAGACGCACAGAAGTGGAGCTCGACATCGAAGGCCACACCGATTCCACCGGCACGGACGCTTACAATGAGGGCCTCTCGCACCGGCGCGCGCAGGCTGTCGTCGATTGGCTGGTCGCGCACGGCGTCTCCGCGGACCGTATCCGCGCTGTCGGTAAAGGCGAACGCGAACCGGTCGCCAGCAATTCCACGCGCGAAGGCCGCAGCCAGAACCGGCGCGTCGAGATTTCGCCGCGCCTGGACTGATCGGCGGCCGATCACGTTAATTTCCGTTTGGCATCTTCCCTGCAGAGCGCTGGCTCATGGGCGCTGCATCAAAACCGCCGGAACTGGAAGCCGAGTTCGAGCATGTCGCTGACATGCGTCGGAACGACCGGCGCGGCAAACAACGCCGCCAAGCGCCCCTCAAACTCGATCCCTTATTTGCGATGACGCTGATGTCTCAAATTGAGACAGCGCCTGCGCAGAGCAATGTCGGCTACGCAGCCCCGTGTCGGCGCTATGGAAAGCACGTCAATCTGAGAGCGTGAGCATCGGACCGCGCGTCTCCAGACGCGAAGTCCGCCCCCCTACTTCCGAGGCAAGCGCACCTCTTGGACCGCCGGCGTCCTCGCCGGCTCTTTTTTGCAAGCCCCGGATCGTTTGCGTTTGTAATGCCGAAGATCCGGCGAGGACGCCGACGGTCCAAGAGGCAACGCCTCGCATCGGCTCGCTAGTGCTCAAGCGCGCTTGCGCGCCGCGCGCTCGAATTCTTCCAACCACGCGTCCATCGCATCCAGCCGCGCTTCGATGCTCTCGATCCGCGCCGACGTATCGCCGTCTGGAGCGCCGCCACGTTCTGCCACGCCGCAGCGCAACGTCACTTCGACCAGATCCGTCCGTAACGCCTTGGCCAACACCGCGAGCTCTGCGGCGCTCGGCGTGCGCTCGTTGGCGAACAGCCGATCCAGTTCACCCGCATCGATGCCAGAATTCGCCGCCAGCGCGGCTCGATCCATCGCTAGTGCAGCGAGTTTGTTTTCAAACCAGGCGACGTCGAAAAAAAGGGACATGAGCGTCCTTCACCCTTCGCAGAGCGCCCTGGCGCCGGACCTGCAGCGCCATTCCCCATGGCCGCCATCTTCCCCCGATTCGCTCGTTGGATCGACTTCTCAATTGCACTGGCTCTGGGAATTTGGTGCCTCTGAGCGAACTCAGTGCTGGCCGGCGAATTCCACGTCACGCCGCGCAGAGATGATGGTGACCACCACGCCCGCCAGAACGTCCAGCAGCGCCATCACCGTGATCAGGAAAAACGGCGTCGTTGCGCAAGCGCCCCAAAGCAGGAACTCGACCAGGCAGACGATGAACACCAGCATCGAGAGAGCGTGATTGAAGATCGCCGCCGTGCCGGTGGAGGTCGATTTCAGCAATTCTATGAAGAGAAGCACCATCGAAACGAGAACGAATATGTCTCCGGTGGTGACGGCCCATTCCGCGCCTGACGCCATCTTGATGGTCATCGGATTTTGCGGGTTCGTGAGTTCGGCGACAAACCCGGCCATGCCGGCGTCCCCAGCGCCAGCGGCCCAAATATTATAGATCAAGACCGGGATCAGGATCAGCGGAAAGACGTTGATGATCGCCCACATAGGATTCCCCTGGTTGTTGCCCGGTCGACCGCCCCCGCGGCGAGCCTGACGGATTGCCATATTTTCTGCGATGCCGATGGGCTTGTCATTGCTCATAATTCGTCGACTCCCCCCGGCAAGCGGGCCCGGCTGCGTAGCCACATCACGCCGAACAAATCGGTCATGTTTGCGGCCAGGCGGCCCAGATTGGTGTACTTGGAACGCCCGGCGCCCCGTGGACGATGGTTAACCTCTAAAAACTCAACTGCAAAGCCTTCCCGCAGCATCAGTGCAGGCATGAAACGATGCATGTGGTCAAAATAGGGGAGCTGGAGGAAGGCCTCACGCTTAAACACCTTCACCCCCGAACCGCTGTCCACGGCGCCGTCTTTCAGGGCCGCCTGGCGGATATTGTTGGCGATGCGCGAGGCGGCGCGCTTGCTCCAATTGTCCTGTCGCTTGGCTCTGTTGCCTGCCACCATGGCCAAATTCGACGGGGCGTCCGGGCGTAAGAGCCGCGCCAGCAGCCTTGGCAGGTCGGTGGGGTCGTTCTGGCCGTCGCCGTCGAGGGTGCCCACGATCGGCGCTCGCGCCGCCAGAACCCCAGTGCGCACGGCCCGGCTCTGCCCGGAATTGGTTCTGTGGCCCAGGAGGCGCAGCGCCGGCAATTCCCGCTTCAGCGCCGCCAATTCGTGGCGCGTGTCGTCGCGGCTGCAATCGTCGACGAAGATGATCTCATAGGCGCGCCCATCAAGTGCGGCGGCGATCTCGCGCGCCAGCGCTGGCGCATTGCCGGCCTCGTCATGGACCGGCGCCACCACGCTGAATTCTATCGTTTCGGCCAAACCAAGCTCCGACCCAGGGCGTGTCATAGGGCGGCGTTTCATAGCGGCTCATCGCGCTATAAGCGAGCCTCTCGCAACCAAGCAGACATTTAGCGCCGACGCGGGTATCAGACGCCCCTTGCATGCGCCAGCCGGTTTCCACCGCCCTGTTTGATCAATTCGCCCGCGGTTGGCGCGGGGCGGCTTTGGTCGCGCTGGTCGCGCTTCTCGCCAGCCAGTTCGGCGCGGCGCGGGCGCCAGTGTGGGATCTGGCCGAAGCGGACTTTGCGCGGACCAGCAGGCAGATGCTTGAAACCGGCGATTTGGCATGGCGCGCCAATTGGGGCGCTCATTGGGCGCAAGCCGCAAGCGCGCTTATGGGCGGCGAGGACGGCGAGCAAATCTGGTTCTACCGCCTACCCTCGGCACTTGGCCTCCTTGTGGCCGCGTTGGCGTCATTGTGGGCCGGAGCGCCGCTGGTTGGGCGACGCGCCGCCTTCCTCGGCGCGAGCCTGTTTGCAGCAGGGATGCTCGTCGGCTTCGAGAGCGCCATCGCCGGCGCTGGCGCTCTGGCGATGGGGTTCACAACGCTGGCGATGGCCGCGCTCGCGCGGCTCTATGCTACGCCGGCAAACCCGAAGCGGCACGCCGTGATATTCTGGTTCGCCATTCTGTGCGGGGTGTTGATCGGTGGGCCTTCGCCTTTGATTGTTGCTGGCGCCGCCTTGCTCATGCTTGCGCTTTGGGAGCGGCGTGTAGCTTGGATGGCGCCGTTGCTATGGCCGCCGCTGGCGCTGGCTGCGTTGGCGGCCCTCATCTGGGCGGGTGCGAACTCGTTGAGCAGCCAAACCCCGCCGGGCGCACCCGCGCCGCCCTCCTACCACCTCTTCTTGCTGAGCTTTCTCATTTTCCCCGCGAGCTACGCCCTGCCGGCGGCGGCGCGGCTTGCGTTCGCGGCGGTGCGAGGCCCGCGCGACAGCGACCTCGGCGGTTCGCGCTTCTTGCTCGCCTGGATCGCACCCCTGTTTGCGGTCTCCGAATTGACCCCGGCCAAGATGCCCCAGGACGTGATGGCGAGCTATCCCGCCCTAGCGCTGCTCTGCGGCGCCGGCCTGATGGCGATGCGCGGCCGGCGCTGGCGTACGACGCATCCGCTGGGAATCGCGCTGTTTGCGGTGTCTGGCGGCGCGCTCGCTGCGATCATGGCGCTTGCAGCTACGTTGATGTCAGGGGGCTTTGACGCAGATGTTCGCCGCGCCGTCGCTACAGGCGCCATTGGCGCTGCGATCGTCGGCGCTGCATGTGTGGGGCTCCTGATGGTGCGCCGGCCCGCGGCGCGTGCTGCGGTGCTGATCGTGTGTGGGCTCACGCTTTCGTTCAGTTTGCGCGACCTGCTCATCCCCGACGTGCGCGGGTTTTTCGTCAGCAGCGAGGCGACCACCGCGCTCGCCCGCGCACGGCTGCTGCCGAATGCAACACGCCGGCTTTGGGTGATAGGCCATGAGCCCGCGGGAATCGAGTTTCTCACACAAGGTCCAACGCTGGAGGCCTCGCCGAGCGAGGCGGGCGGCAAAGCGCGCGCTGGCGATGCGATATTGGTGGAGGGGCGCGTCCGTGAGCAGACGCTCGCTGAATTGGCCTCGCGCGGGCTCGATTTCGTGGAAGCGGCGCCGGCGGTGCGCGGGCATTCGTTCGCGCGCAACCGGCGGGTGAGCCTCTATGTTGGCGAAGTCCGCAGCGCGCCGGAAATGGACGCCGATCAGCGCCCGTAGCGGAACCGCGCCGCCACGCCGATGGCCGCCTCCAGCCCCTCGCTGACCGGCCTGAAGCGCGCCTTGAGCTTCTCGAACTGCATGATGTTCTCGATGCGCGCATCGAGGAACGCCCAGGTCTCGGCCGCGTCCTCGCTTTGGTCGGCGAACCAGCGCGCATAGGTGGAGGCGAGCACGCCGGAAAGGATAGCGCGCTTGGAATAGAAATTCCCGTCCGTGCTGGCATCGCCCAACGCCCGCCAGATGCGGTCGGCGGTGCGCCAGAGCAGCCGCGCCGCCTCGGGCGCCCGGTCGGGCCGCGCCAGCGCCCGCGACATCGCCCGCGCCGCCTCCTTGTACGGCGCTTGGGCTTCCAGGCGCAGCCGCACCGCCGCGGTGACGCGCTCGCGGATGCGCATTCTGGGCAGATCGAGGCCATCCAGCGCTTCGATCATGGCGGCGTCAGCGCGCTCGGCGAAAGCGTCGAACAGGTCAAACGCCCCCCGCGGGCAAGCCAACATCGCCTCCCCTTCCGACAATCCGGCCTCCGCCAGCGCGTCGCGAAAAGCGGCCTCGGTCCAGCCCGCTTGCGCCGCATGGGGCGCGAACGCCTCCAGGATGCGGGTGCGGAAGCGGGCGGAGGGTGCGGCCATTGCAAGATGGTACTCCCTTTCCCGCGTATCGTCACCGCGGCGAACTCCCGCTTCGGCGATGGACAGGGCCGCGGGCTTTTGCTAAGGCCCAGCCTTCGTTTTCAGACGCTCCCGGCGCGCTTTCGCTCACGGGGCGTTTGGCATTTGGTTTTTTGGCCGCGGGAGATGGGTCCTGGTACAGATTTTCGTTCGCGATAACAACGTCGACCAGGCGTTGAAGGCGCTCAAAAAGAAGATGCAGCGGGAAGGCACTTTCCGCGAAATGAAGCGTCGCAACCATTACGAGAAGCCGTCCGAGAAGCGCGCCCGCGAGGCGGCCGAAGCCGTCCGCCGGGCCCGCAAGCTGGCCCGCAAGCGCGCCCAGCGCGAAGGCCTGCTGCCGCGCCCGCCGGCAAAACCGCGCACCTAGAAGGCCGCCAGGGGATAAATCGCAAACGCCGCTCGGCTTTGGCCGGGCGGCGTTTTGCTTTTGGGGGATCGATCGCTCACATTGTGCAGCGAAAACGCCTTGGAGGCCTCCAATGCCCTCACCCCCAGAACCCCTCGTCACCGGCCTGCGCCAGGTTGCACTCGGCAGCGCAGCGCCAGCGCAATTGGCGGATTTCTACCGCCGCGCGCTGGGCTTGAACGTGCTGTTTGAAAGCAACGGCATGGTGTTCATGGACGGCGGCGGCGTGCGGCTGATGATCGGCGCCAAGCCGCCGGGCGAACCGATCGGCGGCGACGCGGTGCTCTATTTCGAGCCGGTGGTTTGGGACATCGCCGAGCGCGCGGTCGAAGCCGCAGGTGCTGCGTTCCTGCATCCGCGCGTAGTGTTGCAGCAGGCCGAAGGCCGCGAACTGGTGCTTCGCGCGTTCAAGGACCCGGAGGGGCACTCGCTGGCGCTGCTGGGTTGGCGGGGGGCGTGAGGCGTAGAGGGGACACACACTCAAGGCACAAATGCCACCAAGCTCCCGCCCGGCGGTGCGCGTGAGTGTGTGTCCCCCTTCTTCCCCTTCTTCAATCCCGCTGCTTCTTCCTCCCAAACAGCGCCGTCACGCTCAGCTGGTTGACGATCCCCGCGCGGAACACTTGCGCGGCGAGGAACAGCAGCAGCGCGACGGTCGCTAGCAGCAGCGCGCCTTGCCCGGCGATCTCGGCCCAGCTTAATCCTGTCGGCGCGCGGATCAGCATCAGGAACGGCGTAAACAATGGCACCCAGCTCGCGGCTTGGATCAGGGGCGAGTTGGGATTGTCGACAGCGGGGCCGATCAGTAGCATGGGCAGCATGAGGATGATCGTCACCGGGCCAAGCAGCGTCTGCGCTTCCTGGATCGACTCGCACAGCGATCCCAGCGCCAGGAAGATCGCGCCGAACATCAGATAGCCGGTCACAAAACCCACCGCGAACGCAACCACCAGGCGCGGCTCGGCGAACGCGGCAGCAAGTTGTCCGATGAAGGAATCGCCCATCGAAGCCGGCGCGAACTGCATCAAGCTTGCGCCCAGGCCGCCCCAGAATACAAACAAGGTCGCGCTCACCGCGGCCACGCCTAGGAGCTTGCCCAACAGCAGATCGATCGGCGTGACGCTGGTGAGCAGCGTGTCGAGAATCTTGTTCGACTTTTCCTCGATAACGCCGGACAGCAACATGTTGGCGACGGAGAACACGACCGTCCACAGCACCAGCGAAAGTCCAATCGCAGCGAAGAACGGCGCGCGCTGGCGCAAGGTGACTTCCCCGCTCGCGCCGGCGCTGGGGCGTGGATCGAATTGCGCCACTTTCGGCTCGAACGCGGCCAGCCTGTCGGCCTCGCCCCGCGCGAGCCCCTGCGCGGCAAGCGCTTCGCGCTGCATCTCCAGCCGCATGGCGCGCCGCGCGATACTGGTGGGTTCGTCGTGCTGGAGATTGGCGCTCCAATACTCGATCGACGGCGCGCCGGCTTGGTCGCGGCGGATGTTCAAGGCGCCGAACAAAGCACGCCCGTCGGCGAGCGTCCGTTCGCCGCTCAGATAGGGCTTGAGCGCCTCGATGTCCGCCCCGGGAGCAGGCACGACGAAATAGCGCGGCGCCGGAGATGGAAACGCGGCTGCCCGCGCGCCGGCCTCAACGCGCGCCGCTACAATTGCGCTGGCGCGGTCGGGCGCTGCATCGAACGCGGCGAGCGCGCGCTCGGCCACACCGGGCGCGGAGGCTTCCAGATAAATCTCGATCTCGGCGCGAGCGTCGGTGCGCGCTTCGCGCTCAAAGCCCGCTTCTACGTTGCGCGCATCGGCGCTCTGTTCGGCCACGATCGCCAAGGCCCGCGGCGGCTCGGCGCGCGCAAGCAGCAGCGGCGCGAAGATCAGCGCCGCAAACAGGAGCGGCGCGGTGATCAGCGACACCCAAAAGCCCCACGCGGTCACATAGGCCAGATATTCGCGGCGAGCGACGAGAAACACCGGCGCCATCAGCGTGTGCTCCCATGCGCGACGCGATCGCCCACCAGCGCCACGAACGCTTCATGCAGGCTGGCGCGGGCGGGTTCGAACAGCGAAAGCGGCGCGCCTGCCTCAACGCATGCCTGCAACAATTGACGCGAACCCCCGCCGTCAAGCTTGGCGCGCCAGCGGCGGTTGCCATGCTCCTCGCCAATGGCCTCGATCGTGAACCCCTTGGGCGCAAGCGCCGCCGCAAGATCGAAGCCGCCTTCTGTTTCCAAAGTGGCGATGCTCGGCGCGAGCGCGAGTGCTTCGCTCACCGTGCCCTCGAACGCCTTGGCGCCCTGCGCGATCAGCAGGATACGGTCGCACAAGCGCTCGGCGTGCTCCATGACGTGGGTCGAAAAGAGTATCGTGCGCCCCGCCGCAGCTTGCGCGCGGATGGTTTCCTCAAGCACGCGCTGATTGACCGGGTCGAGCCCGGAAAACGGTTCGTCGAAAATGATCAAGTCCGGCTCGTGCGCGATCGCGGCGAGCACCTGCACCTTCTGCGCCATGCCCTTGGAGAGCGTCTTGATCCGCTTGCGCTTCACCGAGCCGAGGCCATGGGCGTTGAGCAGATCGTCGGCGCGTTTGAAAGCCGCCTGCGCAGGGGTGCCCTTCAGGCGCGCGAGATAGGCGATGGCGGCGCGCGCGTTCATGTTGCGATACAGGCCGCGTTCTTCCGGGAGATAGCCGACCCGACGCAGCGTCTCGCGCGTGATCGGTCCGCCGAGCATGGCGATGCGCCCCGCGCTTGGCTTCAGCACGCCCACCAGCATGCGCAGCGTGGAAGATTTGCCCGCTCCATTGGGGCCAAGCACGCCATAGATCGCGCCCTTGGGAACCTGGAACGAAAGCCCGCGCACCGCCGCGCGCGCGCCGTAATTTTTGGCCAAGCCTTCTGCTTCAAGCGCGATCATGCGCGCCCTGCTTGACCGAGTGGACGAGCAAGATCAAGCGGTTGAGGGTTTCTGGCGCTGCTGATCCCCATTCGATAGGGCGTCTGCGCGACCGGGCCGTTCGTCGCATCGCACTGGATGGCCCTGGCCCAGCCCACCATAGTCCGCGCACGGATTTGCAGGAGGTTCCCATGCGCGCACTCGCCCTGGTCATGGCTTTGTTCGCTCTAGCGACCCCGCCCGCCTTGGGTCAGGCCCAGCGCTTCGTGCTCGACGGCGCACATACTCAAGTCGCGTTCTCGATCGAGCGGTTCGGGTTCAATCATGTGCTGGGCCGGTTCGACCAGGTGGAAGGCGAGCTGATGCTTGATCAAGCCGCCCCCGAAAACAGCATTGTGAGCGCGACCATTCAGACCGCCAGCATTTCCACCGGCTCAGACCTGCGCAACGAGCACTTGCGGGGCGATCGTTGGCTGAACGCCGCGCAATTCCCGACCATGACCTTCCGATCAACCTCGGTCGCCAGAATCGACGACAACGCCGCGGATGTTGTCGGCGACATGACGATCCACGGCGTTACCCAGCCGGTGACCCTGCGCGTTACGCTAAACCAGATCGGGACGCTGCCGAACAATCAACAGACCGGGGCAGGCTTTTCCGCTACCGGCGTGATTTCGCGCGCGGCGTTCGGCATCAACACCGCGCCCAACTTGATCGGCGACGAAATTCGCATCACCATCGAAGCGCTGGGCCAAGCTCCGCCCAGCTGAACGGGATGGCGCATGGCGTATTGGCTGATCAAGAGCGAGCCTGGGACTTGGTCCTGGACGCAGCACAAAGCGAAAGGCGCCGATGCCTGGACCGGCGTGCGCAACCATCAGGCCAAGGCGCACCTGAAAGCCATGAAGCAAGGCGAGCGCGCGTTTTTCTATCATTCCGGCGAAGGCAAGGAGATCGTCGGGATCAGCGAAGTGACGCGCGAAGCCTATCCCGACCCCACCGACAAAACCGGCGCCTTCGTGTGCGTGGACTTCAAGGCTGTCGAGCCGATGAAAACACCGGTCACGCTGGCGGCGATAAAAGCGACGCCGAAGCTTGCCGAAATGGTGCTGGTGAAAAACTCGAGGCTAAGCGTGCAGCCGGTAAGCGCGGAGGAGTGGAAATTGGTGCGGAAGCTGGCGGGGATGGGGTGACCCGAGCGCGAGAGACAGGCGGCGATAGCGCGCGCGCTGCATCTGGTGCAAGAGAGCATGCGTGTCACCATTTCGGTGGCTGCACCAGGACTGGATCGAGGATACCGAAGTGTCGAGTAGGGCGCGGGCCATTTTGATGGGAATCTCCCAACTTGTCCTCACGCTCCTATACTGGACCCCCGCCCTTATCGGCTTCAGCTTGTGGGAGATGACGAGCGCAACCGGGCAGAGGTATGCCATAACGTTGTCGGACCTGCGCATTGCTCTTCTCCTAGGAGCAAGCTTCATGGCGCTCTCCGGGTATGCGGTCACTGTGCCGCTGCTTTATGCGTTCAACGGCCATCGGAGACCGTGGCCGGCACGCGGCATCATAAACGTCAGTCTGTTCTTGTTGAGTGTCGGTATCTTCATGTTGCTGCTTGGCGATTCCCCTCCGGGAGGTACGGAGCTGCGTTTGGTTTTGATTGGCGTCGCCGGTGTATTGGCGGCCGAGGGAACAACGCATCTGCTTTGGCGCGGGCGGGACTGAGCGCCGATGCTCCGTTAGTGACGCCAGCGGCGCGAATACTTTCTTGGGGGTGACACACATTTCCGGGTGACACACACCAATTTGACCCCTCCCCACCCCGCTCTCTCCCCCCTCTCTCTCGGGGACGAGGGTCGCGTACAACACATCCCGTCACGCGCCGCCCCCTCACCCTGCCCTCTCCCCCCTCCCGGGGGGCGAGGGTTCTGGGGCCCGCGCACTTCCCCAAACATTATACCCCGCAAAACGCGGCGTGGACGGCAAATACATCGTCTCGCAAGCGTCGATCGCAAACCCGCCCGCTTCCACGAGCGCCCTAACATCGCGCGTCAGATGGCAGCCGCCGGCGACGCGCTTCCAGATCGGTTCGACCATGCGTTGGGTGCGCTGCACTTTCGCGTCAGGCGCAAGCCCATGCTCACAAAACAGCAAGACACCGCCAGGTTTCAGCACGCGCCGCGCGGCGGCAAGCGCCGACACCGGATCGGGGATAGTGCAGAGCGAATAGGTGACCAGCACGGTGTCGACGCTGTGTGCGGGAAGCGAAATTTCCTCTGCGCGCTCGGGAAGGATTTCCACCGGAACCGGCGCGCCGCGCGCAGCCTTGCGTGCGCGAACCAGCATGCCCTCCTCCGGCTCAAGCGCGTAAAGCCGGGTCACCTTCGCCGCATCGTAATAAGGCAAGTTCAAGCCCGAGCCGAAGCCAAGCTCAAGCACAACGCCCTCAGCGCGCGGCACGATCTTGCGCCGCTGGTAGCGCACCGGCTTGGTTCCGCAGGCGCAAGTAAGGAAGGCCGGCAGAATGTAGCGATTATAGAAGCTCATGGCTTGGCCCACTTCGGCGGGGGATGCGCGGCGGCGAGCTTTTTCGGCGCGACCGCGCGCCAGCTTTCGTCGAGATAGTCGCAAAGCTTCGCCAGCGGCGCCTTTGCTTTCGGCCCGAACGTGAACGTGACCCAGCCGGAACGGCCCAAACCATAGCCGGTGGGCTTTGCGTATTTCAGCTGCAGCGCCTCCTCGGCCCGGTACGGCAGCTTCATCGACACTGACAACGCGCCCGGCTCATAACCGCCGAGAAACAAGAACGCTTTCTTGCCCGCGACTTTGTACGCGGGATGGCCCCAGGGGAAATCCTCGGTCGCGCCGGGAAAAGCCATCGCCGCACCGCGCAGAGCCTTTGCGGCGGGATGCGTGAATTTGAAACTGGCGCTCATTGCGGTTTCGCCCGCTCCGCCTGCGCCAACGCCTCAACCGCCGCATCGAACGCAAGCATGGTGGAGGTGTGGCGCGCGGGATAATCGCGCACGCCTTCGAGGTGGCGCAATTCCCAGAACCGGCCCGATGGCGGCGGCGCGCCCTCTTTCAGCATCGCCCGCAAGCCTTCGCGCGCGGCGCGAATTTCGTCGGGCGTCGCGCCAATCGCGTTCATCGCCAGCACAGCCGTAGCGGCCTGGCCGAGCGCACAAGCTTTCGGGTGCACCGCGATCGCGCTGACTTTCCCAGCCTCCAGTTCCAGTTCGACGCTGACCACCGAGCCGCAAATCTTGCTGACCCTGGTCGCCGCGCCGTCTGGCGCCTCCAGACGGCCGACATGGGGCATATCGGCGGCGAGTTCGAGGATGCGGGCGTGGTAAAGATCGTCCATCGGCCCACATGTGGCCTTCCTTTGCTGGCATGCAAAGGGCAGATTTGCCCATGTGTGGGGAGAGTTTTCGATGCGACGCCGCCTGATCTTGGGTTCGTTTCTGGGTTTTTGCGCGCTTGCGGGCGCGGCGCTGGCGCAGGGCGTGGCCGCGCCTGGAGTGAGTTTGGCCCCCCCGGGGATCACACCACAAAACGCGCTTGAGCGCGCCTTCGTCGCAGCGATGGACAGCGAAGCCGCGCGCCCAGCCTTCCGCCGCGAATTGCTGCAGAGCCGGGTGGTGCTCGCTTTGGCTTCAAGCGCGCCCGATGCGGCCCCGCGCGAAATCACGCCCCGCGAAGGTGTGCGCGCGGGCATGGTGTTTACATCCAACGCGCGGATCAACGCTGTGCTCGGCCCCGCCGCACCGCGCGCGATGATGACAGGACGCGCAGCGCTTGAGCGCCTTCGCGGACGCCATGTGCTGGTGAATGCGCGCCTTGCGCCGATGCTGGTATTAGAACCCGAAGACGTCGCCGCCTACCTGGCCGCGCCCGCAGAACCGCCTGCCTTAACCGGGCCCACCGAGTAGCCCGTCGCCGCCGCAGCGGCGATCATAGAGCGCGCGCGTCCGCGCGAGTGTGTCGCCGCCGTTGGCATTGAACAAATGCACCTGCCAGGTGTGCGTGCAATTTTCCGCCGCCGCCGCCTTGCGGCAAATCTGGGCTGGCGGATTCCCGCGCCCAGCGCTGTCACGGTTCTCGGCGCACGCGAAATCGTTGCGGCGCAAATCGGCGGCCACCGCGCCCAATGGAGTGCCATTGGCGTAACGGGCCGCGATCTCGCGTTCGAAATGCTGGGTAACGGCGCTCGCCCCAGCGCGGCGCCAATCTCCGAATTCTATCGGCGAAGCGGGAATATTGGCCGCAGCGCCCGGCGCGGCGGTTCCAGCGCCCGGCCCTGTGGCGCAGGCGCTTGCCAACGCACACGCCGCAAGCAGGAAGACAAAACTGCGCATTCCCGCCTCCTAACCTATCGCGCGCCCAGGCACATGATGTCGAAACCCGCCGCGGGCTCGGCGGCGCCGCGCTCCACCACGACATACCAATCGAATCCGCACTGCCGTTCCATGATCTCGATGCGGCAGTCCAACCGCGATCCCTCAACACACGCGAAGCCATTGGCTTCAAGTTCGGCTTTCACCGCGCTCGCCGGCCGGCCAGCGAAGCGGCGCTGTATTTGGGTCGCGAAAGCCGGGGCGTAGGTGGCTGGGTCAGCGCTGCGCCATGCGCCAAAATCGACGCCGCCAGAGGCGACGCCTTCGGGCGGCGCGGCGTGGCCGCGCGTTTCAACCGGCGGCGCGGCAAGCGAACCGCGCGCGACCGGAAACGGCGATGGCCCCTCCTGGTCCCCGGCGCCGACGTCCGGTCCGCTCGCGCAAGCAGCGAGCGCGCACGCCGCCGCAACAATCAGCCAATTCCGCATGCGTCACCCTCGATTGCGTGCCCAAGCCGCCCATAGCGTGAAAGCGCCGCATGCGCCAGCGTCACGCCGCAGCCTTGGCGGCGGCCAGCACGATCTCCGCAGCAGCGCGAAAGCGCGCCACCCCGCCAAAGGTGCGCGCCACCAGGAGCGTGCCTTCAAGTCCGCAGGTGATCGCCATGGCGACATCGCGCGGATCGCCGGCAAAGCGCAACTCGCCTCGTTCGCGTCCCACGGCCAGGAGCTTCGCCAACCAGGCTTCATTTTCGGCGAAGAATGCAACGACCTTCTCTCGCATCGGCCCAGGCAAAGTCTGATACTCGGCCGCGAGAATGCCGCACAGGCACAAGCGCCCCTCGCGCAGCACGTCCTCATACAATCGCGCATAAGCGCGCAATTGTTCCGCGGGGGAAATCTGGCGACGACTAATCCGCGCCAACGCATCCTGGAATCGGCGCGTATATCGTTCCAGCAGATCCGCACCGAGATCCGATTTGGCGCTGAAATGATAATGGATAGTGGCGGTGGTCACCTTCAGTTCGTCGGCGATGTCAGCATAGCTGAAGCCGTTGAAGCCGACCGACTGCGCGCGCCGTTCAGCCGCGTCGAGGATAAGATCGGCAGTGCTGGGGCTTGGCGGTGGCGCCATCGAAAATAACAACGCTGTTAACAAATACCTGTTTGCCCTACCGGAGTTTCACTCGGCATGCGACTCACTTACTAGTAGGTAAGTGCGACTTACCGCCTCGCCCATGGGGATCAGAGATGGCGCCTGCCCTAGCATTCCAATCTCAGATAGGCGTTCTCTCACAGGCGGGCGAAGGCGCCGACTGGACCTGCGCGACAGGCGCTGCAGCCATCAAATCCAAGATCGAAGCCTATTGGCGCGATCGCGGCTACGAGGTGCAGGTCATGCTCGTGGATGGCCCATTCAGCCCCGCGCTGCGCGCATCGCGGGTGGATGTGCGCAGCGAGTTGATCAACGGCCTGCCGCGCGCGGCGCTGAAGCGGACGCTCGTGATCGCCGCGTCGGATTGAACTGACGATCTGAACCTTCGCAGAGCACCTATCCAGTATACGTGCGGTGGCGTAGAGCAACCCGGCGCGCCTGGATCAACACGTCGCGCTTTCGACAAGTTCGGGGATGATCTCTTTTTGCGTCAGCCTGAGCTTTGTCGAAGGCCGCACATTGCTGGCCGCGCGCGCACCCCAACAAGGAGCGCGTCTTGGAGAAATCGAACTCCGCACCAAAACGGCGCGCACCCGCATCGGCGTGCGCCGAGTGCGCTTGTGGCGATGTCGCCCTCGAGATCGCAGTCCCCGCGCAATGGGCCTGGCACGACCATTCGCCGACGAGCCGGCGCGCGCATGGCGCGGCCTATGCGACTTATGTCGGTACATGGAAGAGTCGCGTCCGCTTCGTGCGCGGCGAGGAATGCCTGACGCGCTACGAAGAGCCAGAAACCGGCGCAGTGCGCAGCTTCTGTTCGCGCTGCGGCACGCCGATTTTGTACGAACGAAAGCGCGCACCGAAGAATGTCAACATCCCGCGCGCGCTGTTTGCTTCAGGCGTCGGCCGCGAACCGCGCTACCATGTTGCGATCGATGAAATGCGCGACTGGGCGTATCTGGGCGACAAGCTCAAGCCGCTGAAGGGGTTTGCGGGCGTGGTTTGGGATGGGGGGAGGAAGCGGGGCTCTGGTTGACCTTTGTGGTCTGACTTTTTGCCGAATGTGGCCGTTCGCCATCTGTCGACCAGCGACCCCACACTTTTCGCTGAGCCTAACCGCCCCATTGGGATATGGATCGGTGGCATGGGAGACAAAGACATGAGCGATGAGTGGACCGATCTCGGCAGCGCTGAGGCTCTCGCGGAGCGCTCGCTGCAACGTGTCGAAGCGGAAGCGGTGCCGATTGCGTTGTCTTGTGTAAATGGGACGTTCGGGGCGGTGCACAGCGCCTGCAATCATGTCGGCGGTCCCTTGGGACAGGGAACGCTTGCTGGAGAGTATATCGTCTGTCCTTGGCACCAATGGAAATTTCATAGGCTGACGGGCATTGGCGAGCCGGGATACGAAGCCGACGCCGTACCCGCATTTCCGGTAAAGGTCGAGAACGGCCGCGTACTCGTCAACATCAAAGCAGCGACGAAGCGCACCAAGGCGCCGCACGAGCCGCACCCGCTAGCGCGAGCCGTGTCGCGGATCGAAGGTCCGGTCAGGGTCGTCGGACTCTCTACCACCGCGATGCAAAATGACGCGCCACGCTATTCCGGGTCCGATCACCTGTTGGAGTCGGCGCTCTCCGCAGCGAAGGCGCAAGGCTGCGCGACACAGCTCATCAAACTCAGTCAATTGCAATTTCGCGCCTGTGAGGGCTTCTACTCAAAGTCGGCGCGCGCCTGCACCTGGCCCTGCTCCATTACCCAGATGGACGACAAGGACGAATTGACGGAGGTTTATGAAGCGCTGGTGCACTGGGCCGATGTCCTGCTGATCGCAACGCCGATCCGCTGGGGGCAAGCCTCCTCGCTCTACTTCAAAATGGCCGAGCGGCTCAATTGCGTTCAGAACCAAGTGACAACCCACAACCGCGTGCTGATCCGAAATAAGGTCGCGAGCTTCATCATCGTTGGCGGCCAGGACAATGTGCAGGGCGTGGCCGGTCAGATGCTTGGATTTTTCGCTGAGCTCGGCTTCCACTTTCCGCAGTTTCCCTATATCGCTCATTCGCGCGGATGGTCGGCGGAGGACATGGAGAACAACGTGGCAGCTGTGCGCGATTCCAAGGAATTGCACGATGGCGCCGGCCACCTCGCCATCCGCGCCGTCGAACTAGCGAGACGGTTACTGGCGACCGATCCGGCCGTCGCTGTGGAACGCGGCGGGCGCAAGGCGCACCGCCTGATCGACACTCTCCGGCCCGCCTGAGCCACACAACCGCGTCACAAAGGCCGCCCCCTACCCCTTCCGCCGCCACGTGCTACCGCTCGCGCTATCCATCACCTCCACGCCCTTGTCCGCCAGCGCGTCACGGATGCGGTCGGCTTCGGCCCAGTTCTTGGCGTTGCGCGCGGCGACGCGTTCGGCGACGAGCGTGTCGATGGCCAGCGCTGCGTGTGCGCCGAAGGAGGCGCGGAACCATTGCTCGGGATCGGCTTGCAGCAAGCCGATCAATGCGCCAGCCGCCAGCAATTCTCCTTTGGCTTTGGCCTGCTCGGCAGGCTTCTTGGAATTGTTGGCGTTGCTGACCAGCGCCGACAATTCAGCAATCGCTGCAGGCGTGTTGAGATCGTCGGCGAGTGCCGCGACGAACGCCGCCGGCGCATCGACGGCGTCCGCCTCCACGTCCTTCAGCCGCAGCACCGCTCCATACAACCGATCCAAGCTTGCCTGTGCCTGTTTCAGCAAATCATCGCTCCAATCTAATGGCGCGCGATAGTGGCCAGAGAGCAACGCCCAGCGTATCGTCTCTCCCTGCCAGTCCGCGTCGAGCAATTCGCGCACGGTGACGATATTGCCGATGCTCTTGGACATCTTCTCTTTGTCCATGTTCAGCATGCCATTGTGCATCCACACGCGTGCGAGCGGGGCGTGGTTGGCGCTTTCCGATTGCGCGATTTCGTTTTCGTGGTGCGGGAATACGAGATCGAGCCCGCCGCCGTGGATATCGATGGTCTCGCCCAATTGCGCTGCGATCATCGCCGAGCATTCGATGTGCCAACCGGGGCGGCCCTGCCCGAACGGCGCCTCCCAGCTCGGCTCGCCTGGCTTGGTTGCTTTCCAAAGCGCAAAGTCTGAGGAATGGCGCTTGTCGTCCTCGCCCTCCACGCGCGCGCCGGCTTGCATGTCCTCCTGCGCGCGGCGCGAGAGCTTGCCGTAATCGGGGTCCGCCGCGACCGAGAAATACACGCCGCTCGCCACGACGTAAGCCGCGCCTTGCGCGATTAGTTTCTCGATCAGCGCGATCATGTCAGGCACGTGCGCGGTGGCGCGCGGCTCGAAGCTGGGCGCAAGCACGCCTAGGGCGCCCATATCCTCGCGATAGATGCGCGCGAACTTGTCGGTGATGACATCGATGGCGACCCCCGCTTGCGCGGCGGCGCGTATGATCTTGTCGTCGATGTCGGTGTAATTAGAGGCATAAAGCACCGCGCTTTCGCCATAGGCATGGCGCAGCAGCCGGAACAGCACGTCGAACACCACAGCCGGGCGGGCGTTGCCGATATGGGGGTGGTTATAGACGGTCGAGCCGCAGACATACATCGTCACCCGGCTGGGATCGGCGGGGACGAACGGCTCTTTGCGGCGGGTCAGGGTGTTCGTGAGAGAAATTTGCATGACGCGGCTTCTAACACTTCCCCTCCCCTTGAGGGGAGGGGGTGATGCGCCGCTGGTTCCAAACTTGGAGCGCGCGGCTCCGAGTTTCAACCCACCCCTTCCCCCTCCCCTCGCGGCGAGGGGTTTCTTCTTCCGTGCGCTACCGATGGCTTAAGCCCCTGGCCCTAGCGAACCCCTATGCTACACTCCATATCCGATCGGGGCGCGATGGCCCTGCTGCCTGAGGGTTAACCCTGCGGGCGGGCGTTAAGTCCGGGTGTCGCTGTCGTTCGTAGACGTCAGGGAACCCTTCCCGGCTCGACCTCCGCCCCTCAGACGAAAGAAGTCCCATGAGTGAAATCCTGAAATGGCGTTCGCCTGCCGACGCCAAGCGCCCCTCCCGCGAGGCCGCCATGGAGGCGGTGAAGACGCTGATCGCCTGGGCCGGCGACGACCCTGAACGTGAGGGCGTGAAGGACACCCCGCAGCGCGTGGTTGACGCCTACCGCGAATGGTTCCGCGGCTATGACGAATGCCCCTACAAGGAACTCGAGCGCGTGTTCGAGGATGTGCAGGGCTATGACGATATCGTCATGCTCAAGAACATCGACGTGGAAAGCCACTGCGAGCACCACATGGCGCCGTTCCTGGGGCGTGCGTTCGTGGCTTACCTGCCCACCGACGCGGTGGTCGGCATTTCCAAGATCGCGCGCGTGGTCGAGATTTTCGCCAAGCGCCTGCAGACGCAGGAAACCATGACCGCCCAGATCGCCGAAGCCATCAGCACCGCGCTGAAGCCGCGCGGCGTCGCCGTGCTGATCGACGCCGAGCACCAATGCATGAGCACGCGCGGGGTGCACCACAAGGATGTGACCACCGTGACGACGCAATTTACTGGCGCGTTCAAGGACGATGCGGAGCTGCGGAGCCGGTTTCTGAAGCTGGCGGGTTACTGAGAGCCACCTGGAAGCACCACCATGCGGTAGGGCACGAACAATTTCAGATCCAAGTCGCCCGCACGCTTCCAGGCGATCGGATTTTCCAGGCCCTCCAAGCGAACTCCGTAGCCTGCGCCCAGCCCGCGCGTGATCGTGTTGGCGTCGGCGGTGATGGCGGCGATCACCGGCGCGCGATATTGTGGCGGATTGACCAGCACCAGTTCGATGTCGCCGGAGAGGTATTCGACCCTGCCCGGACGCGGCGCGCCCAGTCGGAACGCGTCGAGCCGCGCTTCCACACTTTCCAACGTATCTTCGGCGCGGATTGGCGTGCGCAGGACGATCGTCGCTTGCGAGGTGTCGGCGCGGGGGCCAGGCCGCAGCAATTGCAGCGCCGCTTCGACACTGAAGCGCACGATCCGCACCCGCCCCTGTCCTTCGTCGCCATCCTCCTGCACGATGCCTAAGCTAACACCGCTATTGCCGATCCGGGCGAGCCCGCGCAGCGCTTCGCTCAGCTCATTGCGGCGCGCTGCTGCGTCGCGGGTGTCGGAGGAGATCGTAAGATTCATCGCCGCGGAATCGGCGCGCCGGGTCAGCGCGACGTGCGGGACAACGAACTCCTCATAACGATCCCGGTAACGGCTTGCGGTGACGACGATGGCTTCTTCTTCGTCCTGCGCCAGCGAAGGTGTGACGGCAGCGAGCGCAAGCAGGGCCGAAACAATGAAAGTCCGCAACATAGCATTTCTCCCCTCGCACCACCCTATCCCCGGTCGACCACGGCACAAGCGCTGGGCGCCCCCGCTCACTTGCATGTGATTGAAACCGGCGCGCAGGGCGTGCACAATCGCGTGATGCGAACATTCCTGCTTGCTGCACTTCTGTTGATCTGCCTCGCGCCCCGCACGGCCATTGCGCAGAGCTTCCAACTGCCGATCGATTGCGCCATCGGTGAAGTGTGCGTCGTCCAGAATTATGCCGATGCGAACCCGAATACGGGCGCCGCCGCCGACCCGCAGTGCGGACCGCTTACCTACGATGGCCATGATGGGCTCGATTTTCGGGCGCCTGCGGCGTTGGCTCGGCGCGGCGTCAATGTACTGGCGCCGGCGGCTGGCGTGGTGCTGGGCGTGCGTGATGGTGAGCCCGAGCGCGCCTTTCTCGATCGCGGCGCAGCGGCCGTGGCGGAGCGCGAGTGCGGCAACGGCGTGCGCATCGACCATGGCGGCGGCTGGATCACGCAGCTTTGCCATATGCGCGCCGGTAGTTTGCGCGTCGCGCGAGGCGATCGCGTCAACGCCGGGCAGGTTCTGGGGTTGGTTGGGCTATCGGGACAGACCGAGTTTCCGCATTTGCACCTCACCTTGTTTCGCAACGAGCAGAAAATCGATCCGCTGACCGGTGGCGCGCTCGCGGATTTGCGCTGCGGCCCGCGCGGCGCCGACGCTGGCTCGCATTGGTCCGCCGCCGCGCGACAAGCCTTAACTTATCGCGGCGCGCGCGTGTTCTCGTTCGGCTTCACCGGCGCTGCGCCTGCGGCCAGCGCCCGGGTTGAGGATTTGCCTGCGAATGCGGCCGTCAGCGCTCCGGCGCTCGTGTTCTGGGCGCTGGCCTCTGGCCCGCGAGATGGCGACGTGTTGCGCGTGCGCCTTTACGGCCCAGACGGCGCGCTTGTCGCCGAGGGAGAACGCACGCAACCACGCGATCAGGCGCAGGCCTCGGTATTCGCTGGCCGGCGCACGCCAGCCGGGGGGTGGCCGGCCGGGAGATATCGCGGCGTCGCGGAATTGCTGCGCGATGGGCGCGTGCTGCAAACGCGGACGGAAACGATGGAGCTGCGCTAATTTGGGCGGGACTTCAGCACGCCCGCGCCAACGCCAAGGTGGGCCTGATCTCTTGCCGCCTCCGGCTTATGCACCAAGCTCACCAGCACGAAGCTCAGCAGCATAAGCAGATACCAGGCGCCAAGTTTGTCGATCGGCACCAGCCGCCAGCCGTCGCTTTGGTTTGGATAGACCCAAGCGGCGGCAAATGTCCCGAGATTTTCCGCAATCCAGATGAATAGCGCCACCAGCAGATAACCCGCCAGCATCGGCAGTCGCCGCGGCGTGCGGTCGGGCGTGAACACAAACCAGGCGCGACCGAAAATCAGTGCTGAAAATGCAAACAGGCCGAGGCGGATATCGATGGTATAGTGATGGGCGAAGAAGTTGATGTAAGCGAGGGTGGCGAGCGCCCAGGTGGTCCAGAGCGGCGGGTAGTTGACGTACTTCAGTTCGAACAAGCGCGTGGCGCGCGCGATGTAGGAGCCGATGCACGCATACATGAAGCCGGAAAACAACGGCACGCCGCCGATGCGCAGCAGGCTCTCCTCCGGATAGAGCCAAGAACCCTGCGCAGTTTTGAAAATCTCCATGATCGTGCCGACGACATGGAAAATGAGGATCACCAGCGCTTCATCCCAGCGCTCGAGCTTGGTCGCCAACAACGCAATTTGGATCGCGACCGACGCCAGCACCAGAAAATCATACCGCGCGACCGGCGCGTGATCGGGCCAGAACAAGTGCGTCGCGAGCAGCAGCGCGAGCATAGCGCCGCCGAACAAGCATGCCCACGCCTGTTTGAGCCCAAACAACAGAAACTCGTAAACCCAGCCATGCCAGCGCGAACGCTCCGCCCACGGCCGCGCCCAGGAATCGAACGCCGCGACTTGCGCCTTGATCTTGTCCTTGAGACTCATGGGCAGTCGGGATACTCGGTTCGGTGATGAAAGTCGCCGTCGTCGGACTGGGCATCGCCGGCCTGAGCGTAAGCGCGAGACTCGCGCTCGCGGGCCACGATGTCTCGGGCTTCGAGCAATTCGAGCCGCTGCACGAAAGAGGCTCCTCCCATGGCGACACCCGCATCATGCGCCTTACGCCGGGGGAAGGTGAGATCTACGTCCGCCTGGCGCGCCGCGCGAACGCGCTGTGGCGAACTTGGGAAGGCCTCGCGGGACGCCCCTTCATCGAGTGGACAGGGGGCCTGATGGCGGGACCGCGGGGCTCTCCATTTGTCGCTGCATGCCAACGCATGAGCCAAACCCCAGCAGCGCTGATGCGCGGCGACGCCATTCATGCGCTGACGCGCGGAGCGTTGGCGATGCCGTACGAATGGGACGTGTTCCGTCAGGAAGATTGCGGCGTCATCGCCGCTGACGCCGTGCGCGCCTTCCTGCTGCGCCAGGCGCCGCGTTGGGGGGCGAAGCTCCACCACAATGTACGGATCGAGGCGCCGATCGAGGGCGCGCGCCTGAGAATCGCGGGCGAAGAGCGCGTATTCGATGCGATCATCGTCACAGCCGGGGCGTGGGCTGGAAAGTTGCTGCCGGAATTCTCCGGCAAACTCGCGGTGAAGCGGCGCGTGGTGGGTTACTTCCGCTCCGATTCGCCGCGCATGCTGCCGGTGGTGTGTTGTGACGACGAGGCGGGCCTTTACGGGATGCCGGCGCCGCGGGGATTGTACAAATTCGGCTTCCACGCCATAGGCGGCGCAACCGATCCCGACACTGTGCGCGACCCCGACGGGGAGGATGAGGCGATGCTCGCCGAGCACGCCGCCCGCTTGCTGCCGACGCACCAACCCAAGCCGGTGCGCATGGTGCGATGCCTTTACACGGTGACGCCGGACGAGAATTTCCTGATCGCGCCGAGTGCGCATCACCCGCGCGTGCTGGTGTTTTCCCCCTGCTCGGGCCACGGCTTCAAATACGCACCGGTGTTCGGACAATTCGCCGAGGAATGGCTGAGTGAAAAACCGTCGCCGGAGTTGCAGGCGTTCATGCGCGGCGGCGGCGGCGTCAATCGGTTGGGCGCTGAGAAAGCTTGAGCAACGAGCGCCGCCACATTTTCGTTGCGGCGACGTCATGGCATTGTCGCGGATTCTGGCGTATTATCGGTCCATGAACGCAGAGCAATTCCTCTCCCTGGCGGAAGCGTCGCGCTCCTACGCGCATCATTCCGGACGCGATACAAATGCGGCAGGTCATTTCGTGCACACGATGCTGATGCGCGCTATCCACATGCAAAGCGGCGCGCATGAGCCGCCCGTTCCCGAAATCGCCGAACCTGAGGTCAAAGCGGCGTGAGCGCGCCATCGCCAGCGATGGCGAACGCGGCGACCCGCGAGGTTTCATAGGCGGGTTCGGAGATGGTGGAGACGGCGAAGAATTCCGCACTCGCCTGCTCCCTGCTCAAGGTCAACACAAGAAAACCGTGGCGGGCCGCGTCCATCCACTTGACGTGGGGGTTGCGCGCACGAACCCCACCCGCGAAGTCGATGCCAACCGATTGGAAATAGGACGCGTCGCTTGGCGAGGTGACTGAGGTTGTGCCGAGTTCGACGCCGACGCGTCCTTGTTCGTCGTTGAGTTCGTTCGCCCACGCGATATGAGAATCGCCGGTCAGCACAATCGCGTTGCCACCGGCCGCACGCACCGCCCCAAACGCGCGCGCGCGCGAACCGGGATAGCCGTCCCAACCGTCGACGCTCAGGGGAAAGGCAAAACGCGTGAGCTTCAGCAATTGCGAGACACCGGGCCGCAGGCCCTCCAACGCGGCGGCCAATTGCGCAGGCGTACGCGAAAGATCGGGCGCATCTACCGGCGCCATTAACACTTGGTTGCCAATCACTCGCCAGGTCACGCCATCCTTGCTTGAGTTCACCAGCTCTTCCGTAAGCCATTGTTCCTGTGCAGCGCCGAGCAACGCGTATTCAGACCCGCTAAGCATCTCGCGAAGACGCTCGACATCCGGCGCAACGCTGAAACCAGTCGGCAGATCCTCCGCGCGCCCGATCAGTCCCTGCGCGCGCCGCCAATCCAACACGGGGCGCATCTCTTCGCCGACCTCTTCGTAGATCGCCGGCAACAGACGTTGGCCAGCGCGATCAGGTTCGCCAGGCCGGAGCGCAACAGGCGTCGTCAGGTTTGAGAAATCCCAGCGTTGCATCTGGAGTGGAAGATCGCGCGCATAGTCCAAGGGCTGCGTGCGCGCCAACAACCTGGTCTCGAGCATCACCAGGGTCGCCAAATCGCCAAACTGGAAGCTGCGATTGATCGCTTCGAACGCCTTTCCCGGCGCTGGATCGCGGATCGGCATCCATTCGTAATAGGCCTGCAGCGCAGCGTGCTTGCGCACCGCCCACTCGCCTTCCTCCCGCTGGTGGTTTTCGGCGCCGCCTGACCAACAATCGTTGGCGATTTCGTGGTCATCCCACGCCACAATCCAAGGAAACGCCGCGTGCGCCGCTTGCAGCGGCGCGTCTGACTTGTATTGCGCATGACGTTGGCGGTAGTCAGCTAAGGATTTCAGCTCCACCTCGGGCGCTGGGATGCGGCCCAATTGCACCGCTACTTCCCCGCCATAGCCGGAGAGGCCGTATTCGTAGATGTAATCGCCAAGGTGAATTACGACGTCGACATCGTCACGCTTCGCCAATGCATCATAGGCGTTGAAATAGCCGTGCGCATAAGAAGCGCAGGACACCGCCGCCAACCCAAGCCGTTCGGTGCGCCCCCGCGGCAGTGTACTGGTTTTGCCGATCGCGCTCTCGGCGGCGCCAGCGCGGAAGCCATAGAAATACGGTGCGCCGGAGCGTAGATCGAAAACATCGACTTTCACCGTGTAATCGCGCGCAGAATTGGTGACGACAATTCCAGTTTTCACTACGTCGGTGAGTTCGCGATTGCGCGCCACGATCCAGCGTACAGGAACCGGCCCGTCATTCACCGGCGTGGCCCTGGTCCAGATAACCACCCTGTCATGTGTCGGATCGCCAGAGGCTACGCCATGCCTGAACCCAACCTCCCCCTCATAGGGCGGTGTGGCGACATCGCGGGTACAGGCCGCCGCCGCGCCCGTCGCTAAAGACGCAAGCGCGCCGCGGCGCGTCAAATTCGGCTCTGACATCTGCTTCTCCAAGCGCCAGCATAAGGCAGAGCTGCTTGACCCGCGCAAGCAACCTCATTTCAGCTCGACGCAGAGCACGCGCGGGTCTAATCAAGTGCGCGAGGCGGTGTGGGAATGACGCTTCTGAAAAAGATCGTTTCAGGAACACGCGGGGCGGGCGCCGCGCGCGCGATGGAAATCGCCGCTTACGCGGGCGCCGCCGTTTGGCTTGGCGCCAGCTTCGTCGCCGTGCCCAGCTGGTTGAGCGGCCTGCCTGAGATCGGCGCCAACCGGACTCTCATCGTCATGGTCGCCGTGCTGATCGCCTCACTTGGACTGACAGTGCTGAGCGAACTTGCCGAGCTGTACGGGCAACGCGCGCGCGATCTCTACGCCAACTCGGTATTCGCCGCACTCCAACGCGGGGAAAAGCCCGCGCCATATTCGCTTTATCTGCGCCCCTTCGCCTCCACCAACGTAATTGGCGCGAACGTCGGCATCGGCATGCAGGCCGAACGCATTGAGCTAGAAGCACAAATTGAGCGTGCAACACGCCCAATCGGACCACTTATCGCGCTTGGCGCGCCGCTTGAGCACATCGGCGCTGGACGCATTCAAGTTGGCGACGATGCCTGGCGGGATGCGATCGCCCTCTTGCTCAAGCACGCAAAGCTCATCGTCATGCTGCCCTCCTCGCGCGCGGGCACGCTGCAGGAGGTCGGCATCATTCTGGGCTCAGCCTTGGTGACGCGCACCGTGCTGATCGACCCACCCAATCTCGGCAACAGCAAGACCTACAACCACGCTATCGAATGGGCGAAAATCCAGGCGGCGTTCAAGGAAGCTTCCTTCTATCTTCCCGACGAACAACGCGGCGGTTCGCTCATCTTCTATGGCGACAGCCGCGAGCCATTGCTGCGCGAGCACCTGCAGATCGACGCCGAAGACCGCATCGAGCGTATTTTCAATCGCATCCTCAAATTCCAGAGAACATCTAGGAGGGTTACATCATGAGCCGGCTGTTACAAGTCGTCATCGCCCTTGTGGGCCTTGCCATTACTGGCGTGCTCGGCTTGGCGTCCGAGCGCAGCGAGGGGCTGCAGGCGCGCCACACTTTGATCGGCCTGTTCACCGAGACTGTGGCCACGGCGCGCACCACCTGCGACGCCGACCTCGCGGAAATGGCCCAGTTCGCGCTGGAGCAATTGCAACAATTGGAAACTTCCAAGCGTCTGCTGCTCACCGCTGAAGACCGCGCCGATCGCGAAAATACTCAAGCGCTCTTGTCCAAGTATCAAGACATCATGGCCGGCGTTAAGGGCACCATCGATTCCGGCGCGTGCGCGGGTACAGCGATCGCCTCCGTCGAGCCAGCTTCGTCGAGCCTTGACAATCTTGGTGCTGGCGGCGGCGCTTCAGCGCAACCTTCGCCGGCCCCGCCGATCCTGTCGCAAGCGCCGGCGCAGACGAACATGGAATTCCGCCGAGCCGAGCGCATCCAACTTCCCGAAGTCCTCGAACGCGCCCGTCAGCAACGCCGCGCGCCAGCGCAAGGTGAAGCCCAGGACACCTCCCCCGCACCGGGCGCGACCACCACAGCCGAGGGCGGCTATTACGCCGTGCTGGCTTCCTACGCTGTCGGCGACCCGGCGACCTACGATTCCCAGCGCGGTGTGGTGTCCGATTATCGCCGGCTCAGTGCGGCGGCCCGTGCGGAAGGCGCGACTGTGCAGGTTTTCCGGGCGGCGCAGTCCGACCACTTCGCTATCGTGCTCGTGCCGCAGGGTTTGAGTCGTGACGGCGCGCGCGAACTCGTGGCGATGGCGCGCACGCGCGGTTGGTCGAGAGACGCCTTCGTCCAGGACGCCAACCAATGGGTGGCGTGCGCCGAGCCGGAGCGGATTTCGCGAACCAACAATTGCTCTAACTAGTCGGCTGTGAACGGGACGCGCGCTTGCTTTGGCGCGCGTTTCGCCCCACTCCGCCCGCATGGACGGAGAACACGCCGCAACCGATGAGGGCGTCAGCCGCCTCGCCATTGCGCCGGCTGACGCAGGCGAGCGGGTCGATCTATGGCTCGCGCGCTTGTGGCCGGATCTCTCTCGCGCGCGCATCCAGGGACTGATCGGTCAAGGCAAGCTCAGCGTCGACGGGGCTGCGGTGACGCACGCGAAGGACAAGCCGCGAGCGGGCGCGCGCTATGAACTCTTCCTCCCCCCGCCCGAACCCGCGGCGCCGCTGCCGGAAGCTATCCCGCTCAAGATCGCGTTCGAGGACGAACATCTGGTGGTGGTGGACAAAGCGGCCGGCATGGCGGTGCACCCCGCGCCCGGCTCCATGCGCGGCACGCTGGTGAATGCCCTGCTGGCGCATTGCGGGGAAAGCCTGTCCGGCATTGGCGGCGTGGCGCGCCCCGGCATCGTTCACCGTATCGACAAGGACACGACCGGCTTGGTCGTCGTCGCCAAGCACGATGCCGCCCATCACGGCTTGGCGAAACTATTCGCCAAGCACGATTTGGAGCGCGTCTATTACGCCGTTACACGCGGGGCGCCGAAAGAGCGCAGCGCGCGCATCGAGAACGTGCTGGTGCGCTCGAACGAAGACCGGCGCAAATACGTGGTGGCACGCAATGCTGAGACAAGCGCCGGCAAAACCGCCATCAGCGATTATTGGACCATTGAGGGCTTCGGCCAGCAAGCCGGCGCCAGCGCCGGGCGCGCGGCGGCCACTTTATTGGAGTGCCGCCTGCACACCGGCCGCACCCACCAGATCCGCGCGCACATGGCGCATTTGGGTTGCCCGCTGATCGGCGATCCGCTCTACGGCAAACAGCGCGCGTTCAAAGCGGAAGGGCCGCACGCCGCGGAGGTCGCAAACGTCGTGGAGGACTTTCCGCGTCAGGCGTTGCACGCGGCTGTGCTCGGCTTTGTGCATCCGGTCAGCGGCGCGAGCTTGCGCTTCGAAAGCGCAATGCCGGCGGACATGGCGGCGCTGCTGGCGGCGCTGCGGGGGTTGTGA
>CADEEA010000006.1:0-29239 GCA_902826245.1 uncultured Alphaproteobacteria bacterium | reverse complement strand
CGCCCCTCAGTTTAAACTCGCATTCAACGACACCCCAATCACCCGCGGTTCGTTCACGAACGCGGTGTTGTTGTTGAAGTCGATGCCGCCGATGATGTTTTCCTCGTCGGTGACGTTGCGTGCGAACGCGGCGATCTCGTAGCGCCCGTCGGCGCTGCGATAGCCGGCGCGCAAGCCGCCTTCGAATTGCTGGTCGGTCTCGTACTCCACGGCGTCGTACAGGAAAATGTTGAACGGCCCGCGCACGGTCCAATCGGTGGCCGCAAACAGAGCGCCGCCGCTTGCGAGCGGGTGTTCGTAGCGGGCGGTGAAGTCGAAGATATATTCCGGCGCCTGCGGGAACGGGTTGCCGTCGATGAAGACGTTTCCGCCTGGCGCGGCAGGATCGAGCGGAGTGCATTGACCCGATCCGCACGCCGCAACAGCAAGGTTAGAGTCTTTGATCTCGGTGTGATTGTAGCTGTAGGCGGCGGTCAGCGTCAGATTTTCAGAAACAGCCAATTCGCCTTCGAGTTCAAAGCCATAGCCCTCGCCTTTGTCGGCGTTGATCAATTGGTTGAAATTGCCAAGCCCGCCGATGGCGGAGAATTGCTGATCGCTGATTTCATAATAGAAGACAGCGCCATTCAACCGCGCGCGACGGTCGAGCAGATCGGATTTGAATCCTGCTTCGTAAGATTGGATCGTTTCCGAAGTCGCCACAGACGGCGGATTGAAGAAGGCGACGTCACGGCCTTGGATGGTCGGCGCGCGGAAACCGTTGGCGATGCGGGCGTACAGGTTCGCATCGTCACTCAATTCGTAAACCGCGCTCAAATCCCAGCTGACTTCTTCGTCGGAAACGCTGACAGATACAGGCCCTGGCGTGACAACGCCGCGGAGCTCCTTCTCGTCATCGGTGTAGCGCACGCCAGCGGATACGCTCAGCCGATCGGATACTTCGTAGCCCGCTTGGCCGAACACTGCCCACGACGTGTTGGTGTGGTTGAGCGTGGCCAGCGGCGGGAATCCTACGCCAACAGTGCTGACGGTGAGGTCGGAGTCGAAATAGAACACGCCCGCCTGCCAGTTGAACGCGCCCTCATCGCTGGCGATGCGGAACTCCTGGGTAAACTGGCTGAGATCGTCGATTGAATCCTGGGTGTCGGACGCAAACGGGATCTGGCCGGGATAGGTGACTGCGTCGTCCCCAGCGAACGGGAAGAAGCAGTCAGTTACGCCAGACGTGAGTCCCGGGGGAATCGGCGAGCCGGTCGGCGCGCAAGCGCCGCCGTCGATGTCGCCGCGCGAGCGGCCGTCCAGCGTCTCGTAGGCGCTGATCGAGGTCAGCGTGACATTGCCCATATCGAAGCTGAGCGTCGCCGAGCCGCCGATCTGGTCGTATTCTTGCTCATTGCCGCCGCCGCCATCGTACCAGACGGTTTCACGGTCGAAATTGCCGTTGAGATCGTTCGAGCCGGTGCTGAGAATGTTGGCGCGGAACAAGGTAGAGGTTCCTTCGTACGTGCGGCCGTGAACGTTCAACAGCGCGCTGAACGCGTCGCTCGGCTCAATCAGCACCTGCACACGGCCCGCGAAATCTTCGTAGCCGCCGAGTTCGCTGCCGTCGAAAGCGTTTTCGACCCAGTCGTCGCGACGGCGGAAGGAAACCGAACCACGCGCGGAGACGTTGTCGGCAAGCGCGCCGCCGACGGCGCCATCGAGAACTGCAGTCCCGAAGCTGCCATAGCTGGCGGCGACATTGGCGTCGAATTCCTGGCTCGGACGCACCGAGCGGAAATGCACCATGCCCGCAGGCGTGTTGCGTCCGTAGAGCGTGCCCTGCGGGCCGCGGAGCACTTCAACTTGCTGAACGTCAAAGATCGGGAACGATTTCAGCGCAACGTTTTCCTGCACCACGTCATCAATCACAACAGAAACCGGCTGTGATGCCGCCAAATCGAAATCGGTGTTGCCGAGGCCGCGGATGTAGAAGCGCGGCGCGACGCGGCCGTTCGAAGATTCCACGTTGAGGCCAGGCGCGCGGCCGGCGAGAGCGAGCACGTCTCCGCCGCCGCTGAGTAGTTCAGCCACGCGCTCCGAATTTACTGCCGTCGCGGCGATCGGCACGTCCTGCAGGTTTTCGCTGCGGCGCTGCGCAACCACGATAACAGTGTCGATTTCGGAATCATTATCTTGGGCGAATGCGGCCGGGGACAGCGCCCCGCTCGCCGCCAGCATGGCGAACGCGCCTGCGCCAATGAACTTTGCCCGTAGATTTCTGATACCCATGTGTTCGGCCCCCGATTGAAGAAGTGCGGCTGGAAAACGCGATTCCGGAAGATGTCGTTTCGGTGAACATACCCAGGGGACGCCGCCGTCAACCCCGGTTTCCCCTATTAGTGGCGTGTGGTTCGCCACCCGTTGCGGAAACGCCGCACAAGATATCGAGATCGTTTCGGTTGCCGAATTCAATAGTTCGTATTATGTTCTAATTTGAGGCGGGGGGACAGGCGCCGGCTTGACAGCGCCCCTATATAGCCCCCTGGCGCTCACGAAACCGCCCCGGTCGTTCGTTCGTATGAAGAACGCCTTGGGCTCGCGGGCGGCCTCTTTGAGGGGAACACGAATGGCGTCGACTGCGCTTACGCTTGCGCTCTCGCCCGAACAGGGCCTGCAGCGCTATCTTTCCGAAATCCGCAAATTCCCGATGCTGGAGAAGCAGGAGGAATTTATGCTGGCCAAGAGCTGGCAAGAGCACGGCGACACGCGCGCCGCGCATAAGCTCGTCACGTCGCACCTGCGCCTCGTGGCCAAGATCGCCATGGGCTATCGCGGCTATGGCCTGCCGATCGGAGAAGTGATCTCCGAGGGAAATGTCGGGCTCATGCAGGCCGTGAAGAAATTCGATCCCGACAAGGGCTTCCGGCTCGCCACCTACGCCATGTGGTGGATCCGCGCCTCGATCCAGGAATACATCCTGCGCTCCTGGTCGCTGGTGAAAATGGGCACGACCGCCGCGCAGAAGAAGCTGTTCTTCAATCTGCGCCGGCTCAAGGGCGAAATGGCCGCGCTCGAAGAAGGCGACCTCAAGCCTGAGCAGGTGGCCACCATTGCCCACAAGCTGGCGGTGACCGACGACGAAGTGATCTCCATGAACCGCCGGCTCTCGGGCGGCGGCGACGCCAGCCTGAACGCGCCAATCGGCGGCGCTGGTGGCGAGGGCGAAAGCGAATGGATGGACTGGCTCGCCGACGACAAAGCCGAGGGCACCCAGGAAACCCGCCTCGCCGACAGCGAAGAGTATAGCCAACGCATGGAATTGTTGAACGCGGCGATGAGCGAACTCAACGAGCGCGAACGCCACATCATAAAGGAGCGCCGATTGCGCGACGAGCCGGCGACTTTGGAGGATCTCTCCAAGGAATACGGCGTCTCCCGCGAACGTGTGCGCCAGATCGAAGTGCGCGCCTTCGAGAAACTGCAAAGCGCCATGAAACGCCAAGCCGCCGCGCGGGGGATGATGGCGGAAGCGGGGGCTTAAGGCGCCGGAGCGCCGTCACAACGCAAGCACGGACAGCCCCGGCACATCCGAGGAATCAGCGCCGTTGCGAGTGACCAGAGTTGCGCGATGCGCCAAGGCCTGCGCCGCGATCATGCGGTCGAGCAATTTGCGCCGCGAATAACCGGCGCTGGCGACAATCTTCCCATAAATTTCCGCCGCGAGATCATCGAAGGCCAAGGTCGGGATTGCGCTGAGCATTGCATCCAACCGAGCGCGACGAACGGAGGCGTATGCGGGTTCACGATAGACGCCTCCCTCAAGCTCAACTCGGGTGACGATCGAGAACAGCACAGCGCCCGGAAGCGCGGCCACACGCTGGGAAACCAAGGCATCGCCGTCGCGCAAATGGATCGCCACGTCGGTGTCGAGCAGGAACGCCACGCGCTATAGACCCTCGCGCTCGGTCAGCTCCTCAGCGTCGCGCACTTCAACGGAAGGCGGCGCCGGCAATTCCCGCAGGCGCGCAATCATCTCTGGGATGGAACTGGAGGCGGGATAAAGCGTCATGACGTCGCCGGAGCGGACGATGACAAGCTCCACATCGGCCCCGAAAGCGACATCCTTGGGCAGCCGGACGGCTTCGGAATTGCCGCTCCTGAAGGTGCGGGTCTTGGCGATGGTCATGAGCCCAGCTCCGGTATGTGCATACATGTATATACCGGAGGCAGGCGCTGAGCAAGCTGTTCTTGGGTTAGAGCCCCAGCCACGCCGCCAGCCGCGCCTGTACTTCCGGGCTGGGCGCATCGGTGCGGTCCATCATCAGCTGAGCGAAATTGTCGGCCAGCAATTCTTCCGGGTGCAGCACGTAATCGGTGTTGCGCCCGGCGGCGGCGTAGAGCGCGGCCATCGCCTCCTGCGGTGGAACCGCGAGCGGCGCGCCGTCGGCCATGACTGCTGCGCAACCAGCCGAGGTTCGCTCAAACGCAAGGAAGCGCAGATTGAAATAGTCAGAAAACCCGGGGTGGGCTGCATCGTAGAGTGCGGGCTCGGCAAACAGCACCGGCGCGAGCATACGCCCGCCAGCGCCGAACGGGGCGGCATGCAGCAGCAGCGGCGCGTCCGGATTAGTGATGGTGCGCGCCCGCACGTCGTCGGGCAGTAACAGCGGACACGGCTCGAACCCGACCAGCGCGTACATTTCATCATGCCGGGCGCTGTTGTGGCGCGAGAGCACGTGGAAAAGCTCATGGAAGAACAAGCTGTCGAGCGCGGAATCATCGGCCGGCAAAGCGGGTCCCATATTGATCATCGCGCCGCGCGTGTGCGGCAGCGCGGTATCGGCAGCGCCTGAGGATTTCATCAGCAACACGCGCGCCGGCAACAGATGCTCCAAACGCGTAAGCTGGCCGGCGCGGCGCGCGAACATCGCCTCAAGCCGGGCGCGCTCCGCCCCGTTCCAGTCCCGCGGCGCATCGGCGTAAACCGCGCGTAACTCCGCCATCGTGGCGCCGACGCGGCGTGCGCGGATGGAGAGATCGGCGGGGGTGAGCACGGCGGTGAATTCATCATCGGCCGCAAAAACCGCAGCCCCCTCCGCCACGGAAGCAATTCCAAAGTGCTCCGACGTCGGCGCGGGAGCGGTTTGCGCCTGTGCGCACGCCGCCAGCAGCAACAAAATAGCCGCGGCAAACTGATGCTTGAACATTGGCGCTCCGCTCACGTCATACAGCCGGCAACCGACATCTGGATCGCGAAGGTGACGATCGCAGCGACGGTGATCGTGGCGGTGTAGGAGAGCGCGCGGTCCTCACGCGTGTGCATGAGAATGGGCAGTCCCCGGTAGATCAAGAACACCATCAGCCCCAACGCCAATACCGGCACGAACAAGAGCGGCGGCCATAACAGCAACAGGGTCGAGATAAAAAACGGCGTCAGCGAATAAGCGGCGATTTTCTGGGCGGCGAGTTCGTCGCGCATGGAATCGAAATTCTCCGCGGTGGCGTTGATGACCATCCCCAGCAGATAGACCATGGCGACGCCGACGACCCAGGCGACGATCGCGCCCACCAAGCGTCCGCCGAATTCGACCAGCCCCGCCCCGCCCCACAAATAAGAGCCGATCAGTTCGGCGACCGGCGGGATCGCGGCGAGCGGCGCGACGTACCCAATGAGGATATTGGGGATCGTGGTGTCCTCGGCGCGGATCTGCTCCCACTCGGCTTTTGGGCTCGAGACGAGGCCCCATGCTCGCGACAAGATGGATTCCGATTTCGCCACCGCTTCGCGGATCCGGGCGCGGGCTTCGTCGATGCTGAAACGGGCGGCCCAGGAGTTTTGGGAGCGTGGGGCTTGCGGCTTGGTATCGTTGTCGGCGGACATGAAGAACCTCTGGGAACCTTCTCGGGGCCCTTTAGCACCTCAACCTAGGCGCCGTCATGGCCTTGCCCCAGACAACCAACCTCCTGGCGGATTTAGCCCGGGCGGCCGAGATCGTCCCATCGGCGCTGGTCGGAGAGCAGACCGCGCAGATAAGTCATGTTGGCAGCCGCCTCCGCCGGGGGAAGTTCAACACGTTCGATCTGCTCGGCCTCGTCGAAACGGCCCTGCAGCGCCATCGAGACGGCAAGGTTTTGCCGGGCTTCAGACGGCGCATTCGGCTGCGCCAGCGCCCGGCGCAGCACCGCCTCCGCTTCCGCCGCCTCCCCCGCCATCAGGTGCGAGACGCCGAGATTGGTCAGCACGCGCGGGTTCTCGGGCGCGATCGCCAGCGCCTCGGTGTAAGCTTGGCGCGCCTGCGGAAAGCGCCCGATCTGGTCCAGCGCCGCCCCAAGCGCGGAGCGCGCGCGCCAGTTTTGAGCATCACCCTGCGCGGCGAGCGCCAAAGGGCGCAAAGCCTCCTGCGGACGCCCGGCCGCGAGTTGGGCCAGACCGTAGGTCTGCGTAAGATCCATATCGTCGGGGAACCTCCCCAACGCCTCGCCGGCAATTTCGGCGGCGCGGTCAGCGCGCCCGCCGCGACGCAGGGCGTCGGAAAAACGTTGCGCGGCTTCGAGGTCGTTCGGAAAAGTCTGATACTCGCCAGCCCAAAAGGCCATTTGCGTCAGCAGGTCGGAGCGAACGATGCGTTGGCGAGCCTGGCGATCCACAGACCGCGACACGCGCGCGTCGCTTGCGTCCGCGACGGCATTTTGTTGCGCACCGCCAATGGTTGCGCAGGCGCCAAGCCCTGCGAGCGCCAGCAGCGCGATGGGAAGACGGAGAGCGATCATGGGAGCGAATCCTAACAAGGCGCTAACCATGCCGTCCCGATGCTCAACAAAGCGCTAATAGCGTCGGCGGCGTGAAGCGGTTAGGAAGCGCCATGAAGCTACCGTTCCTGATTGAAGACGAAGCCGCGACCCCAATCCACGCCATCCGCACGCGCGATTGGCCGGACTGGATTGAGCGGCACTCTGAAACACAGCGTCGGCTTGCCGCCGCGCATGATTTCAAAGCCCAGAATGCGCGCATCCTGCTGGTGCCGGCGACCGACGGCAGCATAGAGCGCGTTCTGTTCGGCGTTGGCGAAAAGTCCGAGGCCATCGTCATGGGCGGTCTCGCTCAGCACCTTCCTGCCGGCGATTATCGCATCGCCTCCATGCCGCGCGAATTTCCGCCGACGCTGACCGCGATCGCTTGGGGGCTCGGGGCTTATTGGTTCGATCGCTACAAGAAGCGCAAACGTCCGCCGCCGCGTCTCGCGCCTCCGGAAGGCGCCGACATGGCCGAGGCGGCTCGCGTGATCGAAGCGAGCTGGCTGGTGCGCGACCTCGTCAACACGCCGGCCAATGACATGGGGCCAGTGGCGCTGCATGCCGTCGCCGAACGCGTTGCGGCCGAATTTGGCGCTGAATTCCGCGCCATAGTCGGCGAAGAATTGCTGGAGCAGAATTATCCGCTGATCCATGCGGTTGGCCGCGCCGCCAAACAACAACCCCGCCTGCTGCACCTTGGTTGGGGCGATGCCGCGGCGCCGCGCGTGGCGCTGGTCGGCAAAGGCGTGACGTTCGATTCCGGGGGGCTCGACATCAAACCCGCTTCCGGAATGCGGATCATGAAGAAGGACATGGGCGGCGCCGCGCACGCCCTGGCGTTGGCACAGCTGGTGATGAGCGCGAAGCTCAAAGTGCGCTTGGACTTGTTCCTGCCCATCGCCGAAAACGCCATCGCCGGAGACGCGTTCCGCCCCGGCGATGTGCTCACGAGCCGGAAGGGACTTACCATCGAGGTCGACAACACCGACGCCGAGGGCCGCCTCATACTCGCGGACGCGCTCACGCGCGCCTGCGAAGACAAGCCTCAATTGCTGATCGACTTTGCTACTCTGACAGGGGCGGCGCGCACCGCTCTGGGTCCGGACCTGCCGCCGCTTTACGCCGATGACGAAACCCTCGCCAAAGATCTCGCAACAGCAGCCGCAGAAGCCGCCGATCCAATTTGGCGCATGCCATTGTGGGACGCCTACGAAGGCGACATGGATTCCCCGATCGCCGATCTCAAGAACGCTGGCGACGGCGCTTTCGCCGGCTCCATCTACGCCGCCTTGTTCCTACGCCGCTTTGTGAGCGGGCCGGCGTGGGCGCATTTCGACATTTTCGCCTGGGCGCCGCGGGAGAAACCGGCGCGCCCTCAGGGCGGAGAAGCGCAGGCGCTGCGTGCTTGTTGGCAGCTGCTGAAGCGACGTTTTGGGGGATGACGCAGCATCACGACCGATAGAAGGCGCCATGAACTTGGACCGCCGGCGTCCTCGCCGGCATGCGGTGTTGCAAACTCACAGCCACTTGCGCGGTAGCAAGCAAAGATGCCGGCGAGGACGCCGGCGGTCCAAGTTAGCCCTTGCCCAAATCCCGCGACCTCTGCGCAGCGGCGGCGACGGCGCGGCGCAACAGCGGGCCCAAGCCGTCAGCAGCCGCGAGGATATCAAGCGCCGCTTCGGTGGTGCCGCCTGGAGACATGACTTGTTTGCGCAGCGTGCTTGGGCTGTCGGCGGTCTCCAGCATCAAAGCACCCGCGCCGGCGACCGTGCGCGAGGCCAAACGCATGGCCGCTTCGCGGTCCAAGCCCTCTTGTTCGGCGGCGACGGCGAGCACTTCCGCAAGCAGGAAAACATAGGCCGGCCCCGAACCTGACACGGCCGTCACCGCGTCCATCAATCGCTCCGCCGCCAAGGGCTCAACTTCACCCAACGGCGCCAGCAATTGTTCGATCAAGCGCTTGTCGTCATCGCTGCAGGCGGGCGATGCGACATAAGCTGTAATGCCGCGGCCGATGCGGGCGGGAAGATTGGGCATCGCGCGCACCACCCGCTCCGAGCCCAAAGCGCGCGCGAGCTTCTCCATTTGCACGCCAGCCATGATCGAAAGAATGCAGGTGTTTTCGCCAACAAATCTCCGCGCGGTGGCGGCGGCTTCGGCGAACGCCTGCGGCTTGACCGCGAGCACAAGCACACCAACTGGCCCCGCGTCCGGCGGATTGAGCACCGCGCCGACATTTTCCAATTCGCGCTGCAGTTCGGGATCGAAATTGGGTTCGACAACGGTGAGCGTCAGCCCCCCGCCCCTGCGCACCGCCTCGCACCAGCCGCGCACCAGGGCGCCGCCCATGGCGCCCGCGCCAACCAAGGCGACCGAAGGAGCATCAAGTCCGCTCACGCCTCTCCGATGGTTTCAAACAAGGCCGCGGCCGCCGCATTTTCCGCGTTCATGCCGCCGAGTATGACGAAGTGAAACGCTGGCTGGAAGCGCTCTGCCGCATCGAGTGCAGCCGCCAGCATCGCCTGCACTTCGCCGACGGAGATTTCCTCGCGGCCAATCATGGGCATGGCGTGGCGGAAAATGATGGTGCCGTCGTCGGACCAGACATCGAAATGCCCGAGCCAGAGGTTTTCGTTGATGCGCGCGGCCAGGCGAATGGCTTCGCTGCGCCGCGATTTCGGCGCCTGGATGTCGAGGCCCAATGTGAAGAGCAGCGCCGGCAATTCCTGGCGGAAACTGAAATAACCGATGGTCTCGCCCCAGGCGCATTTGAAACTGAAATGCAGGTCGCCGTCCTCGGCCCGTTCGTGCTGGAAACGGTCGTCCTGCGAAATGATCGCCTCAACCGTATCCAGCGGATCGCCGGCGATTTCGGTTTCGTCGTCCAGATAAAGATCCATGAGCCTCCCCTCACGCGCCCAGCAGCCCCGCGCCCCAATTGGACCTTGGCGCGGTGGAAGTACCTTCACTTGGGGCGCGCTTGCAGCCGCGCGCTCGAATCGACCCTCGGCGACTAGAAGAGCGCGGGGAGTGTTACCGGCGGGTTAGCGGGCGGACTCAAACGGAGCGCCGGCTTCCAGCCGGCATCTCTCACCCCCCCCCTCGCGCCCCGGCTCAAAAGCCGGCATGGCGCGAGGCGGGCCCGGGACGCAGCCAGCCGAGCGCGTGCGCGAACTCGCCGGCGCCGCACACACGGCGGCGGAGGGAAATTTCGTAGTCGTGGGTCCAACCCACTGCCGCTTCAGGCCACTGGCTTCATAGCGCCCCTAGCTTCGCCTCCAGCGCCTCCACGCGCGCCTTGAGCGCATCGGCTTCGGCGCGCGCTTGCGCCGCGAGTTCCTTCACCGCCTCGAAATCGTCGCGTGACACCAAATCCATTTCAGCCACGAAGCGATCGGCCTGGGCGCGCATGAAGCTCTTGGCCTCGTCCCCCGCCCCCTGAGCCATGCCCATCGCCCCGGTGAGCAATTTGGCCAGATCGTCGAACACCGAGCTTTGCGTTTGCATGTGGACCGAACCTCGCCCGCTACCTAAAACCCCCGCGCCGGCCGCACAATGCGGCCAATCAGCTTTTCCAGGGGTGTGCGCCTGTGTTCGAAGCAGCAATCCAGTTCCCGAATATCGACCCCTCCGCCCTGACCATTCCGGCCATTTTCGGTTTCGGGCCATTGCATCTGCGCTGGTATGCGCTCGCCTACATCGCCGGCTTGGTGCTGGGTTGGCGCTGGATGGTGTGGCTGATCAACCGTGAGCGGCTCTGGGCGCCGGGCAAGCCATCGATGACAGCGGGCCAGACCGACGACTTCCTCTTCTACGCGACACTCGGCGTCATTCTCGGCGGACGGCTCGGCTACGTGCTGTTCTACAAGACCGACATGCTCTGGAAAAACCCGTTGGAGATTTTTCAGATCTGGCAGGGCGGCATGAGTTTCCATGGCGGCCTGGTCGGGGTGACGCTGGCGGCGCTGTGGTTTGCCAGCAAGCCACGCCACGATCCGCAATTGTATGTGCAGCTGCTGAAAAAAACCGCGCTCACGCAGACCCCTGAAAAAGGCAAGGACGGCTACGTCGAATTTCCCCGCATCGGCTGGGTGAAAAAGAGCGAAGCCGAGAAAGCGCAGAGAGATTCGACGACCAGCGTGTCGCTGCTCGGCCTGGGCGATCTTGCTGCGGCGGCGGCGCCGATCGGGCTTTTCTTCGGGCGCATCGCCAATTTCATCAATGGCGAACTCTGGGGTCGGCCGACCGATGCGCCCTGGGGTGTGGTGTTTTGCAATGAGACTCTGCTGCGGCTCAATGGCGGCTATTGTCCCGCTGGGCCCGAGCCGCGCCACCCGAGCCAATTGTACGAAGCGGCGCTGGAAGGGTTGCTCCTGTTTGCGATCATCAATGTCGCGGTTCTGCGCTTCGGCTCGTTGAAGCGGCCGGGACTTAATGTCGGCTTGTTCCTGGTTTGCTACGGCGTGTTCCGCTTCCTGCTGGAATTCGTCCGCAATCCCGACGAACACATGCCCGAAGCGTTGAAAGGCGCGGTGACCATGGGCATGCTCCTGTGCATCCCCATGCTGCTCGCCGGCGCATGGCTGATTAGGCGGGCCTACGCAAAGCCGGCTGCGGCGGCGTGAGCCTCAAGCACCAGCTCATCGAGCACATCAAGCAGAACGGGCCGATGACGGTCGCGGACTATATGGCTGCTTGCCTATACGATCCCGCGCATGGCTATTACGCCACACGGCCTTCGCTCGGGGGCGCCGGCGCCGATTTCCTCACCGCGCCGGAAGCAAGCCAAATGTTCGGCGAGCTGATCGGGCTTTGGTGCGCGCATGAATGGGACGCGCTCGGCAAGCCGGCCCTTAATCTGATCGAGCTTGGCCCCGGACGCGGCGTGCTCATGCAGGATGCGTTGCGCGCGACGGAGCGCGTCGAAAGTTTTCACGACGCCGCCAACATCGTGCTGGTGGAAATGAGCGCGCCGTTACGAGACGAACAGGCCAAGCGCATTCCGGAGGCAGAATGGGCGCTGCGGCTGGAGGACGCTCCGCCCGGGCCGTCTTTGATCGTGGCCAACGAATTCCTCGACTGCCTGCCGATCCGGCAATTCGTGCGCGGCGTCGAAGAATGGCGCGAGAAATTGGTTGGCATCGACGAGGCCGATCAGCTGGCGCTCGGACTCAGCGCGGCGCTGCCGGCGCCCGAGGACGAAGTGCGCCCCGGCGCAGTGCGCGAGATCGCGCCGGCGCTGGAGGCGCTCATGTATGAGATCGAGCAGCGCCTGCACGCGGCGCCGGGGCGTGTGTTGTTCATCGACTACGGTTACATCGCTCCGGAAGGCGCCGACACGCTGCAAGCGTTAAAGCGGCACACGAAAGTCGATCCGCTCGAAATGCCGGGCGAAGCTGACTTGACCGCACATGTCGATTTTTCACGTGTCGCCCATCTCGCGCACGAAGCCGGATTGAGCGTCGCCGGGCCGACTACCCAAGCGCGATTTCTCGCCGGCCTCGGCGTCGGCGTACGCGCCGACATGCTGACGCGCGCCAATCCTGAGCACGGGCCCATGGTGGCGCGTCAGCTTCGCCGCTTGACGCATGCCGACGAAATGGGCGCTTTGTTCAAGGTGATATGCCTCTCCAGCCCCAACCTTCCCCCGCCCGCGGGATTCTGAGCGGTTTCTTGGACCGCCGGCGTCTCGCCGGCGTACGGTTCGTGCCCCCCCCCAGGCCCGTGCACGTTGAAAAATTGTGTGCCGGCGGGGACGCTGGCGGTGCAAGAAGATGACCTCACCTCCTCACTGGCGCGCGCGCACTCTCTCCCAGGTGCGTCACGGCTTCTTTGGCCGCGAGGGCGGCGTTTCGACCGGAATCTATGCAAGCCTCAACGCAGGCACGGGCTCAAACGATGATCCCGAGGCGGTCGCCGAAAACCGCCGCCGCATCGCCGCGGCGATCGGTGCGGATTTGATCGGCGTGCATCAGGTGCATTCGCCCGACGCAGTGTTCGTCAGCGCGCCATGGGCGGGAGCGCGTCCGCACGCGGACGCATTGGTCACCACGATCCCCGGCCTTGCGCTTTCCATCCTCACCGCCGATTGCGCGCCGGTGCTGTTCGCGGACGCCAAGGCCGGCGTGATCGGCGCGGCGCATGCGGGCTGGAAAGGCGCGTTGGGCGGGGTGCTGGAAAATTGCGTGGCGTTGATGCGCACTCATGGCGCGCGCGACATCGCCGCCGCGATTGGCCCATGCATCCATCAGGCGAGCTACCAGGTAAGGCCGGAATTCGTGCAGCGCTTCGTTGCAGTGGACCCCGACAACGCGCACTACTTCGCGCCCAGCGATGGTGAGAAATCGCTGTTCGACCTGCCGGGCTTCTGCGCCGCGCGCTTGGCAACGCTCGACGTCGCCGCCGAAATTTTGCCGCTCGACACCTACGCCCACCCCGCGCGCCTGCACTCCCATCGCCGCTCTGTGCACGAAAAACTGGGCGATTACGGAAGGAATTGTGCGGTGATCAGACTCTGAATGCGCGACCTCTGCACCAATCCCCGGATGAATTCGCAGCATTCAGTCCCGGGCCCAGGATCACGGACGGTTCGTGTTCATGGACCCCGGACTTGGCGCAAGCGCGAATCCGGAGATGGGTAGATAGGTCAAGCAAAGCAGACGATAAACCGACGAGATGTTCTCCCACCTCCAAGCCCTGCGCAATAAGCCCATCCCCGCCGAGCCGCATCGGCGCGGCTATCACGCCATCCCCATCGATTCCGCTGGGCCGGCCAATGCCGAGCCGTTGATCGATGCGCACACGCTTGGCCTCGCCGGCGCGAATTTCTACGCCAGCGCACACAACCCGCCCTATTACCACCCCATCCCCGGCGCCATCGACAAGCTCCTCTTGCGCGCCGGCGCAGCTGCGCTTCTGCAGCGCGTGAACGCGCGTCTCGGCGAAGTCGGGCTTGAGCTTTGGCTGTTCGACGCTTGGCGTCCGCAAGCGGTGCAAATCTATTTCCACGATCACTGGTTTCCCGCCGAACTGAGGAAACGCAATCCTGCGCTCAGCGGCGCCGATCTCACCGCCGAAGTCGAGCGCTATTGGGCCGCTCCCAGCGACGGCGCCGATGCGCCCTCGCCGCATTCCACCGGCGGCGCAGTCGATCTCACGCTGCGTTGGATTGGCGGCGAGGCGTTATGGATGGGCTCCCTGTTCGACGACGCCTCGCCAATCGCGCACCTGGAACATTTCGAAGTCGATAGCGCGGAATGGAGCTTCAGCGCCGAGGAAGCGCGCGCCAACCGCCGGCTTTTGTACTGGCTGATGGCGGAAGCCGGCTTCGCCGCCAATCCGAACGAATGGTGGCACTTCAGCTACGGAGACCAGATGTGGGCGCAAGCCACGGGCGCTGACGCGGCGCTTTATGGAGGGATTGAGGCGGCGGCGCTTGATAGCCTCAAAGCTTGAAATCTGGGCGGCTTTCCGTTATCATGACCATTGTGGTCATATTGGTGACGGCGATGAAGCAAGTGCAAATGAAGGACGCCAAGGCGAGGCTCTCAGCGCTCGTCGATCAAGCCGTCGATGGCCAGCCTTCGCTGATCACCCGCCACGGCAAGCCCGAAGCCGTGGTGCTGGGTTTCGCCGAGTGGGAGAGGCTCTCGAAGGTGCCTTCGTTCGGTCGGCTGCTGATGTCGGCGCCCGATGGCGTGGAGGCCGTGCCGAAGCGGCGTGCATCCAGAATGCGGCCGACGCGGCTGTAGTGTTCCTGGTCGACACCAACGTCGTCTCCATTTCCGCGCCAGCGCGGCGGGCGCATGCCGATCTGAGCGCATGGATGGATCGCAATTCGGCGAAATTATTCGTCTCGGCGGTAACGATCGCAGAAATCGAGGATGGGATCGCCAAGGCCGCGCGGCAAGGCGCCCGGTCAAAGGCGCGCGCGCTCGCCGCCTGGCTTGAGACGGTGCTGCACCTCTACAACGACAAAGTGCTGCCGCTCGACACCGCGGTGGCGCGCGTTTGCGGGCGCATGTCGGATCGCGCGCGCGCCGCGGGCCAAAACCCCGGGTTCGCGGACTTGATCATCGCCGCCACCACCGCACACCACAGCCTCACGCTGCTCACCCGCAATGTCAGGCACTTCGCTTTCCTGGGCGTACCTTTCGCCGACCCGTTCATCGAAATTCCGGAAGTCTAGGACTGGGCGGGCGCTCGTGCACTCGAGTCCAGGCGGCTTGACTAAATCCAGAAATGATATATATTTCCGATATCATATATCGGCACTCAAATGCGAATTCTTGTCGACATCGAAGAACTCGACCTCGCACTCCTGGACCGCTTGGCGACGCAGGCCAAACGTTCGCGGGCCGCTCTGATTCGCGAGGCGATCGCCGATTTTCTGCGCCACAAGCGCGCGCCGCCGGAAAATGACGGGTTCGGCCTCTGGGGTAAGGGCAAGGTCGACGGCTTAGCCTATCAGCGCAAAATGCGCGCCGAATGGTGAAGGCGCTTTTCGACACTAACATCCTCATCGACCAATTGAACGCCATCCCCGAAGCGCGCGCGGAACTTGCGCGCTTCGCCGACAAGGCGATTTCCCTGGTCACCTGGATGGAGGTGATGGCTGGAGCGCCAGCCAAGTTGGCCGACGCCACTCGCGCCTATTTGGCTGGCTTCCAAACGCTCGGCATCGATTTTCCAATCGCCGAGCGCGCTGTCGCCTTGCGCAAGGCGCATCGCCTCAAGCTGCCCGACGCCCTCATCTGGGCCACTGCCCAACACCACGCTATGCTGCTGGTGACCCGCAACACCAAGGATTTTCCCGCCGCCGATCCCGGCGTGCGTCATCCTTACGTGCTTTGATGCGTCTCTTCTTTCACACGCTCCAGCGCCTCCCGTCACAAAACCGCAGCGAATCGGTTTTCCCCAGCCGACTCAGTCGCTAGGTACAAGCCGTCTCGAACGCGATGGGGTCCGCTGTCCGATGAAACTCTTGTCCGGCAATTCCAACGGCACGCTGTCCAAGGCGATCGCCGGCCATCTCGACACCCCGCTCGCGGGCGCGGAGGTGAAGCGCTTCAAGGACAACGAGATTTTCGTCGAAATCCAGGAGAACGTGCGCGGCGAAGACGTGTTCGTGATCCAGTCGACCTCGTTTCCCGCCAACGATCATTTGATGGAATTGCTGATCAGCATCGATGCGCTCAGGCGCGCCTCGGCCCGGCGCATCACCGCAGTCATCCCCTATTACGGCTATGGTCGGCAGGACCGCAAAGTCGGCGGCCGCACGCCGATCTCGGCCAAGCTGGTGGCGAATTTGATCGTCACCGCCGGCGCCAACCGCGTGCTGACGCTGGAACTGCACGCCGGGCAGATCCAAGGCTTCTTCGATATCCCCACCGACAATCTCTTCTCCACGCCGGTGCTCGAGCGCGACATCCGCGAAAAGCACAAGAAGGTTGGCGAACTGATGATTATCTCGCCGGACGTCGGCGGCGTGGTGCGGGCGCGCGCGCTGGCTAATCGCCTCGGCGCCGACCTCGCCATCGTCGACAAGCGCCGCGAGAAGGCGGGCGTCTCCGAAGTGATGAACATAATCGGCGATGTCGAAGGCCGCCATTGCATCCTGATCGACGACATCGTCGACAGCGCCGGCACGCTCTGCAACGCCGCCGAAGCGCTACTGGCGGAGAAAGCCGCCTCGGTGACGGCTTACGTCACCCATGGCGTGCTCTCCAACGGCGCCATTGCGCGCGTGGAGGCAAGCAAACTCACCGAACTCGTGGTCACCAATTCCATCGACCCCGCCGCGCGTAAGAGTGACAGCAAGAAGGTCCGCACCATCTCGGTAGCGGCGCTGATGGGCGACGCAATCTGGCGGATCGCGAATGAGCAGAGCGTCAGCAGTTTGTTTGAGTAAGCTTGTTGGCGAAGAAATTCCTTTCGGACTGAAACTCCACCCATCCCCGGATGAATGCGCAGCATTCAGTCCGGGGCCCAGGATAACGAACCGTTCGCGATCTTGGGTCCCGGACTTCGCCTTCGGCGAATCCGGGAATTGGTGTTGGAGTGATTCAATCTGGATACAGCTTGTACAATAAGGCGCGGTCAACCCCAAAAGCTCACCCGCCCCAGCGCAGCGCCGCCAGGCGTGCGCTTTCCCCCTCGCCCAGCGCATCAGCGAAAGAGAAAAAGCCGCAGCCGCCGCGATAGCCGGGCATGGCGCGGATGGGTGTGGTGCGGGCTTCGAGCGCTGCGCCGTCAGCGCCGAGTCGCTCTAAGCGCACATAACGTGGCGGAGGTGGCGTGAAGGCGCTGCGGCATACCGATCCGCGCACCGCGACGTGTCCGCCGCTGCTTTCGACCATCTCCGCGCGCATGGTGAACCCGCGTCCGTGTGCGATTTCGAGACGCGTCGAGGGCGCGGGCGGAACGCTCGCACACGCGGAAAGCGCCAGAAGAGCAATGCTTAACCTTATCACGTCAGCGCCTCATTGGGGGACGCCAATGCGAACGCAAGCCGCGCGCCAGCGAAAAATGTGGACCGCTTAAAGCTCCACGCTCACCCGCAGTCCCGCGACCACTTCATCCTCCACCGAGCGGTCGCCGCCGGGGCGGCGGACCCATTGCAGGTCGGGCTGGATGGTGATGCAATCGGCGAGCTTGTCGGCATAGGTGATTTCGATCTGGGTTTCGGCATTGGCCATCGAGGCGCCGAGGTCGATCTGGTTGTGGCGATAGCCGTCCGAGAGGATGCCCTGGTTCATGCCGATTGAGAACGCACTGTCGGGGCGGGAAGCGAACACGCGCTCGACCAGAACGCCCGCCTGCCAGCCGCCCGCGAAGGGCGTGGTGTCGCCATCGGAAACGCCGAGGCGCAGAAACGCTTTCGTAGCGCGCATGCCATCCGAATCGTTCAGCGGCTGTTCGTAAACAAAATAGGCGCCTTGCGCGTCGCGCTGCACCGGATTGCCGAGGCCATCGAGGTCGCGGATGTCGTCTTGGGATTCAGTGTAACGCCAGAGCCCGAAGGCGAGTTTGCGGTCGCCTTCAACGCCGCCTTCGGCAATCAGCAACGCGCCGTCATCGAAGGAAGTGTCCACGCCATCGGGATCGCCGACAACGCCGGCATGGGCGTTGAGCGCCGCGGCGCGCATGTACATGCCATTGGCAAACGTGGTGTGGAAACGCGCGGCCAGCGCGGTTGACGGAAAAATAGAGGGGCCGTTGGGCCCGGTGGCGGCGATCTCCGAGCCGATGCCGAACGCCGGCGCGATCAAGAGGCCGGCGGAATCGTTGGCGTAGAATTCGCTGTTGAGATCGTAGAGGCCGTAACGCAGCGATGAAGCGCCCCAGGTCTGCTCGATCCAAGCTTCGAACAGGCGCAGACGCTGGCTGGAAACTTCGATATTGTCGACGCCTTGCAGCGTGGCGGCGTCATCATTGGGCATGGCGCCTGAATTGTTGAGCACGTCGATATGGGCGCTCGTCCCGCGCCAGCTGATCAATTGCTCCAAATCCAAATCGGCGATGAGATCGAGATTGTCTAAGAACCGCCCGCGCTGGGACAGGCCGCCATCGACCACGCCCATGACGTCGGCGGTGTAGGAGAGCGAAAGCTCAACGGGGCCAGCAGCCTCCTCCGCGCCAGCGACCCCAACCAGGGCGCCCGAAGCGCCCAGTAATGCACACGCAAATCTCCGCACGCCGAAACCCTCCCGCCCCGAATGGCGCCGGCACTGTCGCGGTATAGGGTTAATCAACCCCCAACCAGAGGTGGCGCTGGGAATACTTTGTTCACCACCTTGCGGTAGCGAGGTGGGGTCTGTTGGCGGGGCTACTCATGTTCACTTCCCTGAATCGCGCGGCGCTGGCCGCGAGCGCGTCGCTGCTCGCGATCGTCGGCGCCTGCGGGGGCATCGGGCTCTGGTCCAGCACGACCCTCTCCGCCGCGATCGCCGATTCCGAGCGCACCGCCGAATTGCTACGCAGTCACCTCGCCGCCGACATGATGCACGACGCTATCCGCGGCGACGTGCTGAACGCGTTGCTGACGCGCGACGTCACGCTCGCCCTTTCGCTTGACGAAGCAAAAACCGACCTCGCCGCCCACCTTGAGGAATTCGATTCCAACATCGCCCGCGAACTCGAACTGGCTGCGACCGACGATGAGCGCGACGTTCTGCAAGCCCTGCACGCGCCGTTGAGCGCCTACGCCGACGCTGCGCGCACCATTATCGACCTTACCGGACGCGACGGCGCGGCGGCGGCGAACAAATTGCCGGATTTCTTTACCCAATTCGGGGTGCTGGAAGAATCCATGGGCGCCGCGACTGAAACCATCAGCGCCAGCGCCGCCAATACAGCCGAGCACGCCCACGCCGCCGCGGCGCTCTCGAAGATGTTGATGATATCGGCGTTGATTCTGGCGCTCGCCGCCACGATTGGCTTGGCTTATGTGGCGCGGCGCTTCCTCGTGTGCCCGCTGCTCGACCTCACTGCAATCATGAACCGGCTCTCGGCGGGTGACAATAAAGTCGAGGTGCCCGGTGCGGAGCGCCGCGACGAGATCGGGGCGATGGCGCGCACGGTGCTGGGCTTCCGGCAAGCTGCCATTGAGAAGATCAAGCTTGAAGCGGAAGCCACGGAACAATCCAAGCGCATGCAAGAACAGCAGATCCAGGCTGAACGCGAGCGTGTCCGCAACGAAGCCGCCGAACGTGAGGCCGAAGAACGCCGCCGCCACGAGCGGGAATTGGAGCGTGCGAAAAACGAGGCCGAGCGCCGCGAGATTGAAGAGCGGCAGCGTAAGGAGATGGAGGCCGAGCGGGCTCGCACCGAAGCAGCACAGAAAGCCGCCGAAGAGCGCCAGCGCGCTGAAGTTGAAGCCGAACGCGCCAAGAATGAAAGCATCGTGCGCGCCACCGCCGAGGCGCAAGCAAAGGTGGTGGCAGCCCTGGCGCGCGGGCTCGACCGCTTGGCTCTGGGCGACCTGACCACCGGCGTGTTCGAAAACGTCCCCTCCGATTACGAGAAGCTGAAGCAAGACTTCAACACCGCAGTATCCAAGCTGCACGAAGTCATTGGCGAAGTGGCGCGCGAAGTGGGAAGCCTGCAAACGGGCGCCGAAGAGATTTCACAGGCCGCAGACAATCTCTCGCGGCGCACTGAAAATCAGGCCGCCAGCCTTGAGGAAACCGCCGCCGCGCTCGACCAGATCACGGCTACGGTTGCGAAAACCGCCGGCGGCGCCAAGGAAGCCACCGGCATGGTCACCGCCGCCCGCGCCGAAGCGCAGGAGAGCGGCGAGATCGTGTCGCAAGCGGTTGCCGCGATGCAAACCATCGAGAAATCCTCGACGCAAATTTCGCAAATCATCGGCGTTATCGACGAGATCGCGTTCCAAACCAATTTGCTTGCGCTCAACGCCGGCGTCGAAGCCGCGCGCGCAGGCGACGCCGGACGCGGTTTCGCCGTGGTCGCCTCCGAAGTGCGCGCGCTAGCGCAGCGTTCAGCGGACGCCGCCAAGGAGATCAAAACGCTGATCTCGGCATCCTCGCAACAGGTTGGATCCGGCGCCGCACTGGTGAACAAGACCGGCGCGTCGCTCTTGCGCATCATTGAACGCGTGGCCCAGATCGACCAGGTGGTGCGCGAAATCTCCGCTTCGGCGCAAGAACAGGCAACTGCACTCACTGAAGTGAATTCGGCCATCAACCAGATGGATCAGACCACGCAACAAAACGCCGCTATGGTCGAGGAAACCACCGCCGCGAGCCATACGCTAACCAGCGAGGCCAACGCGCTGGCTTCCCTGGTGCAGCGCTTCCAGTTGCGCGGCGGGCCTGCGACCGCCGCTCCGCTCAAGCGACGCGCCTAGGGCAAGCCGCGCAATTTCAGAATTAAAGATTTGACTCGCCGCCAACATGGACCGCCGGCGCCCTCGCCGGCATGCGGTGAAGTTCGTAACGGGGAGCGCGGCGCCTCCGGCGACGCATGCGCGGCCGGAGGCCGCGCGCTCCAACCATGGAGAGGACAGCGCATGCCGGCGAGGGCGCTGGCGGTCGATATTCTTGATCGCGTCCGATTCACGCATGACGCTCTAGACGAATTCAAAATCCGTTGCGTTAGGCGGCGCTACCGCGTTCCGGCGCGCCGCCTATACGTAAAGTCCCACTCCACCACCAGCTCCCCCCCGCCCTCAGGCGCGAGGTCGCCCCATTGGCGGACGGTATTGGCATCGAGCCGCTGGAAGTTCATGCGCCGGGCGCCGGGCGGTTGGCCCTGCTGCGGGGAGCCCAACACGTCGAACCGCAGCACGCCCTCAGCATCGACGGCGCCGGCGAACTCGGTGCGTTGTCCGTTGGAATCGATCCAGGTCTGATGCCATTTGCCGTCGGTCGCATCGTAGCCGTTGATGGAATGGCCGTGGCCACCGCCGAACGGGCGCCAATTTTCCATGATCACGCAGCCCTGGTCGTGCAGCGTGATCGAACTTTCCGCGATGGTGACGCCGCTGGTCGAGCCCGTGGGCGACACGTCCCACTCTCCCAGCCAGAAATCGAAGGCCCGCGCTTCCGCGCTCGTGCACCCAGCCGGCCTGCGCGGCAGCACCGCCCTACCCTGCACGATGGCCCGCAGCCGCGTGACTTCCTCGCGCAATTGCTGGCGGCTCATCGCGTCCGGAGCGGGCTGTCGCGGGGTTTGTTGCTGCTGGGACAACGCGGGAACAGGCAGCGTTGCTAGAATTAGCGCCAGCGCAAATGCTCGTGCCATAGAGACCTCCCCTTCCGATAAGAACTGGCCAGGGTCGCATGCGAACCTTGGTTTGGAGTACAAATTTCCGGCAAAGTGACCTATCGGCGCGACCAGCGGCGCCCGCCGAGGCCCCCGTTAGCGCCCGTAATTGAAGCTCACGCTCACACGCGGCTTCTTCGAATTGTTTGGCGCCACTTCGTGGCGCAGGTAACTTTCCCACATCAACACATCGCCAGCGGCAGGCGCCACATAGACAAAGGTTCGCTCAGCCTCCGGAGCATCCTCCGCGCGTGGGGGCGCAGCCATCATGAAGGGGTGGCGAGGGTCCTCAAGCTTCAGCGACGACGCGCCCGCGGGCGTGTCCACGTAATACGTGCCCGAGAGCACGCTGTTTGGGTGGATGTGGCCGGTGTGAACGCCGCCGGATTCAAGCACGTTGATCCAAATGGAATCGAGTTTGAGCTTGCGACCGCCGAGATCGAGGTGCAGCGCCTTTGCGAACGCGGCGGCGTGTTTGTCGATTGCGAGCTTAAGTGCGGCGAACGCGGGGTCGCGCCGCGGCAAATCGTTGAGCGAAGCGTAGGACGTATAACCCTTATAGCCCTTCTCAGCGCTCCACTGCCGGCCGGCGCCATCTTCGGCGGCGATGACGCGGCAGGATTTAAGCAAATCCGCGTTGAGCGCCTTCGCGTCGTCAAGCCTTGCACGATAGAGCTTGGTGACGAAGAGGGTTTTGATCTCGGCCATGACGTGAGTGATAAATCCGCACGCTCAAACCGGTCCAACGATTTCGCTTGAAAAAAAACGCCCTCGTTGCCGAGGGCGTTGGGAGGAGACGCGAGCGTCGCTGGGAGGCCGCGCCCGCGCGGGCAAAGGAATTACCGCGCCGCAGTTTGCACGGCAGGCGTGATGGAGGCGATGGTCAGCGCCGGGCCGCCACGGGCGACGTCGCAGCGAATGTTCTGTAGGCGGCCATTGCTCCAAACATCGAGATCGACGCGCACAAGCCGACCGCGCAACCGCGCCTGATCGAGGCGAATGGTTCCGGCATCCACGCCAGCGCGCGCCGCGATTTCAGTGCGGCAGAGTGCAATCGCGCCGTTGCGGTCGGCGACCGGGTCGGCGAGTGCGGGGCCAGGGAGGCCGACAAGAATGGCAAGCGCTGCTGCTGCAGCCAATGATTTCAACATGTTATGACCCTCCGGGGAGATCGGGTTAACCGCCCGCAATATGACGACCGGTCTATTATTAGATATCACTAGACCGATCGTCATACAAGTGCTATTTTGTCGCTCCATGGCCAAACCAACATCGGCGCGCGAGGATCTGATCCAATCCGCGGTCGAGCTATTTCGCGCACGCGGCTACGAGGGGGTCGGCGTCGCTGACCTGCTTGCGCATGCAGGCGCGCCGCGCGGCTCGCTCTATTTTCACTTTCCCGGCGGCAAGGAAGAGATCGGCGCCGAAGCGCTGGCGCGTGCGGGCGCGAGCGTGACGGAGCGGCTGCGAGCGCTGCGGGAATCTGGCGTGAGCCTGGAGAGCTTTATCGACATCGTGTTCAAGACCACCGCAAGAGAATCCAAGGAGCGCGGCTACCAGGCTTCCTGCCCGCTCGCGGCTATTGCCACCGAGACCAGCAAGGACAACCCCTCTCTATGCTGCGCCATCAGCGGCGCGCTGACGGATTGGGAGCGCGAGATCGCGCTCGCGGCCGTCGTCGCCGGCATGAACAAGAAGAATTCCGAACTCTTCGCGTCTGCATTCGTCACCGCGATGGAGGGCGCGCTTGTGGTGTCGAAGGCGCAGCGTTCGCCGGCGCCGCACGTCAACGCCGCTCACGCCATGCGCGCTCTGGGCGCATCCCTGCTGGCGTCATAACGCACGATCGATCCGGGCCGCGAAGCAGCCGCGCCGCGCATAATGGGCATGGATGTAAGCGACGTTTTCGACCGCGAACATCTGCCCGATCAGCTCGTTTGCCGATATCCCATCGACGAGGTCCGCCTCGATCATAGCGCCTTCAGCGTCAAAGCCGCGAAGAGAAAGCGTCCGCCGCGCCAACGCTGGCGGAATTGTACCGTCCGCATCAAATCTCGCGGCAGACCGGCGGACAAAGATCGGCCCTTGTTGACGATAGGCGGTCGCGGCGGGCTGGTGCTTGTAGCTCAGCAGCAGAATCTCCTCGCCAATTTCGGCGTCATCGAGCGTTACCCGGCAAGGCGCGCCGGGCTTCTCGGCGACGCGGACGCGCTGGATGCAGCGAGCCGCCAATTCGGCGTCGGCCCGTGCAAAAAGCGGCAGGAATGGCAGAGGGTCGAGGCCGGTGATCCGAAAAGGCATGATGCTAACTCCGAAAACCATTTGTTAGCGTCGTACTAAATGCAACGCTGGCTGAATTCGGACACGCTGCTAAGGTCAACGCATGCGCCTGAACCAAATCACCGCCGCCGCGCGCGATCTTGACGCTTCGATTGCGTTCTATTCGCTGCTGGGGCTGAAGCTCATCGTCAAGAGCCCCCATTATGCGCGCTTCGAACTACCTGACGGCGAAGCGACGTTTTCGCTTCACCTGACGGAGGGGGAAATTCCAACGGCCAATGCCCCGCAGATTTATTTTGAGTGCGCTGACGTTGACGCTGAAACCCTGCGACTCAAAGCGGCGGGCGTTGGGTTCGAGCATGAACCGAAGCTGCAGACTTGGCTCTGGCGCGAGGCCTGGCTACGCGACCCCGCAGGCAATTCCATTTGCCTCTTCAATGCCGGCGCCAACCGCACTCATCCTCCTTGGCGTTTGCCGCAATGAGGCCGGCTCATCGTTGGAATTAACCGCTGAGCCTTGCGTCTTCGATCCAGCCGCGCTTGAAGGCGGCGCATGGACCAATTGATCGAAGGCTACCGAAGGTATCGTGAACGGCGCTGGCCGGAGCTACAGGAATTACACCGGCGGCTGGCGCAATCGGGCCAGGCGCCGCGAACGATGGTGCTGGCGTGCGCAGACAGCCGCGTCGACCCCGCCACGATTTTCGACGTCGGCCCAGGCGAACTCTTCGTCGTGCGCAATGTCGCAAATCTCGCCCCGCCCTTCGAACAAGGAGCGGGCTTCCACGGCGTCAGCGCGGCTATTGAATTCGCCGTGCGTCAGCTCAGGGTCGAGACCATCATCGTGCTCGGTCACGCCAATTGCGGGGGCGTCGCCGCCGCACTGGAGGAGCGCCCGCGGCGCCCGGAATCCTCCTTTCTCGACGCCTGGATATCGCTGCTGGACACCGCAAAGGGACGGATCGCCTGCGGCTCGGCGGGCGCGGCCACGGACTTGGAATATGAGTCCATACGCGTCACCCTGGAAAATCTGGCCACCTTCCCCTTCATCAAGGCGGCCATCAGCGAACGCGGCCTCAAGCTCGCCGGGGCCCGCTATGGCGTCGCCGACGGGGGCCTGGAACTGCTGAATAACCAAACCGGCGCGTTTATTTCCGTACTTTGACGCGAATTCACCTCATTCAACGGCATTCTCCTCTGTGCCGATCTGAAACGTTCGTGCTATTGGCCTTAAATTCGCATGGGCTGGGCGTTGGGACGAGTGTGGGGAGACGTCTATGGCTGACGTGCTCATTGTTTGTGTCCGCGAGGACGAACCGCAGGCGAAGGCGCTGGCGGATATGTTCGAGGCTGCCGGCTTCACCATAGGCGGGGCGCCGTCGAACGACGCCGCCCTGCGCTCCAGCGGCGCTGGCGTGGTGGTATGGTCGCAGGCCTCGATCCGGTCGCGCCCATTCCTGGACGCCGCGCAACGGGTGATCAATTCCGGCAAGGCGGTCGTCGCCAGCCTGATCGAGCCGCCCCCGCCATCGAGCATCGGCGACTCCCCGGCTTTCGATCTGTCGCGCTGGGACGGAGACCCTAACGACGCATCGCTGGATTCGCTGTTTTTCGCTGTGGACCGCATGGTCAACGCCGCACGCGCCGCTGTCGGCGCAGCACCCGTGCAGCCCTCCGCCCCCGCTTATGAAGCGCCGCCGCCAGCGCCGCGTCCAGCGCCAAAGCCGGCCGCACGCCAAGCGCCGCCGCCACGCGAGCCCACGCGCGAACCGCCGCAGCGCGAGCCAACTTCCTATCGCAAGCCCGCAGCGCCTGCTTCCAACGAACCGCTCGAGGCCGAGGCTGAACATTGGCGCGCCATCCGCGACAGCCGCGATCCCGGCGATTTCATGGATTACCTCGCCCGCTACGGGACTGACGGCGCCTTTTCCGAGGTCGCTGAGATTAAGCTGAAACGCCTCACGGGCGGCGCCGAACAGCGCCCTGCGGCGCGCGCCACGCCGGCGCGCGAGCCTGCGCCGACGCGGCGTGCGGTGGAGCCGCCGCCTATGCGCCGCGCCGAAGCGCCGGTGCGCCGGGTCGAGACGCCTGCCCCCCGCGCGCCGATTGACCGCGGATATGATCGCGCCGAATTGCGCGAGCCCCCGCGTCGCGAAGGCGGCGCACTGCGTGCGTTATTGGTGCTTGGACTCCTCGGCGGCGCTGCTGCCGGCGCATTCTTTTATTTTGGCGGCCTCCCCACTGGGCCCGGCCAACCGCAAGTGCCCAGCGATTATCCCCCGCCACCCCCAATTGGCGAGCCCGCGGAGGCAGGCGCCGACAACGGTGTTTCGCTTTCCGAGGCCGCGCAGCCGGGTCGCGTGAGCGCGCCGCCAATTTCACGGCGCGACGCCCAATCGCAGCCGCAGCAACGTCCGCCGCAGCGGGAGACCCAACGCGCCTCGGCAGAGAATGCCGCCGCCACCCCGCCCCCGGTGACATCCTGGTCAAACGAGCCAAGCACGGGCGGGCCGGTATCGCTTGTCCCGTCTGAAGGCGGCGCCTCTTCGATACCTGCGCCTACGCAGGACATTGCGGTAGGCGCCAATCCGTCACCGGCAAATGCGCAACCCGCAGCGCCGCCTGCACGCGTGATCTGGACACAGACCCCATCCGCGCGCCGCGTGGCCGAACTCTATCCGGCGTCCGCCGCCGCCGCCGGCACTGGCGGCCGCGTCGTTCTGGACTGCGTCGTGCAACCGGCGTTGACCGTGGAGTGCAGCGTTGTCTCAGCCCAGCCAGCAAGCGCCGGCTTTGACCGCGCAGCGCTTCGGCTGGCGAGTTCGTACCGCGCCCGCGCCACCCGCTCCGACGGCTCCAGCGCCGTCGGTGAGCATGCGCGCGTCGGCGTGAATTTCCAACCGCCGCGCTGAACGCTCAATGGGTAAGGCGAAGAGCGCCGATCCCTGAGCCGATCGCGTCGAAGGCTTCCAACAATTCGGAGGCGTCGTCGGCGTGATAGTAATGGGCGCCGTCCTGGGTAGCGCAGTTCGCGAGTAGCTGGTCCGCAGTACCGCCTGCAGTGATGCGGAAACCAATGGCATATATCTCGATGCCTTCAGCTTTGACCGCATCGCACAAATCCTCTTGGCGATCGTTCATATAATCGACCATGTCGTCGTCATCGTTGACCAGATTGAGGCCGGCGACCACCCGCCTGTCAGCGGCTGGAATCCCTGGCGAGCCCACGGCCGGAAACGTCACATACTGGAAATCCCGCCAGACACGACGCGAACCCAGGCCGGCATAGTCGGACTCGAGCCCGTTGTTGTCGGAGTTCAGCGAAGTGTTGTCGCCATCGGTGAACAGCACGATCACTTTACGCACGGGATCGTTGGGGTCGTCGTAGGCGCGCCCCTCAGTGAAAGGGACTCCTGGAGAAATCACCCGCCAGGCCCAGGCCAAACCCTCGAGCTGGTTTGTGCCCCCGCCATACCAGTGCTTCATGTTCTGGATGGCGGTGATGACGGTGCTGTCGTCGCTGGTGAGCGGCACGATCGGCGTTGGGCAGCCGCGGTTCGGACCCTTGTCGGCGCTGGTGGCCCCGACATGGCTGACGCTGACGGTGACGCCGGCGCGATATTTGTAGATCGCCAGCGTGCGGTTGTCGGCCGCGGCGGTGAAGCCGCCACCCAGGCCGAAAACATCGCTGCGGTCGTAAGCGCCGGACGTGATCCAATTGTTGCTGTCGGTATCGTCGCCGCCTTCGTCGGGAGAGAAGAACGGCACCCACATCGTCGCGGGCGTCGCGATCGCAGGCGCAGCATCGCTGATGTCGTACGGCTCCGGCCGCGCTTCCACGCACCCGCCCCATTGGGCGCTGGCCGGCAGGTTGTCGTACAAGTCAAAGAGGTTCACTTCGCCAGTGGCGAAAGCGTAGCATCGGCCCGTGTTGGTGTAGCCTGATGGGTTTGCCGCGTTGCCTCGAATCCAGGTCACGGGAAAGCCGCCAAAGGTGGTCGGGAACGAGGCCGCGTCGGTGCAGGCGCCGCCAACTGTGTTGCGCCGGCCCATGTAGCGACCCTCGAAGAACTCGCCATGATGGGGGTTCACCCCGGTCTCATCCATCCAGGCCAGGCGCGAACTGCCATTGCCGATATTCACTTGCGCCACGAACGGCACCAGACCGACGCTGACCGTGTCGCCGTCCAGGCTCAGCAGAAAATCCGCGAGATTCTCCGCGCCGTCGCGGAGCGTGTCCATGTCATCCCGCATCGAGCCGGTGTTATCGAGCGCGAGCACGACTTCGATCGGCGGGCTCGCGTCAGCCATCGCTTCGGCTGCGACGGAGATGTTCCAATCCTCGTTGCGGATGAGCTTGGCGAGCGAGAGTTCCATTGGAAAGCTAGCGGTGCCGCGGTGACCGCCATCTTCCAGAGCGGCCAACGTGAACACCGCATCATTGGCAAGATCGCCCATCTCGGCGTTGAAGAAAGCCAGCGCCGCCTTGGTGCGATCCTCAAGCGAGTGCGTGGAAAGGCGCTCGGCCACCAGCACTGCCCCGTCGATGGCGTTCTGCATGCGCGTGCGGATGGATTGGGCGCGGGTAAAGTCGACCGCCATCCCCAAAATGCCGACCAGCACGAAGCCCATGAGCCCCCAAAGCAGGGCGACATTGCCTCGCCGATCGTGCCGGAAGGCCGCCAATCGCGCTGAAATCCACCGCCCGATAACCATTTTTCGCCCCAAAAACGGACCTTTAGAGCCTGCCACCCTTACAGCAGCGGCGTTAATGGCCGATTTGGGAACGTGGTGAACGCCCCAATTTCCCCTTGCGAAGCAACACTGACAATACTAGTATGATATCATATTGATCGCAACGGAGGACGAAGATTATGGCTGCAGCGCCGCTTAACCGCACCCAGGAACGCAAGGCCGCCACCTCCAATGGCGGGCTTATGCTGCTCATCTCGTTAGTCTTGCTGGGGGCGATGATCTGGTCGTTTACCGAATTCGCCAACACCGAAACCGGGGAAAACGCCGCACTCATTGGCGTCACCGCTTTGGCCTTCCTGCTTTCGATCAGCGGCTTTTACACGCTGCAACCCAACGAGGCCGCAGCCCTTACACTTTTCGGCAATTACAAGGGCACCGACCGCATCCCCGGCCTGCGCTGGGTGCTGCCCTGGTACAAGCGCACCAAGATCTCCCTGCGCGTGCGCAACGTCACTGGCCAGACGCTGAAAGTGAACGACAAGCGCGGCAACCCGATCGAAATCGCCGCCGTGGTCGTCTGGCGCGTCACCGACACCGCGCGCGCGCTGTTCGACGTCGACGCCTACCAGCGCTTCGTCGACATCCAGATCGAGACTGCCGTGCGCGAAATCGCTTCGCACTTCGCCTACGATCACGCCGA